>JAFMHC010000311.1 GCA_017854775.1 Gammaproteobacteria bacterium | reverse complement strand
TTGACCTGAGTCGTATACCGTCTTCAGCAATCAAAAATATTGAAGTTCTCAGAGATGGTGCGGCGGCTCAATACGGCTCTGATGCGATCGCTGGCGTTATCAATATTGCTCTCAAAGATAATAAAGACGGCGGAAGCTTTAACGTCAACTTTGGTCAGCATGATACTAACGTCGACGGAGTCAAACAGCTTCAATCGGTGTCGGTTGGTGCTGATGGTAATCTAGCATTTACAGAAGGAGGTGATCGCTCATTAAGTGACGGCGAATCAATAACGGTAGCGGCAAACTATGGTTTCGGCTTAGGCGACAATGGCTTTCTGAATATAAGTGCTGAATTACAGGACGTGGATGCAACCAACCGATCTGCTTATGACCGACGAGAAAATTATGCTCGTATCGATGGAAGTTTAGACCCTCGCGAGTTGACCATTCACCGTTATAATCATCGTTTTGGTCAAAATGAAAGTGAGTCGAAGGCTGTCTTCTATAATTTGGGCTACACTATCCGAGATGACCTAGAGCTGTATAGTTTCGGCAGCTGGGCAAATCGGGAGTCCGAATCAGGCGGGTTTTACCGTCGAGCTCAAGACAGTCGCAACCTTCCGGCTATCTATCCTGACGGTTTTTTACCCTTAATTGCAACCGACATTGATGACACCTCGTTTGCTGTCGGCCTTCGTGGTACTCGTGGCGAGTGGGGCTGGGATGCAAGTGTTAATTATGGAAAAAATGAACTGCAATTCAATGTTAATAATAGTCTAAACGTATCACTTGGAAACAGCAGCCCGACAAGCTTTGATGCTGGCACATTGTCGTTTGATCAGGTAACGCTTAACTTTGATATCAGCCGAGAGCTTGAAATCGCCGCCAAACCTTCATCTATCGCGTTCGGGGCTGAATACCGTCGCGATGGCTATGAAATTGAGCCAGGTCAACTTGAGTCTTTCCAATTGGTAGCCGGTGCACTGAACCAAAATGGCGGACTGGCGCAAGCCGGTTCGCAAGTGTTTCCAGGTTTTTCTCCTCGTAATCAAACCAACGTAGACCGCGATAACATATCGCTCTACGGTGAATTAGATATAGACTTGAGCGAACGTTTTAACGTCACTGCTGCAGGTCGTTTCGAGGATTACAGCGACTTCGGTTCTACCTTTAATGCTAAGTTAGCATCTCGTTTTCAAGTATCAGAGCGTGTTGCCCTAAGAGGCGCATTAAGTACTGGCTTCCGGGCGCCGTCATTAAATCAGAGTTTTTACACCTCTGTGTCGACAATATTCGTGAACTCTGTGCCTAATGATGTGCTCCATGCTCAAGTTAGTTCACCCGAAGCGCGAGCGCTCGGCGCACAAGATTTGGAGCCTGAAGAATCAACCAATCTGTCTCTCGGTCTAGTGATGAATCCGACCGATAACTGGAATTTAACGGTAGATCTATATCAAATTGACATAGATGATCGAATTGCACTTTCTGGTAATATTTCGGGGCAGGGTGCAGTCGATGTACTTAATGCGGCCGGGCTAACCGGGGTTAGTCGAGTTCGCTATACCACCAACGCAATCGATACTCGTACTCAGGGTATTGATATTGTTTCGACCCATAGCTTTGATATTGGTCGCTATGGGGCACTGAAATTGACTGCCGCGTTTAACAGCGGTGATACCGAAGTCACACGTTTAGCGCCTGAGCCAGCGGTACTGCAACAATTAGGAGTGACTCGTTTTGATCGACGAGATCAGTTACGCTTTGAAGAGTCGGCTCCGGAGACTAAGACCAATCTTAGCGCTACTTGGTTGACTGAAAAAGTGACGTCGACCTTGCGTGTTGCGCGGTATGGCGAATTTACCCAGCCTGGCACCGCGAGTGACGATTCAGACGATGGCGTATATGGCTCAGCCACTCTTGTCGATTTGGATGTGTCGGTCAATGTGACTGACGCTATTAACCTATCAATTGGAGCAAATAACCTCTTTGATGAATACCCCGACCTCAGCAGTGATGCACGTAACGGTGGACCTGGCGGAACGTTCAATCGAATTTTTGCGTTTTCAGGCTTTTCGCCATATTCGTTTAACGGTCGATATTGGTACGCTCGCCTTGGCTATGAATTCTAGGCTAGAAACCCAAGCATAAAAATTGAAATTTGACGGGGCTGTGTTTATTTAACGGATCTGTAGATTATAGCCTCGTCATTATTTCTTTATCAGCGGTAAGGTGGCGTTAGCATTTAATTGGTTGAGGACAATGGTCGACTCAATCGTTTTGATATTCGGAATGTTAGCGAGTTCACCTTTTACTAATTGCTCATAGTCAGAGAGGTCCTGAGCTACAACGCGTAATAGGTAGTCGTATCTGCCGGTTAATACAAAGCATTCTTGCACGCGCTGAATTCGACTTATCGCTTGCTCAAATTGTTCACCGTTGGCGGTGCTGTTTAGGGTTAGTTGAATAAATACTAAGGCTGAAATACCCAAGCCAATTTTATCTAAATCAAGTTCTGCTCGATACCCCTTGATTACTCCATCATCTTCGAGTTTGCGAACTCGGCGTAAACAGGGTGTTGGTGATAGATTTACCTTATCAGCCAGTTCCGCATTGGTTACTCGGGCATTTGTCTGCAGTTGGAGTAAAATCTGCCTATCAATCGAATCCATAAAAACCTATTAAAACACCATGCGGCGCTATATTTAATGTATATAATTTAGAATTTTAGCAGAACATATCGTTAAAATGCAAAATGGATCTATTTTTAGCCATTCATGCTAACGCGAATTTGCTATCGTGAGGCTAATAAAAATCACCATCTCGACCCTATAATGACAACTGAAAATACACAGAATTTTGATCACTGGATACGCCATGGCTTTAAGCAAATAAACACCGAACTTGAGTTGCTCTATAACCAACAAAGTGACCCAGAAAATCTAAGTGGTGTTGGCATTGAACTAAAAAACCAACTAATTCGTGAAGGCGATGAATTGATCCAAGTGCTGTTACTTGAAGGCAATACTGACGAAGGTTTTGATCCTGGTTTTGATTTGCTCGGTAATGTCGGTTTTTTCATGGCTGCCTGCCGACGCCATGAAATAGATCAAGATGATGGTACTGATAATGATTTGCGCAGCGACGCACTGCAGCGCACCTTAAAAGCAGCATCAGCCTTATCTCTGCAATTAGGCGCCTCCTTAGGGGTGGTTCCGCGGTTTGCTTCAGCCCATCTTGAGACCCATAACAGCGCACAAAATGGAACCTCTAAGTCGTTCACCAATTTAGCTGACGAAAAGCTGTTCATTGAATACAACACCCGTGGCGTATTCGCCTTTATTCGTGCCTCGCAAGCCTTACTCGCGTGCTTGCCGTTGGGCGTATCGCATGCAGTCACCTATGATTTGCTAGTCGCGGCTAAGAGCGCGCTCAACGACGTGGTGGTGAATAATCAAGAGTTGTTTGACAAGCTCGACACCGATAGCTTTTTCTACAATGTTCGCCCTTACTATAAACCGCATAAGGTTGGTTTGAGAGAATATCGCGGAGCCAATGCGGGTGACTTCGCAGGCATCAATGTGATTGATTTGTTATTGGGTCTATGCCGTGCTGACGACCCTTATTACTCACAACTGCTGGTCGACAAATTCTTGTTTATGCGGCCAGAAGATCAATTAGTACTGCGTGATTGTATGCGCCGACCCAGCTTGATGGATGGCTTTTTAGAATGCCATCAACGTGGAGAGCACGATCAGCCATGGTATAAACGTAACCTAGCGATGTTCTTAGAAGTGTGTGATGCGCATGGCGAAACGGCCTTGCAACACCATCATATGCTAATTAAAAAGTTTATCGAAGTGCCGGCCGATAAAGCAGAGCTGACAGATAAGCTCGACCTAACCGCCAGTGGTCCGCCATTGCCAGTCATGTTGCGTGGCTTGAAAAAGCTTTGCGACCTTCGCTCGGCTGCGGATGTTGCTGGTATCCCCAGCCGTTATACCGATGTGTCGCGGCTCAAAGAAAGTTTGAGGAGTTAGTCGAGTGTCGAATTATCAAGATTTATTTCATCCATCGCAACATGGGCGCTACTTGTTGACCCACTCCATAGGTTTGATGCCGCGATCAACCGAACAGGCTCTCAAAGACAATTATCTAGATCACTGGCGGTCGGGTGCTGAAGATATATGGTCGCATTGGTTGGACGGTGTTAACCAATTTAACCAATCGTTAGCCAACTTATTACAGTCGCAGGCAAGCCAGTTTTGTCCGCAAACGAATGTTTCTAGTGGCTTATCAAAATTGCTAATGGCGTTGCCAGAGAAGCCAGGTAAAAACGTTATCGTGGCGACCGAGAGTGATTTCCCATCGGCTG
>JAFMHC010000310.1 GCA_017854775.1 Gammaproteobacteria bacterium | reverse complement strand
CCACCGTGGTACAAAGTAGGCATGGTCTGGATCATGATAGGTCTACCGTTTTTGGTGGTAGTGGCGTCTATGGTCACTCTCGTGATAGCGCATCAGAATGCCCCAATTATTATTACTAACACTGTCAGCAACAATTAGCGCTACAACTAATTAGCGCTGCAACCAATAGCCCAGCGACACCAGCGACACCAGCGACACCAGCGATGCAGTCAGCCGACCCTTATATCGAAAAGCAGGACTTAATACAGGACATAAAGAAACCTGCAATCCGTCGTGGCTCATTAGACGGTATTAAGACTGACGCTACCAGTAAACCTCAGGCTCTTTGTTTTCATTGCCTAGAACCGATCCCTAAATACGGCAACCTAAGCGCTGAACTCGATGGGCAGCTAGAGCCTATGTGCTGTATTGGCTGTAAAGCGGCGGCTGAATTTATCAGCCAACGCGGCCTTATGCGATTTTACCAGCACCGTGATCGCCTTGATAAAGAAGATTTCTTCGCTGATGTAGCAAATGATATCGGTGATTCGAGAGCATCTAACGATGCTGTGTCAGAATGGCAGTTTTTAGATTCGCCCACCTCGGCTTCAGCTTATGTTGATCAACGCCCAGACGGCAAGCGAGAGATTACGCTGCTTGTTGATGGACTGTATTGCAGCAGCTGCACATGGTTAATTGAGCGTGCCTTGAACGGCCTCTCTAATAGCATTGAGTTTCAAGCCGATGTTGATTCTAGACGAGTACGTGTTTTAGTCGTTGATCCTTTGCTAGCGCTGTCTAGTATTGTTAACACTATCGCACAACTTGGTTACCAACCGTCACCGTGTAAGGTCGGTGATTTCTCATCGATTCAACAACTCGCCAAACAGCAGAGTAACAAAGCCGTGAAGCGTATTGTGGTTGCTGGCTTCGGCATGATGCAAGTTATGACCTATGCAACCGCAGGCTACTTCGCGAATACAGTTGGGTTGGCAAGCATGGATCCCGAACAAGAGCGTTTCTTTCTATTGGTCAGTATGTTGGTTGCTACAGTGGTGGTTTTCTACTCCGGCAAGCCATTTTTTGACAATGCATTGAGTGATCTTAGCAATCGACATCTAGGCATGGATGTACCGGTTTCTCTGGCAATTGCGGGAGCGTATTTCCCCAGTGTATACATAGTCTTAAGCGGGACTGGCTCGCATGTGTACTTTGATTCGGCGGTCATGTTCGTGTTTTTTCTTTCGCTCGGTCGCTACATTGAAATGCGCGCAAGACATAAACTCTCAGGCTCAGGCAGGGATGTGCAAGCCTTACTTCCAAGCTCGATTGAAGTGCAACGAACTCAAGGTTCTCAAGTCGTGCCTACATTGATAAAGCCGATTGATGTCGTTTCTGGCGATCAAATTCAGCTTAGACAAGGTGCTATCGTTCCCTTTGATGCAAGAATTACCGGTGGAGCAGGGCAGTTTGATGAGTCTTTACTTACCGGGGAGGCGCTTGCAATTAATAAATGCGTAGCGAGTTCGGTATTAGCCGGCAGCAAGCTAATCAGTGGTACGGTTGTGCTAGAGTCAACCGGTTGCTGGTCAACATCTTCGATTGCCAAAGTGCAAAACGCGATAAACTCGGCCGAGCGCTCAAGCCTACAAGAGCAGCAAGGGAGCCGGCTCCTCGGTCGTTATTTTGTCTTAGCGGTATTGCTACTCACCGTCGTTGTCGCGATTGTATGGTCGTTTATCGCCCCTGAACGAGTTTTTGAAGTTTGCCTAGCCATGTTAATTGCAATGTGCCCCTGCGCTTTTGCGTTAGCCAGCCCCGTTGGGCGCAGCGCGGCGACTTACTCATTACGGCGTAAAGGTGTTTTATTAACCAATAATACCGCACTGAACTCAGTACTAAATGTTACTCGCTGGTGTTTTGATAAAACAGGAACACTAACCCGCGGCTGCCCGTCAATTTACAAGGTTAGCCTGCTAAGCACCGTTAGTGAAGATAAGTGCTTAGAGATTATCGCCTGTTTAGAAAAAGGCTCAGACCATGTTCTATCAACTGCATTTAATGATATTTATACGGGCCTTACCGCAACTAATTTTAGCCAAGAGATAGGTCAAGGAATAAGCGCGACAGTCGACGGTAGCGTGTATCGAGTGGGTAAACGTAGCTGGATACTTGAGCCGTTGCCGGAAAAGGCTCAAGGACTTGGTCTGAATACTATGTCGACTAGGTCAGAGCTGTTACTTGCTGACGCGAATGAGGTGTTAGCTATTGTTCAGCTAGAGGATGAGACACGGCCATCAGCCAGCGCATTTTTATCTAGCCTCGAAGGTATAAAGAGCAGCCAAAATTCTAGTCATGACGGCCAAGGTGTCGGTCTATCGCTGTTGAGCGGTGATCACCTAGCGTCGGTCGAAAGCTTGGCTAAGGAATTAGCTATCTCAGACTTTGAAGCAGGCTTGTTGCCATCTGATAAAGTTGGTCAAATTCGTCACCATCAAGATCTAGGTGAGGTGGTGGCGATGGTCGGTGACGGCATCAACGACGCGCCAGTATTAGCCGCAGCTGACTTAAGCATCGCGATGGCATCGGGTAGTGAGCTTGCTTTGAATAATGCTGATGTGGTATTGCTCAGTGGAAACCTTAATAATTTACGCAGTCTGATTGCTACGGCTCGAAAAACATCAATGATTACAAAACAGAATTTTGCCTGGGCGCTGGTATATAACGCGATTGCCTTGCCGCTAGCCGCCACTGGAGTGTTGACACCGTGGATTGCCGCATTAGGCATGTCATTGAGTTCGGTATTGGTTGTTTTGAATGCCTTGCGCATTAATTACAGCGAAATACCGAATACCACGCAACATTGATGGTAGGTAATCCGTGGAAATAATTTATTTGCTGATTCCGTTGAGTTTAGTATTACTCGGAGTAGCGATTTGGGCATTCTTTTGGGCTATTAAGAGTGGTCAATTTGATGACTTAGATTCACCCGCCCTGTCGGTTTTAGATGACCCTGAAGAGCGTCATGATGAGTCACCCAAGTGACTGATAAATGACATTTCTATCTGCCCTAATCTTAGGTTTGCTAGCAGGTGCTCACTGCGCTGGCATGTGCGGGGGCTTGCAAATGGCGATGCAAGCGGGTGGCTCACAAGAAGTAACACTGAGGTCGCGGAAAGAGGCACTGACCCATCTATTGTTAATGAATTTTGGGCGTATTATCACCTATGTATTTGCCGGAGTTTTTTTTACCTATATCGGCTACGCCACGTTCAATGGGCTAAATATCACAAACAGCGCGAAGTGGTTGAGAATCGCAACTGGGGTGGTGATATTTCTCATTGGCTTGCAAATACTGTTAGGGAAGCATAGACCATTCCAATTTATAGAACCCTTAGGTGCCGCTGTCTGGCGCCCAGTGAGTAAGTTAATTAACCATACAAGTAATCGCAAAAGCCAATCGCTAATAACCGGTTTAGCATGGGGGTTCTTACCCTGCGGATTGGTATACAGCGTCTTGCTTGTTAATGTGTTCTCCAACGATGTTTCAGCCTCGGCACTGACCATGTTGGGTTTCGGTTTAGGAACAATGCCATCGTTAATATTTACCGGCTTGCTTTACAAACGGTTTAAACAAGCCATTAGTAATCGTTCGTTTCAGTGGGTTGGGGGCTTATTTTTTATGCTCGGTGGCAGCCTGATATTAAGTGCGCCGTATTGGGTGAATAGAGATTTTATGTATGACTACCCGGAGTTATTGAGTTTGGCTTTTTGTGTAACCTGATAAAACCTTGTTGAAGCTTCGCAGGCTCTTGAACGCCTATGTCGAAAGCACTCTAAAAACTAGGGTTTTATACAGTATATCAAGCAAGTATAAAAAAGGTCGCCCACTTTCACACCGCCAGCTGCGCGTTAGCAATCTAGAACTCCAGTGAAAATCTAATAAAAATAACATCTTAAAAGAATTATTGAGAATACATACCCGCACTGTTATTGTGGAAACAGAGCTGGGTCGCTTTGTTATCCATTTAAAAAAATATGTAAGGAAAACCATAATGAAAACAGAGGTCTACAAAATAAACCTAGAATTGTACTCCGGTGGAAACCGAGCGTGCGCAGTAATAAGCTGTTATGCAGATAAACTAATTAGCAAAGTAAAATAATCGAATGAAATATATACATGTATTAATAATCAGTATCATTTTAACTGGGTGTGCTAACAAATTACCTAATTATTCTGTTGAAGAAATAGAATCTCAAAAAATGGCTTTTATTACCACTGAAGGTGATAACGACACACCTAACACTTTTTCAACCAATATTTTTGCTGTATATGATTCTGAGAATCGAAAAATAGCTGAAAGAGCAATGGTTGG
>JAFMHC010000309.1 GCA_017854775.1 Gammaproteobacteria bacterium | reverse complement strand
ATGCTTTTGTGTAATTTTTATTTTTGCGTGGGAGTCGCGACTGCACAATAGCGAGTCGTAGATGGTTAAGTTGATTTACTTTGCTGCTATATTCTCTAACCCTATAACTCCTTTTGAGAAACCGACATGAGCATCAGCGCATTTGATTTATTTACCATTGGTATTGGGCCATCAAGCTCACATACGATTGGCCCTATGCGAGCAGCAAAATGGTTTGTCGATGGGCTCAACGATAGTGGCGCATTGACCAAGGTTGGCCGTGTTCAGGTTGAGCTCTACGGTTCTCTTGGTGCCACGGGCAAAGGTCACGGCTCGGACAAGGCGGTTCTTCTAGGCTTGCAAGGCGATCTGCCAGAGAGCGTTGACGTTGATCTTGTCGACGAGCAGCTTGCTACTATTCGCAGTTCTAAGATGATTTCATTGAATCGCCAGCATGCTATCACTATCGATGAACAACACGATTTAATCATGCATCGCCGAAAGACCTTGCCACGTCACTCGAATGGCATGAAGTTTATGGCCTTTAATGACGCTGGGCAGGAATTAGTCAGTAAAATTTACTATTCAGTGGGTGGCGGTTTTGTATTAGACGAAGCGGCTATGGGGGCTGATCGCATTGTGCCTGATGCCACTAAGTTACCTTACCCATTTGACACCGCTGATGAGCTACTAAAAATTACTCGTGCAAACAACATGTCGATTAGTGACGTAATGTTTGAAAACGAAAAAATGTGGCGTACCGAAGAAGAGATTCGAACGGGCATGCTTGAAATTTGGTCGGTTATGAAAGGCTGCGTTCAACGCGGCTGCGAGCAGAAAGGCGTGTTGCCTGGCGGCTTGAAAGTAAAACGCCGCGCTGCTGAGTTGTACGAAGATTTGAAGGCGCAACCTGAAGCCTCGTTACGTGACCCATTGTCGGTGCTCGATTGGGTGAATTTATACGCGCTGGCGGTAAATGAAGAAAATGCCAATGGTGGCCGAGTGGTAACCGCTCCTACCAACGGGGCGGCAGGCATCATTCCGGCAATCATGCACTACTATCACAAATTCATTTCCGGCTCGAATGATGACGGATTGGTTCGCTTTTTATTAACAGCGGCGGCGATTGGTACGCTGTTTAAGAAAAATGCCTCTATCTCGGGTGCCGAAGTTGGCTGCCAAGGCGAAGTTGGTTCCGCCTGCTCGATGGCGGCTGGTGCCTTATGTGAAGTCTTGGGCGGCTCGCCTGAGCAAGTAGAGAATGCCGCAGAAATTGGCATGGAACATAATCTTGGGCTTACTTGCGACCCCGTTGGTGGGCTAGTACAAGTGCCTTGCATTGAACGCAATGCAATGGCCGCAGTGAAAGCTATTAATGCGGCACGAATGGCGATGCGCGGTGATGGCACACATTTCGTCTCGCTCGATAAAGTCATTAAAACCATGCGCGATACCGGTGCAGACATGAAAACCAAATACAAAGAGACGTCACGTGGCGGCCTAGCGGTTAACGTTATTGAGTGTTAAATCAGATTTGAGTAAAACATGAGTAGATATTCGATTTTTTCATTGGCGCGAAACGCCATCAGTCACCATGAGAACTGGCAGCGCGCTTGGCGCAGCCCAACGCCTAAGAAACGCTATGACGCGATTATCGTCGGTGGCGGTGGTCATGGATTAGCAAGTGCTTACTATATGGCCAAAGAGCATGGTTTGCGTAATATCGCGGTGCTAGAAAAGGGCTGGATCGGTGGCGGCAATACCGGTCGAAATACTACTATTGTGCGTTCTAACTATCTTTGGGACGAAGCCGCGCAGCTCTATGAAAAGTCGATGAAGCTCTGGGAAGGTTTGAGTCAAGACCTCAACTACAACGTCATGTTTAGTCAACGAGGGGTCTATAATCTAGGTCATACCTTGCAAGACATGCGGGATATTCAGCGTCGCGTAAACGCCAATCGCCTAAACGGAGTCGACGGTGAAGTGGTCGACGCGGTCGAGCTCTCGAAACGCATACCACATTTAAATTGTTCACCCGACAGCCGTTATCCGGTGCTTGGGGCGTCGTTTCAACCGCGAGGCGGCACCGCTAGGCATGATGCCGTTGCGTGGGGTTTTGCCAGAGCCGCCGATGCGCTGGGTGTCGACATTATTCAGAATTGCGAAGTCACCGGTTTTCGTCGCGAGAATGGCGAAATTCAAGGGGTTGAAACCAGCCAAGGTTATATTGAGTCACCAAAGGTTGGTGTAGTAACCGCAGGTAGCTCCAGCGTATTAGCCGATTTGGCTGGTTTGCGCCTACCGATTGAAAGCCATCCGTTGCAGGCCTTCGTGTCTGAACCCATCAAACCGGTGCTCGATACCGTGGTGATGTCGAATGCGGTGCATGGCTATATCAGTCAGTCAGATAAAGGTGATCTAGTGGTTGGCGCGGGTATCGATAGCTACAATGGCTACGGTCAGCGCGGCAGTTTCACCACCATTGAACATACGATGGCGGCGATCATGGAGTTGTTCCCGATTTTTAGTCGTGTACGTATGAACCGCCAGTGGGGTGGCATTGTCGATACGTGCCCAGATGCATGCCCAATCATCAGCAAAACAGATATCAAAGGCCTATATTTCAATTGCGGTTGGGGTACCGGTGGTTTTAAAGCCACACCTGGCTCTGGTTGGGTGCTTGCCCATACCATGGCTAATGATCAAGCGCATCAACTGAATGCCGCATTTTCACTAGATCGGTTCATCTCTGGCGCTCTTATCGATGAGCATGGCGCTGCTGGCGTCGCCCACTAATGCGTATTTTTGTGCATGCGTTAGTCTGTCTTCTAGTCCACCCTCTAGTCCATCTTGGGAGTTTCGAAAATGTTAATAATTGAATGCCCTTATTGTGGTCAGCGCGATGAAAGCGAGTTTAGCTATGGCGGTGAAGCGCATATTGCCCGCCCTCTAGACACCGATGCGATGAGTGATCAGCAGTGGGCCGACTATGTGTTTTATCGCGCCAACCCTAAAGGATTGCACCGTGAGATGTGGAATCACTCAGCGGGATGTCGACGATGGTTTAACGCGGTGCGCGACACCGTGACCTATAAGTTTAAGTGTGTCTATAAAGTTGGCGACCCGCAGCCGAGCTTAGAGCAATTTGAGGGGCAACAATAATGGCTCGCCTCCCAAGCGGCGGTCGTATTGACCGATCTAAGCCGATTAGCTTCAGTTTTGACGGCAAGCAATACCAAGGCTACCAAGGCGATACCATCGCCTCAGCCCTGCTAGCCAATGGGGTAACATTAATCGGTCGTAGCTGGAAATACCATCGGCCAAGAGGCGTTGTTGGTGATGGCGCAGAAGAGCCAAATGCGTTATTTCAGGTAGAGCAGGGTGCCTTAACTATTCCGAATGTACGTGGTACGCAAGCACAAATATATCAAGGCATGGTGTTTACCAGCACCAATGCCTGGCCCAGTGTGAATTTTGACGTAATGTCAGTGTTTGGCGCGTTTTCTCGCTTTTTACCCGCCGGTTTTTACTACAAAACGTTTATGTGGCCGAAACAGTTTTGGATGACTTACGAGCACATTATTCGCAAAGCTTCTGGTTTGGGTGAGTCTCCCAAAGAGCTTGACCCAGATCACTATGAAAAAACCAATGCGCACTGCGATGTATTAGTCGTTGGCGCTGGCCCATCTGGACTAATGGCCGCCTTAGCCGCCGGGCGTTCAGGCGCTCGCGTTATGATTGCTGATGAGCAAGAGGAGCTTGGCGGGCGTTTGTTGTCATCCGGCGCAATCGTCGATTCAATTGCCGCACCTCAATGGGCCGCTGGGGTTATTGCTGAACTTAGTGACATGGGCGATGTGACCGTTCTCCCCAGAGCGACGGTGTTTGGTTATCACGATGCCAACTTTTTAACCATTGCTGAGCGTTTAACTGATCACCTCTCTTTGAGTGACAGAGCGGGCGCACGCGAGCGCGTTTGGCGGGTTCGAGCCAAGCACGTGGTGTTGGCGACCGGGGCTCATGAACGGCCGATTGTGTTCGGCAATAATGATCGCCCTGGTGTAATGTTAGCCTCTGCTGCGTCTACCTATATCAATCGCTATGCGGTTAAACTGGCAGACAAAGCGCTGGTGTTTACTAATAACGACAGCGCTTATCAAACCGCAATTGACGTGAAAAAAAGCGGTGCTAGTGACGTTACTTTGGTTGATTCAAGAGCCGATGGTGCTGGTGCCGATTTAGCCGCGACGCTACGAGCTTCCGGAGTAAACGTTATAAATGGCCGCGCGGTGGTCAATGTGATCGGCAAAGCCAAGGTTATTGCCGCCCAGTTAAGAAACATCAGCGCTGACGGAAAGACTATTTCGGGGCCAATT
>JAFMHC010000065.1 GCA_017854775.1 Gammaproteobacteria bacterium | reverse complement strand
ACCTCAACATAACTCGACGAACGATTAAAAATGTCTGTAATGCCCCCACTTTTCGTTGAAAAACTCGCCAATAGCCAGCTATTAGCCGCGTTTTTCGCCTCAATTGGAGACATTCCAACCTATTTTTATTTCGTCCCTGAGTTATGCAGAGGTCTCAGATACAAAAATAGGATAATGAATGCCAGCTAACGTTTCCGTTAACACCGCTCAATCAGGTTTTTATCAAGGCTTTAATAAAATAGTTTCTATCACGCCAAAGGTCTTGGTTTTATGCTTAATCGCGTGGGCGGTGCTGCTTCCCACGCAGGCAAAGGAAACATTATTAGACCTGCAACATTGGACCACCTCTTACTTTGGTTCTTGGTATATGTTTAGCGCCGCGATTTTCATGCTAGCCGTCATGCTTCTCGCCATTATTCCAGCAACGGGACGAATCAAGCTCGGTCTGAAAAATGATAAACCTGAGTTCTCTTTATTTTCTTGGTTCTCAATGATGTTTGGTGCCGGTATTGGCATCGGTATGTTGACCTACTCGACCGCCGAACCGATTTTTCACTTCGCCACTAACCCAGATACAATTCAAGGCTTAAGCACCAGCTTAGATGCAGATAATGTGCGCAACGCGTTTAAATGGGGTTTCTTTCACTACGCGCTAACACCCTGGGGTTCGTATGCGATTATCGGCATCGCTCTCGGCTATTTTAGCTATAACAAAGGCTTACCGCTAACCATTAGATCGTCGCTACAACCGTTGTTCGGCAAAGCGGTGCAAGGTTGGCTCGGCCATGTGGTAGATATCGCGGCAATTTTAGCCACCATTATTGGTGTTGGCGTAACGATCGGCTACGGCGTCTCCCAGTTCGCCTCCGGCGTGTTCAATATTAGTGGCGCGCAATGGTTGATGAACACAGACGGCTCCCCCAGCTTCGCCGCTCAATTTGTGGCGTTGTTAGTTGTGCTTGGTGCGTCAACCTTATCGGCAATGTCGGGTGTCAACAAAGGCATTAAATGGCTTTCGAATATCAATATGGGCTTATCTTTTTTTCTATTGGTATTTTTTGTAACCTTTGGATCATTAGGCTTTGCGATTAACGCCTTTGGTTTTGCGATATGGGACTACCTGGTCAATTTAGCGGAAATGTCGTTTACGGTTTGGGACATTAAAGAAGATAAAGAACTGGCCGAATGGCAGTGTGCGTGGTCGATCTTCTACTGGGCGTGGTGGATTGCATTTGCACCGTTTGTCGGCTTATTTCTGGCCCGAGTATCACGTGGGCGCACTATTCGGGAATACGTATTGGGGGCAATGATTGTTCCATCATTAACCTGCCTAACTTGGTTTGCCCTAATCGGTGGCACCGCGATTAACCTTGAGCTCAGTGGAGTAGCTCAAGGCAGTATTGTTAATGCCAACATATCAGCGCAGCTCTACCAAACTATTAATTTAATACTGTCGCCAGAACTGGCCGCAGTGATGTCAGCCGTGATCGTGGTGCTACTGCTAACCTACCTAATTACCTCTGTCGACTCGGCCATATTGATTGTCACTACACTCGCCTCAGGGGGTAATCAAGGTCAAAAAAGCACCCAACATATTATTATTTGGTGAGTGATTTTTACCGCCGTTATTGCATCGTTGTTA
Organism: Gammaproteobacteria bacterium; assembly: GCA_017854775.1. Lineage (GTDB taxonomy): Bacteria > Pseudomonadota > Gammaproteobacteria > Arenicellales > Arenicellaceae > Arenicella. The sequence continues at coordinate 17,765 of JAFMHC010000065.1, read as the reverse complement.
GCCGCTGGTGGCCTGGCCACACTAAGGTCTGCAATGATCATTGGTGCGCTGCCATTTTCATTTGTGATGATGTTAATGCTGATTTCTCTAATCAAATCTTTAATTTTTAGCTCAACCAAATAAGTTCTTAGGTAAACAGTTCGCGCCATCAACATCGAGCAGATGTGACGTCGACTGTTGAGCAATCCGTTGTATACTTTGAACGTCAGATAACCCATCGATAAGAAAGCCTTATGAGCCATCAGCAAGTATCTTTGCCGCCCAAGCTATTGCTCGCAGCGGTAATCCAAAACCTAGATCATCACTTTTTTGGTGAGTCTCGCGAATCGGCTAAAATAATGTTCCAAGCCATTTTAAAGGGCGAACCCTCGCCGTTTATGAAAATCGACACTGGCGAATCCGGTGATGTTTTCTGTGAGTTATCGCTCGACACATCACTGTATGTTGGTAAGCTCAACTTCAGCAAGTTTCGAAATTCGCTCGCCATGATGATGGTTGCTATTAAAGAACGTTTGCAGGCCGATGCTCCGCTTAATCCTATGAACAGCGAGCAAGGCGATACCATGTTCAATATCCCGGGCATTGTTAAAGAAGCGGACGGGCAATTTAATGTCATGGTAGCCAGTTTTCGCCAGTTAGGCCCTGGCTTGGCGACCGTGCGACTGCTTTTCCTTGACCCCGATCAATATGCCGCAGCAGCCCAGCTTGCCGCCGAGACGGCATCGGCGAAGGCACTGGCTGAAAGTTAGCCGATCATCAGTAGTTCTGAACAAACCTAAAATACAGCCATGTGACCGAATGAGACCTCAGCACATGGCGGAGAAATTAATCTATGACCTATAAAGCGCATTTTAGCCCAGACAGCAAACTCGACACTCAACGCAGCTACATTGGCGGCAAATATGTATCGAATCAAAGCGGTGAGACATTCAGCACTTGCTACCCAGGCACTGGCGAAAAAATTTGCGACGTGGAAATAGCCGGGCCCGCTGAAATCGATGCCGCCGTAAGCGCCGCTAAACAAGCATTTGAAACATGGTCAACAATGCCTGCCGCCGAACGCGGAAACATTCTTCGCCGTGCCGCAGAAATCCTACGCGAGCGTAATCAAGAATTAGCCGAACTAGAAACATTGGATACCGGCAAGGCGATAGCCGAAACGAGTTGTGTCGATATTACTTCCGGAGCTGAGGTGATGGAATACTACGCAGGGGTTGCTCAAACCCTGCACGGCCAACACATTGATTTGCCACCCAATGCCTTCGCCATGTTACGCCGCGAACCGATCGGTGTTTGTGCTGGAATCGGCGCATGGAACTACCCTATTCAGATCGCCATGTGGAAATCGGCTCCAGCCTTAGCCTGTGGCAATACAATGGTATTTAAACCCGCTGAGCAAACACCACTCACCGCCTTAAAGCTAGCCGAGATTTATACCGAAGCCGGCTTACCCGACGGCGTCTTCAATGTGGTGCAAGGAGCACGTGATGCAGGTTCGGCACTGATCAGTCACAAAGACGTCTCCAAAGTAACGCTAACCGGCTCAGTAGAAACCGGTAAAGTGGTGATGGCTCACAGCGCCAAGGACTTGAAGAAAGTAACCCTAGAGCTCGGTGGGAAGTCACCCATAATCGTGTATGAAGATGCCAAAATTGATAACGCCATTAACGGAATTCTTGCAGCTAACTTCTACTCAACCGGCCAGATTTGCTCAAACGGCACCCGCGTTTTTGTGCATCAAGATATCTATGAAGAGCTGATTTCGAAATTGGCTAAACGAGCCAACGGCATGAAAATTGGCAATCCGTTTGATCCGTCGACGGACATGGGGCCACTGGTATCAGCCGAGCACTATGAAAAAGTTAAAGCCTATATGCAGATCGCTAAAGATAGTGCTGCAAGACATGTTTGCGGCGGCGATGTGCCTGATAAGCCTGAATTAAAAGGCGGCTTCTATATTAACCCGGCGATTTTCGCAGATTGCACCGATGACATGGCGTTTGTTGAAGAAGAAGTATTCGGCCCACTATTATCCATTTTGCCATTCACCGACGAAGGCGACGCTTTAAGACGCGCGAACGATACAGATTTTGGCTTATCTGGTGCAGTATTCACTCAAGACTTCAGCCGTGCACATCGCGTTGCCAACAAAATTCAGGCAGGCATGGTGTGGATTAACGAATACAATGTAACACCGGCTGAAATTCCGTTTGGTGGCTATAAACAATCAGGCATTGGCCGCGAGAACGGTTTACAAGCCGTTGAGTATTACACTCAATTGAAAACCATTTACGCTAATTTGGGTGATATCCCGCAGCTATATTAGAAGGGATACGATTTCGACCATTATGCTTGCCTATTTCGCCGATTCGGGAAACAGGCAAGAAAAGGATTTAAAATTCTGGCGATTTTCTTTTCTTAATATGACTGTCCTAATATACACGGTGGAATAAATTCCAAGTGACCCAGCGCATCCAGAACCAGTTGCATACATGTACCCAATTTGATGGCAGCTAAGATCAATTAAAGCCTTTTGGCAGACACTTTTCCATGTCATCCGAAAGGAAACTGCATTCACTGCCAATAACCGTAAAATAATGAGCACTTTGATAATGTTTTGTTAAACCAAGCGTCCGTAGCGGTGGCTGCCTTCTTATTATTACTTGGTAATCATAGCCTCGATCAAAATTTATGTTTACCGATTGTCGATTATTTACCTCATCCTTTAAATCGAAGCTCATCGGCGTAAATGAACTCAAGGGATTGGGACTATCATACGATGTAAGCGGTAACCACCCACCTGATACACCAATCAAGCGCTTTGAAATAATCAAAGAAAAGCCGCTAAATGTATCTCCATAATTGGAGTCATCCCACCAATCCATCAAGATAGTTTCCCCTTCTAAAAATTCTGACTTAACTACCCCAGCCATTGTTTTAAACTGGAGGCGTTCACTGCCAACACATATATTGCAAGAAAAACTAATCCCATCACTATTTTGATAGCCTTGGCGTAATGCTGCATTAACAAAGTTATCGGGGCCGTGATAATAAACTTGCTGGGTGATTTCACGATGATAGCTCTTTAACGCCCCCGTCTCTTCATCACAAGTATGTCCGCTCTGATTCATCACGAGCATAAATTGTCCGCAGCTGCTCTCTTGGTTAGGGCCATCAGGGGTAATAGGAGTAGAGGCAAGGCACTGATCACTATGATAATTAAGTGCCGATTCAGGAGCTGGAAATGCTTCAGGGGGAGATGCTTCAAGAGCAAGTTGTTCAGCGCTATTTTTCATAATCCCGACATCAATACGATCGGAAGAGTACCTAATTCCAGCACATGACTCTTGATTTACGGGGCCAGTATACAAATGATTAGGAAGAGAATGTGCGAAACCAAGGTAGGGGAAAGGGGCACTCAATATAAGCACCAACAATCTACATATTCTGAATTTACTATTACAATTTTTCATGGTTTATTTAGTATCTAATTTACCTCTAAATTAGATACTTACACACAAAAGAACAATCCTCGGGATAAAAACAGGGCGATATCGGGAAGATTTGGGTATATTTTCGTCTATGAGGCCTTAGCATTTGAGTTGAGCAGATAACCAGTTCAGCTTACAGTCTTGAAATTAAAGACGCTCTATTCTGTATAATATAAAAAATTTGAGCGCCTTCTTGAATTGCTATTGTCCTAAGAAAGGTTAATTATTGGTTGGCTTCTCTGTAAAGATACTCAAACTCCGCATCATCAAATATCTTTTCCGCAGCTTCCCTAAACTCCTCAATTCGATAGTCCTTATTTAACCTTTCGATTTGTGCATCATATTCAATAGCATTAATAATTTCTAGGTTCTCAACTATTGCATCAATAGTAGTACTGTCTTGGTTCAATTTAGCGAGCTCAATTTTCTCAGATTTTTTTTGCTCAGAAGAAGACAATAGTTTGCTTTTCTCTTTGCGGTATTCATCAATAGAATACTCAGCCTCAAGTTTTCCAATAGTTGTGTTTGTATCGTCACCATCAGAATGAACAGATGAAAAGACAGTATAATTTTTATTATACCTAGACCGCTTGCAGTAAGTTATCGTCAGAAACGACATGAGAGCGCCTGGCGTAAGAAGAAGGTGTGCTTGTTGTCGCGCGATATCATTTGTGCATTCAGACAACGTGTGACCCATTGCGACTCTACTATGGGGATGTGAGACGCCATCGTTATAAAGGATAGAGCCGGAAAAAAAAGAATATAGGCCGTTTGGCGACGGTGCAGCACTCGTAACCCCCGACACCAACATTAATATTACTGTTATCGAGAATGCTATTGATTTTGATTTTTTCATAATTTTTCTCATGAATTAGTTTGTAAAACGCCAAATAATTACTCCTTTTACAGAGCCAAAATTTAATATCGCTTCAGTATTGATAGTAATCTCTCAAAACGAAATCACTAATGTGAGCTGCTAATACGTTGCTTCAGCCTGTTGACAAAAGTAGAGTATCTAGTGATCGCCGCAAAGGACAATATTGGGATGGTTTGGGGATGATTTGGGGATAAAAAACGGTCTCTATGTACATCAACCGATAAACATGATGAGAATTACGCTGTAATCAATAAGCGCTTAAAAAGCCGATTAAATAGTCTGAAAGTCATACAAATCTGAGCGTTACCAAAATAAGGCCTTATTCCACCCGTTTTTGGCAATTAATACAGAGGCCCTTTAATCACTAATCGAGGCTTAAATGACATGGTTAAACCTCAACTTTTAAACTTTAGAACACTTGACTGAATTTAGTCAGCACATATTTAGGCTAATGCGTTCGTAGCGTGGAGCTTCATCATCTCATGGTATTTTGTTAATTGATGATTAAGTTTAGTGCGTAATATTGAGTCTGTTTGGCACCTTGCTAAAACAAAACTGCATGTTTTCGTCACGTTATGTACCCGAGGATTTTGGGGAAGCTTTTCAATGCTTAAATAACGTTCCATTGCTCTCACTCTAAGGCGGCCGTCGTCAATCGTTACTTTCCAAACTTTGCTTTGCTCAGCAAGCTCTATGCGGCCTAGTTGAATATCTTGTTCCCACAGCTGTAATGCCATTAGCATTAGCTCAACCAGTTGTTGACGAATGTCCGCTTTTTGAGAAAACGGTATTTCATCCTCAATTGTTTTTTTACTGCTGGTGAGGCGCGGCTTGAAGTAATAAAAGACACTAAAAATGAAAGATAAAATCAAACCAAGGCCAATGAGCAAGGAGTAATTGAAAGGGAAACTTATTTTGTGTTTTCCGCTGCTCATTGCCTGTGTCAATGCTGTTCCTTGCCCTATTTTTAATTGATTGAAGTAGCTATTCTTGTGTGCAAGCTGTTCAGATAATATATTTGAATATTGCTGCCAATATTGCACCGCTTCATCATGTTTACCTTCGTTATCTAACAGTATTGCTAATGTATTTAGGTATTTTTTAAGGTGTTCAGTATTACCTTGAGCTTGCGTCTCAGATATTCCTTTTACTAAAATTTCCTCCGCTAAGGCGGCCTGCTTATTTGCTTGGTACCAGCTTGCTTGAACTAACTCCGAACCAGAATCAAAATGGCTATTGTCTAATTGTGGCTTTAATTCTTGATTTTTTTTCAAGTACCTTTCGGCTTCATCCATATGGGCTAAATTTAAATGTGATCTTGCAATTAATGCGTTAGCTTCTATGAGGCGATGATATGCACCAAACTCTAAAAAAACGCTTGAACTTAATTTAAGTAACTCAATGGCGTGTAATTCGTTACCCATACTAATTAATGAATGGGACATATTCATTCGAGTATGTGCCGCGCTAAGCTCGTTCTTCTGTTGTAAATGTAGCGTCAATGCCTCTCGATATATAACGATAGCCTTATTGTGTCTATTATTGAGACGATAGGCATTGCCTAAATTATTAAGCACTTTCGCGACGCCCGCATGATCGCGAAAGTGCCTATATATCTGAAGTGACTTTTCAAGCAAAATTGACATCGACTCATAATCAGAAAATACTTGTGTAATATTTGCTAGCGCGTTGTAGGCGTTTGCTATAAGCAGGGGGTCTTGTAGGCTGTTTGCCAAATTGAGAGAGTCTTTAAAATGCTCGAGTGAGTTAAGGTAGTTTTTTGAGGAGTACTCGTTTATTCCTTGAGCTAATGAAACGTGGTATTGCGCTTTAATTCCAATAACTTTGGCTTCTGTTGATATCTTGGTCAGTAGTTTTTTTGCCTTATTAGTATCGCCAGATTGTTGATAGAGGTTTGATAAATATATCCACGAGCGAATGTCCGATACGGTAGCAGGCACTCTTTCATCGAGTTCGTTTTCGCAGTTAATTATTTGATCAGTAAGGTTTTGGTGTTGGGAAACGTCTGCACTACAAGCTGCGTATAATGCCGTTGAGTATGTAGCCGATAGAACAAAGAAAAGGTAAATTAATTTACCTTTTCTTATATTTTTCCGTATTTCATTCAAAACCAAATAGCGATTTGAATTAGCGCTGGGCATTGTCATTCGTACTTAGCAAGTTAGATCAAACAGTATTTGTCTTACATTATATTTTAATAGACTGAGAAGGTTTCTAGACATGACCGTTTATGATTTATTGACTATTAAGCTTTGCCGAATAAGAACTTCTAGGCTAATGGACAAGCGCTATATATTCAACAAGTTAATGATAAGCGGTCATTGTTCTCTGATGATTGGTAATCCTTATTCCGCAACACGTGCAAGCGTATTGACGTTGTGTAGTTTAAAGCAGAGCAAGTCCGATGACTACCCATCATGAATTACCTATTTAAATGCCCTATCCAAAAGCAATATAAGTATTTACAGTATTATCGCGTTTTTGTAAGTTTATGCGTTTAATACTTTGGTGATTATGGGTAGTCGCCCCGCACTACTAAGCAGATTCTCATAGAATGAATTAATTTTGACGATAATATTGTCAAAATTTACCAAGTCTTTTCTCGAACACGAAACCGAAGAATAATCGCGGTCTCAAACTAGCCAACAAATTTCCCTCGTATGATCTAGCGCCCCTAGCGCTGGCTCTGCATATAGTTCTCAGCCCGGTAAACCGGCGCATCACTGACTGGCAATCCACCGTTTCCTTTAATAATGTCAGCGGCTTTTTCAGCGATCATCACCGTCGGAGCATTTAAGTTGCCGCTAACAATCGAGGGCATTATCGATGAGTCAACAATTCGTAAGCCCTCTAGGCCGCGAACCTTGCAATCACCATCTACAACCGACATATCATCACTGCCCATCTTGCAGGTGCACGACGGGTGATAGGCCGATTCAACCGCATCTTTTAGAAATGCGTCGAGTTGCTCGTCGGTTTGAACATCGGCTCCAGGAGATATTTCTTCGCCGGCAAAAGGCTTAAATGCTGGCTGCTGAAATATTTCGCGTGTTAGCCTTACCGCGGCGCGAAACTCTTGCCAGTCTTCGGGCTTGGACATGTAGTTAAAGATGATTTTCGGTTTGTCTCGGTAGTCGCCTGAACGCAGTGTAACCGACCCTTTGCTTTGCGAGCGCATGGAGCCAACATGCGCTTGGAAACCATGACCACCATTGGCACTTTTGCCGTCATAGCGAACCGCCATAGGGAAAAAGTGATATTGCAAATCTGGATGCTCAACGCCCTTTTTACTGCGAATAAAACCACCAGCTTCAAAATGGTTAGTGGCGCCCAACCCTGTTCGAGTGAATAGCCATTGCGCACCGGTAATTGCCTTGCCAAAAAGATTGTAATACTTAAATAGAGAAACCGGCTGGGTGCACTCCATTTGTAAATAGATCTCAAGATGATCTTGTAAGTTCTCGCCTACCCCATTCAGTTCGTGTTTTAGTTCGATTGCATGTTGCTTAAGCTGTTTAGCTGGGCCAATACCAGAGAGCATCAGCAGTTGAGGGTTGTTGATCGGGCCGCCAGAAAGAATCACTTCTTTATCAGCGAAAACCTGCTGTGTTTTAGGTCGCTTGCTGTTACCTTTGGCGAACTCTACACCGATCACTTTTTTGCCGTCCATCAACAATTGCTTAGCATGTGCACGCTTAATAACCGTTAGGTTTGAGCGCTTCATCGACGGCCGTAAATAGCCGACCGCAGTAGAGCCACGATTGCCGTTTCGAGTGGTTCGGTCCATTGGCCCGAAACCCTCTTGTTGATAGCCATTCATGTCTTCGGTATAGGGGTAGCCTGCTTGCTGGCCAGCGTCTGTCCATGCCTTGAACAAAGGGTTATCACTGCCGCCTTTGGTAATGCTTAACGGCCCCGAGTCGCCGTGATAATCATCTGCGCCAGTATTTCGATTACCGGCCTTACGAAAATACGGTAAGCAATGGGTATAGCTCCAATGGCTGAGAGACTCGTCTTCTTTAGCCCAACGATCGTAATCAAGCGCGTTACCACGGATGTAGCACATACCATTAATCGACGAAGATCCACCGTATACTTTGCCTCTCGGGCAATGCATTACTCGGTCGCCTAGAAATGGTTCGGGTTCGGTGTGGTAATCCCAGTTGTAGCGGGTGCCGTTCATCGGGTACGCCAGCGCGGCAGGCATATGTATTTGCCATTCCCAAAACGGATCCTTGCCACCGGCTTCTAATAACAGCACGCTGACCGATGCATCTTCGCTTAGACGGTTGGCCAAAACGCAGCCAGCTGAGCCAGCCCCTACAATGATATAATCGTACTTCATAAACTACTTTCCGGTTTGAGTTTGTTCTGAGGCTTTACTAACAAGCGTTCGCGTGCAATTTATTGGGTTTTACGATGGATAGCAATCGTTCTAGTTCGTTATTTCCTACGGTTGTCTGAATGCGACGCAAGGCGGTTAGTTCGCGACACGCTATTTGGAGATGAGCCGTTGCAGTTAAATAAGGATTGCGCCAGACTGATCATACCAGTTCAAAAATAATGCTAAGTCAATTGCTTATGAATTTCAGTAAAGTGCACCCCAAAAAGAATTGCTTTTGCGTTACGTGGGACGACGGATCGACCTCAGAACTACCCTATATCTGGTTACGTGATAACGACCAAGCCGAATTGCACCCGCAGACGGGTGAGCGCACGTTTGACCTCACTACCGTAGCACTAGACATCGCCCCGCAAGACTTTAACTTAGAACTGAGTGACCGACCGAGCTCATCCCGCATTAATATCCGCTGGCCAGATAAGGAAACTGTATCGCATTACACAGCGCAATGGTTATATAAACATAGGCCTGGTCACGCGCGCTATGATCCCGCTGCTATCGAGCGCAAAAGCTGGGCGGCGAAAACCATGAAATCATTACCTCGGTTTTGCGCCATAGAATGCAAGGCTTCAGCTAGCATTTTGAATGATGCGCTAACAACGCTAAAGCAAACTGGCATTATCCTGATTCATAACTTAGACGATGATTTAAACGCCGGAAAAAACTTCGGCGACTTAATTGGTTTTAAACGAGAAACTAACTATGGCGTTATGTTTGAGGTTCAGAGTAAACCACGTCCAAATAACTTAGCCTACACCTCATTAGCCCTGCCGTTACATACGGATCTATCAAATCAAGAGTTTGTGCCCGGCAATCAGTTCTTGCACTGTTACCGTAACGATGCCAGCGGTGGCGGTTCAATTTTTGCTGACGCGATGTCAATTGTTGAAGATCTTGAGCGAGATTACCCTGAGCACTATGCTACTTTGTGTGCGCTTGATGTGCCCTGGCATTTCTTAGATGACAAAGACGATGTTCGATATCACCGGCCCGTTATTGGCCTAAACCGACATGGCGATTTCGACACCCTAACCTTTAATGCTCACTTGGCAGACATTGCTGATTTTGACTCTGATTTACTGTACCCTTTCTATGCCGCCTATCGAGAATTGATGTGTCGTATCAGAGAAGCGAATTACAACATAGAATACGTCTTAAAAAACGGCGAAATGGTGGTATTCGATAATCAGCGAGTATTGCACGGCCGGGCGGCATTTGACCCGAGCTCAGGGGCGCGTCATTTACGTGGCTTTTACATAGAGCATAATGAAATTAATAGCCGCATTCGAATGCTAGCCAAGCAATTGATGCCGTAAGCCACCGTAAAAAAGATTATCGTATAGTTTTTAGTGGCTTAGTCTGAGTTAAATAATAATAAAACGAACACCACCCGGGAGAATTATTAATATGAAGGAGTCAATGAAGTTAATTGATAAGCCTACTTTTTTTGGCTCATTAGCACTGTTACTAATGGTGACCATACCGTTAATAATTTGGCCCGTAGAAGGCGCTAAATATGTCTTAATCTCGCGTGATTTTGTGGTGGATAACTTCGGTTCTGCTTACTTAATGCTAGGATTAGGCGCATTTCTGTTCATGCTTTACGTGGTCTTTAGTGACATTGGCCGCATCAAATTGGGTGACCCGGGCTCAGAACCAGAATTCAAAACAGCCTCATGGGCTTCGATGCTATTTTGTGCTGGTATTGGTGTCGGCATTATGGTGTGGGCGCCGATAGAATGGGCTTACTACTACCAATCTCCGCCCTTCTTACTCGAAGGGGGCACCTCCGAAGCAATGAAATGGGCTGCGGCCTATGGCATCTTTCATTGGGGGCCGATAGCCTGGTCTATTTACTTAGTGCCAGCGCTGCCAATTGCCTATTTCTATCACGTACGCAAAAACCGTAAGCTAAAACTATCGGAAGCCGTGGCGCCACTGATTGGCAACCGAAATGTTCGCGGCTTTTGGGGCAAGTTAATCGACATACTATTTGTGTTCGGCATGCTCGGTGGCGGCGCTACAAGTTTAGGCTTGGGCGCTCCATTATTGAACGAGGGCTTGCATATATTGTTCGGTTTTGAAAAAAACATGACGATGCAGATAATCGTGCTTATTGTGGCTACCGCTATTTTTGGTGCCAGTGCCTATTCTGGCATCAAAAAAGGCATTCAAACACTGTCTAATTTCAATCTATTATTAGCCGTGATCTTACTGATTTTTGTAATAGTCGTTGGGCCTACCGCTTTTATAGCTGAGGCATCACTGTCATCACTAGGAGTGCTGTTTGATAACTTCTTTTCAATGGCCACTTACTTAGAACCCTTCGGCGGAATGAACGGTTATGCTGACACTGCTTTCCCGCAAGATTGGACAATTTTTTACTGGGCTTGGTGGCTAGCGTATGCACCAACTATCGGGCTATTTATTGCCCGTATCTCTTACGGCCGAACAATGGGCAGCATGGTGCTTGGTTCACTATTCTATGGCTCGGTTGGCTGTGCGCTATTTTTCATGGTTCTGGGCAACTACGGTTTGCACCTGCAACTCAGCGGCACGCTCGATGTTGTCAATATTCTTAATACTGACTCTCAACCGGCAGCGGTGTTCGCTATTTTAGGCAGTTTGCCATTTAAATCGATTGTTATTGCGCTTTATACGGTGCTAGCAATCGTGTTCTTGGCAACCACCTTTGACTCAATCTCTTACATCTTGGCGTCAGTGGTACAGAAAGAGGTTAAAGATGAGCCTATGCGTTGGAATCGACTGTTTTGGGCGGGCACACTGAGCTTTTTGCCTATTACACTGCTATTCCTCGGCGACTTAAAGACCTTGCAAACGGCCAGCATTGTTGCCGGTGCGCCACTGGTGGTTATCTCGGTGATGCTATGCATATCAATTTATAAGACCGCCAAGTATGACTTGCATCGTCAGTCGTCGGTACCCGACCCTGAAATCGATCTAGATGGGTTTCCAGAGCATGACCCTTGGAGTCAGCGCGGTACTTGGAATGATAAATAAGCGACCGATCTAACGATATGCTAGATAGTGTGCCGTCATGAAACTCGAGCAACCCTTTATACGCTTACCGTTTTGCTTTGACGTAGATCGACTAAAAATCGAACTGGGTCAGTTTGACGCACAACACTGGATGGCGCACCCGAATCGAATGCATGGTAATGCGGCCATCCCGTTGGTGTCTCAAAATGGTGAGAACAACGATGAGTTTATAGGTCATATGAAAATGACGGCTCATCTGCAACGCTGTGACTATATGCAACAGGTTATGGCGTCGTTTGGCGAGGTGCTCGCTCGCTCGCGCTTGATGCGCTTGGCCGCTAAATCTGAGGTTTCAGAGCACGTCGATTTCAATTACCACTGGTATAGCCGTGTTCGAATTCATATTCCAATCACCACTAACCCGGATGTGTTGTTCTACTGTGGCGATGAAAAAATAAATATGCAGGCCGGAGAATGCTGGATTTTTGATTCATGGCGACGCCACAAGGTGGTCAATAACAGCTCCGAAAATAGAGTTCACTTAGTTATAGACACATCGGGTTCGTCGCGCTTTTGGAAAATGCTGCGACACATGCAAAGCCTAGCCGATGCTGACATCGTTAAACAAACTCAAGCAGTCGAATACCAGTCCCATGTAAAACCAAAACTACGCACCGAGCGATTTAATATAGCTCCGGTGATGGCTGCGGGCGAATTAGAGGCAATCGCAGACGCCTTGGTAGCTGATTTTTCTGCATACCCGGGTAACAATCAAGACTTGGTAAAACACTACACTCACTTGCTCAATGACTTAGCAAAAGACTGGCGAGAAGCCTGGCTTCTCTATGGCTACCAATACGATGGGGTAAGCGTGTATCGAGAGGTTTTACAACGCGCTGTTCAGAAATTGAATCCCGACCCCCGTGCTTTAGTAACAATGAGCAATCAGCTTGGCGTCAACCCAATTATCATGCAACGCATTATTCGAGCAGCGCTCAATCCAGATTTACTGCCAGAGTTTCTGACCAGCGCCGAAAACACTAGCGCCTAAACTCGATGACTAAAACGTGTAGTTAAAGTTCTGCAAGTCGGTCTGATACAACTCCTCAACCAAGCTGCGTAGATGATCATCATAATACTCTCGGTAGTGAGCATGCTCGGAGCGGTTCCTTAACTTCAATTGAACCATTGGCAAACCCAACTGATCGAAAATTGTGTCTAACGATTCCTGTAGTGCCTCATAGCGACCAAGGAAATTCACACCTAGGTCTCCATTGACATCGGTCAACAAATTACTTTGCGGCATCACCAAAATGCGTGCCCGAAAAGCCGGCCGCTCTAAGGCCAGCTTCATCCATGATATAGAATTACCTTCAAAACTTGGATTCCCTCGGTTTAGGAATGCGCAGGTCGAGACAAATCGATCGAAAGGATTTCGTACAAAAGAAAATCGAAAATAGTCATTCCACTGCCCTTGATCCAGAGCGGGCCTTAACTGTTGAACACTAATATGACCATGTTTGATTTCGGCAATCTCAGGTATCGGAATAGCTTGCCTGCCAAAAAGTGCCTGTTGCTCCCAGTCATCTGCTGCTGAATGATGGTGTAAGGCTTCACGTATAGCGTGAGTGGCAGTTTTTGGTGTAGCGAAGAATATATAACGGTGCTTATGCGAGATAATCATACAAAGTAATTAATCCAATATTCAGCCGGCAAGCGAGGTTTTCGACAGTGAGAATGAGGACACGTCTATGAGACCTCAGACAATCGGATAACGCTGAAGAACCTCTGGGCCCAAAGAATCGATCAATGGTTGCAGGTGTTGTTCGAAATTACGCCACTGTTCTAAGCCCGTCGTATAAATAGGCTGACGTACCTGTTCAGAACTCGGTGTTCTGACATTACGTTTAGTTTTATAAAACTCGATACAGCTTTCTTCAAACGGCAAACCACAGAAATCTAAAATTCGATGAACTTGGGTTTCAAGGTCATGAACCACATCTTCGTGATGAACTCGCAAAACAAAACCAGGCAACACTGTGTCCCAATGATCCATCAACTCAACATAATTTTTATAGTAGTCGCCAATTTCATGTAAGCCATAAGTGAACTCTTGTCCTTCGGCAAATAGTTGCTTAAAGCCACTAAAACAACAGGCCATCGGATGGCGTCTAGCATCTATTATTTTTGCCTTGGGCAACATCAATTTGATCAAACCAATGTGTAAGAAGTTGTTCGGCATTTTATCGATAAACAGTGGTGCGCCCTGCCTGAACACCTTGGTATCGTTAATATACTGCTCACCAAATTGGCGAAAGTAGCCATGCTCTAATTCAGTCAATATTTTCGGGTAGTTCGGCTCATCACCCGCTGCGACCTTTTCACGCCCGAGTAAACGGCGGCTAACACTCATAATGTTAGGTAATTCCATTGTTCCATCAACCTGTGAATGTGACGCTAAAATTTGTTCTAGTAAGGTAGAGCCGGCTCTAGGTAAGCCTACGATAAATATCGGCGCTGGGTCTTCACAGCCGACATCTCGCAGACGATTGAATAACTCGGCATTACAGGTGCTTATCTGGCGTTGAACACGCTTACTAATTTCGGGAATGTCATACTTGAGCAAGTCCTTATTGAGCTGGTTACCCTGTTGGTAGGCGAGAAACGCCGTATCATAATCTTGCCTATCTTCAAGTGCTTTACCCAAAGCGAAATTTAGATGAACTTTATCGATCACACTTGTTTCCGAGCGCGCCCTATAGTCCTCCATATGGTCAATTTCATGTTCAGTAAATTGATAAGTTTTAGTATTGGCTAAGCTCCAAAACGCATCGCCAAAATCGGGCGCATGTCTATACAATTGCTGATAAGCATCAATCGCAGCATCGAGGTTGCCCGATGTTTTTTCAGCATGCCCAAGCAATAGAAACAGACTGCGCATGCTGGGATTATGCTTGATAATTTCTCGATATAACTTGGCGCTTGCTTGCGTATCACCAACACCCGCAAGTGTCGCCGCCAATAATACTTGAAACTGGACTTGTTGAGGGCTCTGCCGGTTTAAGGCCGTTGCAATCTCATGCGCTTTACCAAATTTCTGTCGCTTAATTAGTAAATTGGCATAATCAAATCGAGCACCAATATGGCTTGGCGAGAAAACTACCGCACTTTCCAAGATGAATTCAGCATCTTCTAGAATTTTAGAACGCACGGCAATATCCGCTAATAAGCGCATACCTTCGATATCTTGCTTATTGTTGAGCATATAGTCGCGACAAATTTGATCGGCCATACTCAGGTTATCTCGATTTAGTTGACTCTTCACCGCCTGTAGAGCGGGGTGCAACGCACTCAGCTGACTAACCTCATGTTTAGCTCGTTCAAGCGCGGCCTTATCGGCGGTCTTGGTGTACAGATTCACCAACGCCTTCCAACTTGCAAGCAATGCATTATCAGCCGTGACTGCAGTCTCATAGGCCTTAATCGCTGCTGACACTTTGCCTTGATCGTTAAGATTGTGGCCGAGCTCTTGATAAGAGCGAACATAATTAGAGTCAAGGTTGAGTACCGCATCTAGAGCGGTAATAGCATCGTCATGTCGCTTAAGACGACGAAGGCAAACAGCACGTAGATAATGCGCTTCAGCATTTGTACTTAGCTCATCTTGATTACTGTCAATGAAATCTAAAGCGGCTTGAAACTTGCCCTGTTTAACAAGCTCTGTTGCGTTTAAGGTTAACGATTGCGAGGGAGTTTGAGATGACATTATAAGTAGAATTCTTAATTATTTATCTAATAGTACAACATCTTTGTCGCCCAAATCTGATTGCGCGAACGCCAAAGATACAAAAAAGGCGAGCCATAGGCTCGCCTTTTTATCGACTTATTGGCCGTGCTTAGTAAGTTCCAGCACGGCTAATAAATTACCGTTCAAGCTTACGCTTATTGGTAATCCCAACGGAACCGTAGACCAACCGTACGAGGGCGAGTTACTGATACGCGAGGGGTATAGTCGGCGGTATTAATATTGATAATACCGTCTTCATCAAACAAGTTATTAACGAAGAGCTCTACGCCCCAGTTATCCTTATTTACACCCGTTGAAACGTTAACAATTGAGTAAGACTCTTGTACATAACGACCGTTAGCGAAGAACTGCCCATCAGCGGTTAAGCCAGTAGAGCCGGGAACCTCTGTAGCAACACCACTGGCACCAAAAGTGCCACCTTCGTTGCGAATCTGCAAACCAGAACCACGGCCATAAATACGACGTGTGGTGTCTTCGACAAAGTTGGCATTACCAACGATACCCGACAGGCTATCACCTGTGTAGACAAGGCCTGCTTGTACGAATGCATCACCGCCAAAATTGGCCATTTCGAATTCATATCGACCGCGGACGTTGAAGCCAAATTCAGCGGTAAACGGTAATTCGCTACCAACCGGCGCCGCCAGGCCTTCTAACTGCGCGTTCAAACGAGTAATTTCTGAATCAACCCAAGAAGCTGCACCGGCAATGGTCAGGTTATCTGTCGGTAGCCAAGTAAAATCAGCATCGATACCTTGAATGTCCGCATCCCCTACGTTTTCAATGAACACCAAGAACGCCACATTCGATGGATCAAATCGAGTTGTTTGAAGGTCGGTTATTTCGGAATTAAAATACGTAGCATTCAAGCGCAGGCGATTACTTAAGAAATCACCTTTGATGCCAATCTCGAAATTAGTCAACTCATCGGTTTTAGCCACGGCTGGTACAACAAAGCCCTCAAATGGCCCCGTTTGGTTGGCCGAAGGCGAACCCGCATTTCGATTTACCGTTTGCGGTCGAAAACCCTCAGAAACAGTCGCGAATAAGAGTACATCGTCAGTTGCTTTCCAGTCAGCGGTAAAGCGGAAAATAGTATCATCCTGATTTGCAACACCATCAGCACCCAAGTTTTCTAAGCCAGAGACAGGAGTGCCGCCTTCAGATAACGCACCAAAAGTACCCAAATTGATTAAGCGCTGAGTTACATTGTTACCTGAATTGTCTGAACAACCAATTGTTCCGTCAGCACGAGTTACCGCATAGCTGATGTCGCGACCGGATGGAACCACACCATCGCCATTTTGTAGACTAGCAGGGTCTTTGCCCTTACAGCCGAATGAACCACCGGTTGCACCGGTTAATGCATAATCGATGTCATACGCACGAACACCAGCACTCACCGTTAGTGAATCAGTAAGCTCAAATGATACATCTGCGAAGAACGCTGTTTGCTCTTCTTCACGAGTGAAATCGTTGGCAAACGTGGTCTGCTCTGGTAAGCCTATACGATTGTTACTACCTCGGGCGAAATCGGCTGGGCGAACGGCGGTGTTGAGACCAGCATCGAGCGCACCAAAATATTGGAATTGACCCAATGATTTGGTTTCTACATCGTCGAAGAACGCGCCTACTGTGTATTGAAAACGCTCGCCAATCTCGCCTTGTATACGAAATTCATGGCTGGTGCGCTCACTTTCAGTATCATCAACATATTGTTTACGCAGATCAAATACTTCTGAAGCGGTTGAATAACCGCCAGTGGTGATGTAATAAACCTGATAACCACCACCAAAACTATAGACGGTGTAATCAATTACTGAACTTACGTCGCGATCTAAGAAGCCACCGGTGTAAATAACATCTAGGCCACCAACACGACCTTCAACTGTTAAGGTCGTAAGGCCAAAGTTATCGTTATTTCGGTCTGGAGAAAAGCTTTGAGACTGATTTGTCGAGCCCGTTGTTGGCGCATACTCGAACACACCTTCAGTTTCTAAGTCTTGGCTAGTATGTTGAACCAAGGCGCTCCAATCTTCATTAATATCCCATGAGAACCCTAATCGGATACCTTGATATTGTGCATCATTCCAATTGTCTTGAATTAGGTTCCCATTAGTTGTTTGTGCTACAGGAGAACCAGGCAGAATAGCCGCGGCAGAGCTA
>JAFMHC010000064.1 GCA_017854775.1 Gammaproteobacteria bacterium | reverse complement strand
ACAGAGTACCCACACTAAAAGAACGTATGCTGAAAAAGCAGCGGCTAGAGGGCATTTTTCGATTGAGGCAGACGTCTGAAGCGCACGCAGATTGAAATCACTCGATCACTATTGGAACGATATTTGTGAGAATAATGATTTGGTCAAAGAGTCGACCTTAAGAAGGAAATTTGCAGAAGTAGTCTTTACTAAGTCGGTAAAAGACTGGAGCGGACCGTAAGAAAACCTAACACGAGGTATCAATTATCTTAGATACCCCGTGATTAGGCCTACCCCACCACCAACACCTTGAGCTTTGGACCCTACTCTACTCACTCAAGGTTAACAAAATCGTTGTTGCTGCCCATGCGTTATTTATACGGTGGGAGACACTTAGATTCAATGATTTTTTTCAACCTTAACGAACACCAAATATCGGCCATAAGCTATTGATACTTATGAGAAAAAAATCGTGACAAATAGTGTCAGATGAGAGCGTACTTTGTCAGTTCTATGACAAAAGGTGTTTTCTAAAATTCAATGACGAGACTGTCTTGAATTATGGCTTTTTCCAGTTTTTTCAGAGCCAGACTTATGCTGATAGGCGGCTAATTTGTTTGCCGCAATCAGACATTTCGGCGAAGACTTCAGGCCCGATGCCGCGTGATCGAGTCGAATTGCCCCAACTAACTCGGTTGAGCTTAGCCCTAAATAATCTAAGCCGATTTGGTAAACAAGATCACAAAACCGTAATAACGATATCTTGTGTGTCTGTCCTGTGATCTCAAATAAAGCGCGAGTCACCACCGAGAACCCTTCGAACGGGTCGTCACCGAGCAGTAGCGGCAAGGTCTGTTTAAAGCGCCCAGAATTACCGATGAGATCCCAATAACGCGCAAATCGATTAACAAACTGAACGGCTGAATAATCGACTGTATCACTGCTGACTATGCTGAACGGTGGGTTTGGATTAAAGACTAATTGATGTGCCTCAGTGTGACGCACAATCGGTGACCCCTTGAGACGCTTCAAAATACCCACCTGAATCTCATGTGGCCTCAACTGATAAAGCTGGTTAAAGCTACTGCCAAAACTTTCTATAGTTTCACCGGGCAGGCCAAAAATTAGATCAGCATGTACATAGGCGTTGGTTTGATCACGAATCCAAACGAGGTTGAGTTTGGCTTGTTCATTATTCTGTCGGCGACTAATACGACTCTGCACTTCGGGGTTAAATGTCTGAATTCCGATTTCAAACTGTAGGCTACCGGCCGGAAATTTTGTGATCATTTCCTTTAATGCTTCGGGCAAGTGATCTGGCACTACTTCAAAATGTAAGAATAGGTCATCGCTCATTCGCTCAAGAAAGAACTCCATGATACGTAAGCTATTTTTTATCTTAAGATTGAAGGTGCGATCGACAAACTTAAAATGCCGTGCCCCGCGTTGATGCAAGATATCCATCTGCTCAAGAAACTCATCGAGGTCAAACGGCCATGCGGTTTTATCCAAAGCAGACAAACAAAATTCACACTTAAACGGGCAACCCCGTGATGCTTCAACATACAGCACTCGGTTCTTTATATCGTCAGCCGTGTAGAGCTGATACGGCATCTTAATATGTTCAAGCTTGGGCTGCTTGCCCGCAATGATTTTGCTTATCGGCAATGCGTCAGCTAGTAGCTCAGCCAATAATTCTCGAAAACTAGTTTCGCCCCAGCCAGTTATTACGTAGTCACTTAAGCCGACGATCGCTTGGTCATCGTTCTCGTGGCTTACTTCTGGACCGCCCAAAACCACGATCACTTCAGGTGCAACGGCTTTGAGCAGCGCAACAACGCATTCGGTTTGCACTACATTCCAAATATAAACACCGAAACCTACAACCTTAGGAGAGTTAACTAAAAGCTGCTCGACAATGTCTTCAGGTCGCGATTCAAGGGTGAACTCATGGATCTCACAACGATCCTCGAACTCGCCCAGATTAGCCTTAAGGTAACGCAAGCCAAAAGCGCTATGAATGTAGCGCGCATTTAAGGTGGCCAATAAAACATCAGGTTGTGGGGCTTGTATTTGTTTAGCGAGCATGACTTCTATAAAGAGTTAGCGAGGCCGATTAGGCACTGGCAAGGTGAGTGACGACAAAGCCTGCAGCGACAAACGCAAAGGTGCCGGTAACGTGAGATATCGATCCCATCCCGCCAGCACAGTTGAGTGCATTGCTGCTGCTATCAGAGCCGGTGGAAATAGGCCGTTGCGGGCCGATACCACCAACGCCGTCAGGGTAAACCAATTGTTCATCCGAATACACGCATGGCACACCGAAACTACGTTTTAAATTGCGCGCAAACGCATAGTCTTGACGTAATAACTTACGGGTCCGGGCGAGCAGCACATCTTGTTTGCTGCGACTTAAATCAACCTGTCGAATCTTAAGCGGGTCGAGTTGCCCCCCAGCACCACCAATCGTGAGTATCTTAATCTTCTGCTTTCGACAGTAATTTATTAACGCCGCTTTAGTTCTGAAGTCATCGATACAGTCGATCACATAGTCAAAATCAGGCTTAATCAATTCAGCTAGATTATCTGAGCTAATAAATTCATCTACCGCCTGAACCTTACAGAGTGGGTTTATTTGCTCGATTCTATCCTTCATAACCAACACCTTGTCACGGCCAATATTGTCACTGGTTGCGACTAACTGTCGGTTGATATTGGATTCAGACACCACGTCTAAATCAATCAGACTCAGTGCACCAATGGCACTACGCGCCAAGCTCTCGGCGACCCAAGAACCTACGCCACCGATACCGATCACACACACGTGGGCGCGCGACAATCGCATAAGCCCAGTATCACCGTATAACCTAGCGATACCGCCAAAGCGTCGCTGCAAATTCACCATTGATGGTTCAAGTTCTGATTGAGACATTTAAAATCGAGTGTAAACTTAAGATATGATTGATACGCATTGCCATTTAGATTTCCAAGAATTTGACCACGATCGCGACGCTGTACTGCAACGCTCTGCCGATAACGGCGTAAACCGAGTTGTTGTTCCTGCCGTTAGTGCCGCTAGCTTTACGCGCACAATTGATGTTTGTAGTCGTTACCCAAGCCTTGAACTAGCGCTCGGATTACACCCAATCTTTATTGAGCAGCATCAACCGCAACATCTAGTCGAACTCGACCAACTAATAAGCCAGCACGGTCCTGTAGCGGTCGGAGAGATCGGCTTAGATTTTTTTGAAAAACGACTTATCAGTGAAAATCTAAAAGAAAAACAAATCGCCTTCTTTGCTAAGCAGCTTATTATAGCAAAACAACATGATTTGCCGCTTATTATTCATAACCGCAAAGCTCACGATGAATGCCTGCAATTACTAGCGGCTCAGCCGCTTCGAGGCGGCATCATTCATGCATTTAATGGTAGTGTGCAGCAGGCCGAAAAATACATAGCGCTGGGATTTGTGCTTGGCTTTGGCGGCATGCTCACATTTGACCGATCACGCAAACTGCGAACGCTCGCTAAGCAGATTCCATTACACGCCATCGTATTAGAGACCGACGCCCCGGATATGACCGTATCTCAGCATCAAGGTCAACGGAATAGCCCCGAATACCTTCATTATGTGCAACAAGCGCTTGCAGAGATTAAAGGCTGTTCAATTGAAACTGTCGCTGAAACGACCTCTGAGACCGCCAAGCGCGTTCTGAACCTTGAAGGGCCTATCGGATAATGAAATTCACTAGTCCGATAGGCCCTTTAATATTCTGACCATCATCACGCCAAACAGGTAAAATAATAAGCAGCTAAACTAGCAAGCAGTTAGGCCTCCAAACGGTCAATTAGAAGTACCATAAGCAATTAAAATCAAATATATAATTTAGCTGCTGGTGAAAGTCTAACTACTTTAGCGTCAACCCTAGGAATAAATTACTAAACCTATGAAAAACACCCTAACGGCCGCCGTTATTTTAATCGGCAATGAGTTGCTCTCAGGTAGCATTGAAGATAAAAACCTTGCACATATCGCGAAAACTCTTGAGGTTAGGGGTATACGTGTTCGTGAAACCCGAATCATTCCCGACATTGAAAGCGAAATCGTCGAAGCCATTAACACACTCAGAGTAAAACACGACTATGTGTTTACAACTGGCGGCATTGGGCCAACTCATGACGACATAACCTCAGATTCAATCGCCACCGCATTTGGGGTGAAAAATATCATAGTGCAAGACGTGTTCGATAGCATTCAGGCATACTTAAACGGTAAAGGTATTGAGTTTACCCTTGCTGCACAGCGCATGGCGCACGCTCCCGAAGGGGCCGAGATGATACATGCAGATGACTCGATTATTCCAGGTTATCGAATCGAAAACGTGTTTGTGATGGCTGGCGTGCCTCGTATCATGCGGCACATGCTCGGCGGCATTATTAATCACTTGAAAACCGGGTTAACCATTCATAACGCCTACGTACACGCGAACGTCGGTGAAGGTGAAATCGCCAGCGCCTTAGAAGCGGTTCAGAACCAACACCCCGATGTTGATATCGGAAGTTACCCACAAGATAAAGGCTCAACCATCAGTGATTATCGAGTGGTTTTTGTCGTCAAGGGCACTGACTTGGAGGAGATTGAGCTTACTTGCCAGCAAATTCTAAGCGCTTGCCATAGCGGTGGGTATGATGCGATAAAGATCTAAAACTATCTCAGACCTTATCAAACTTCAGCCTGGCCTAGTTAAACTAGAGTTAAGCCTCAATCTAGTTTAAACGCATGCTTGTAGTCTTTCGCTAGGCTTGGGTCTTGCGCCGGCTTTCTTAAAATCAAGTTACCTATCGCCAGCACGTCCATTTCGGTGCCCATAAAACAATTAAAAGCATCTTCAGGCGTGCATACAATTGGCTCACCACGCACATTGAAACTGGTGTTCACCACCACTGGGCATTGGCCTATTTTATCAAATTCTGAGATCAATCCGTGATACAAAGGGTTGGTGTCTTTATGCACCGTCTGAATTCTCGCGGAATAATCAACATGGGTAATTGCCGGAATATCTGAACGATTGATATTAAGCTTTTCAATACCAAACAGCTTTTGCTGGTCAGCGTTCATGGCATGACACTTGTCCTTGTTAACTTTGTCGACCAGTAACATGTAGGGGCTATCACCATTAAGCTCAAACCACTCACCTACCTTTTCTGCCAACACCGACGGCGCAAATGGGCGAAACGATTCACGGTACTTGATCTTCAGGTTTAAGGTTTTTTGCATCGCATCCGAACGAGGGTCGCCCAAAATAGAACGGCCACCTAAGGATCTCGGGCCAAATTCCATTCGCCCTTGAAACCAACCGACAACATTTTGCTCAGCTAAGGCATTGGCCGCATGGCTTAACATGTCAGCCTGCGAGTGCTCTTCAAACACCGCGCCGATTGCGCTTAAGCGTAACTTTATTTCCTCTGTTGTAAACTCACATCCCAAGTAAGATCCGCGCATATTATCGCCACGCTTGACAGTTCTGGGTAAGTCGTAAACTAGATGAGCGACGGCTTGAGCAGCACCCAATGCACCACCAGCATCACCAGCAGCGGGCTGAATCCAGACATTATCAAAGTGCCCGGCACGCTGAATTTTCCCATTGGCGACACAGTTTAGTGCCACACCGCCAGCAAGACATAGATTCCGTATTCCGGTTTCCTCGGCCAGCGACTTGGTAAGTTTTAACACGATAATTTCGGTTACTTCTTGCACTGACGCCGCAATATCCATATGAAATTGTTCAAGCGCTTCATCATCCGGCTTGCGGGCCGGGCGCCCAAACAAATCATCAAACTTCTTATTGGTCATGGTTAGACCGGTGCAATAATTGAAATAGCGTTGATCTAGGCGGTACGAACCATCTTCTTTGACATCAATTAAATTATCTAGGATGATTTGCGTGTACTTAGGCTCACCATACGGAGCCAGCCCCATGACCTTGTACTCGCCAGAATTAACCCTAAAACCGGTGTAATAAGTAAATGCCGAATACAATAAGCCTAAGGAATGTGGGAAGTGGATTTCCTTAACAATATCGAGCTTATTACCACGGCCAATTGCAACCGAGGTGGTTACCCACTCACCAACACCATCTAAGGTTAGTACTACCGCTTCTTCAAATGGCGAAGGATAAAATGCACTCGCGGCATGGCTCAAATGATGCTCAGAAAATTTTAACTTGGCCTCCCAATCGATCTCTGCACCACTCTCCGAAGGAAAGCGCGCCATCATTTCCGGATTATTTTTTTTTGGAATAACTTCTCTTTAACCCATAGAGGCAGCGCTGTCTTAAAAGACATAAAGCCCTTAGGTGCAAAACTGACGTAGGTTTCTAAAAGTCGCTCAAATTTAATAAAGGGCTTTTCAAAAAACACCACACTGTCAATTTGCTCAATCGATAAGCCGGCTTCTTTAATACAGTATTCAACCGCATTAATCGGGAATGAAGCGTCATGCTTAACCCGAGTGAACCGTTCTTCTTGTGCGGCGGCGACAATATGCTCGCCGTCAATGATAGCGGCAGCGCTATCGTGGTAGAACGCTGAAATACCTAAAATAATCATAGTGCTGCGCTTAGAACAAAGTGTAAATGAAAGGCGCTAAGGCAGAACCTTGAGCGAACACAAGTAAGCCGCCAATTAATAGGCTAAAGAAGATAATAGGCAAAAGCCAAAATTTCTTACGCGCCTTCATAAAACGCCAAAGTTCTTTAATTAAATCCATGGGCAATCTAGTCGGTATTGTTATATAGAATTTTTATTGATGCGAAACAGCAGTGGTCTTTAGCAATGACCGCTACGGCTTACTTAAAACTGATTATCGAAGCTCTCTTTAGTAACGCTCTTGTCCTCACGTAAAATCCAGTAGCTAGCTGCTTGCGTATCAAATTTACGCCGCATTGGATCTTTACCTAAAAGCCTGAGTATCAAGCCCGTTGGCAATACGGTTAGAAAGAAAATCAACCCCATTAGAATAGGGTTGATGACTGAGTGCATTACTTGTCCGAATTTCGCCCACAAGCGATTCAGCGGAGCCAATATTGCTGGGTAAACTAAGGCTGGCACGGCCCACGCTGCGGCGACAATTAGAGCCCATTGTCGAAGTTCACCAGCGAACAACAATGGAAATAAAGCAATAACGCAAAATATGCCGCTAAAGATGAGTCCAAAAATACGGTTATCCAATGGCTTAGGTTGGTTTGATTCAGCACTCATTGTCTAATCATTCTCATTATTGGCTGCGGCGCTCTCATTATTGGCTGCGGCGCTCTCACTATTAGCCGCATCGGCTATATTCGATTGGTGGATCGTCTCGACGATTTTCTCTACCATCATATAATTACCCAGAACGTTAACATGACAGCAGTTGTCCCGATAAATTATTTCTTCAACGTCTTTATAAAGATAACTTAGGTCATGAAACTCAACACCTCGTTGCTCTAACCAAGGGATTTTTTTCTGTAGCAGCGGGTAAATTTTTCGATATAAGTTTCCATAGCCACCTTTATGTGCAGCGATAAGCGCAACCTCGCGTTCATGCTCACTCATAATCGGTTTGCTACCTTCGATATACTGATTTGGCTGCAAAAAATGTACGTACTTGGCATTATTAGCTTTAGCACTGGCGTACATTAGGTGCGAGCTTGTGGCCCACATATCGATTGCGTACTGATACAAATCTTCCCAAGTAGTAAAATCGTAATCTGGCCCCATTGCTTGGTAATCAAAATCGCGATGATCGCTTACTTGTTGCCCCACAGTTTCCACAGCTTGATTAATAACACTAAGCTGACTGTTGTAATTAGA
Organism: Gammaproteobacteria bacterium; assembly: GCA_017854775.1. GTDB lineage: Bacteria > Pseudomonadota > Gammaproteobacteria > Arenicellales > Arenicellaceae > Arenicella. Next base: position 11,580 of record JAFMHC010000064.1, on the reverse strand, counting down.
CTGGGCAAGCCTCCACAGTAAATTAGACAAGGGGCTATTACGGAACCACGGGTTAGACATCAAGGCCGCCTTGGAACTATGTGCATTTTGTAGATTCTGTCTTTCAGCCATCAAATCTACTAAATCTTTTGACACCGTGTTTGCGACTCGATTCACCCAACTTCTGGGGTAACTTGGGTGAGTGCCACTATTCTTGTAGATGGATGGCGGCATAACGACATCATTAAACCCATCTATATTAATCAATATGTCGAATTCGGCACCGAGTGCATAATAGTAGTTCAACATCATCAACTGCTGCGGCTGTCGAAATCCACCGGCCGCTAGACCATGCAGAATAACTTCTCGACCTTCGTATTCAGGTAATTTAGCCAGCAAGGTTTGGTATAAGTTCTTAGGCAACACGCCGTTGATCGTGCCCACTGCCACCGAGCCACCAATAATCCCAATTATCAACTTATCATCAGAACGTTTGGCAAACGGTTTGTCGGTTGCGGCTTTAATGCGTGTATAGCACTCCGGCAGACTATCACCGACACACCCATCAGTTCGTATCTTACCGTCAGTGACGTATCCGAAGTATGGGTGCAATACCTCTTTGCGCCGGATGTCTTGCGGCACCGCATTTTTTTCTTCGCCGCTGAATACAGGCCCTTGCTGAATCTGCGCAATGGTATTTATTCGAGCAACCTGCATCGACTGGCGATCATAGTCACCAAAGTTTAGCCTAAAGAAACCATAGGCAACTAACTCCAATAAAACGTAATTCACAAACACGATTACGCCGTAAAAAAATATTTTTTTGATACGCACCCTCCGAGACGTTGTAACCTTATTAACATATGTTGTGACCTTACTAACAAAACGTTGTGACCGTGTTAACAAAGCGTCGTGACCACAATATTGTAGCGATAACGACGCTTCAACTAACGTATCTCAGCTATCAGCTTGAAGAGCGGCGATGATAGCATTTTTGATTTGGCTCAAGGTAGCAAAAATGCCCGTCAAGAGCGCGGTAACAAGCGGCTCGCTTGATAATAATATGGCTTGCAAGGTGACATCTGTCACCCTCTATTGATGATAGTCGTCAATAGCGGCTAACAGCTAGCCGCTCTATAGTGCCTGCATAAACAATGAGGCCCTATGAATACTGCACTTAAAACAACTCAATTGAGCGTTCGCTTTGGCAACAAAGTTGCGCTTAACTCAATCGATCTTTCGATCGCATCAAGCGGAGTTACCGCATTACTTGGCGCCAATGGTGCTGGTAAGACTACCCTGATCAACTGCGCGCTGGGGCTATGTAAGCCTAGCTCTGGTACAGTTCGATTATTCTCTAAAACGCCCGGTAAAATCGAGGCGAAAAGACTAATTGGAGTAATGCTGCAAGACTCTGCCCTGCCCGACCTGCTAAGCGCTCGCGAACACATTCAACTGTTTAGTAGCTACTATCCAAACCCGCTCAGCCTAAAGCAGTTGTCGCAACGGTGTGGTCTAGAAAGTTTTGTCGACAAACGTTACAAAACACTCTCTGGCGGTCAAAAACGTCGGATCCAATTTGCCCTCGCGATTATAGGCCAACCGAAAATAGTGTTCCTCGATGAGCCTACGACTGGTTTGGATATTGATGCCCGCAACCTTGTTTGGAACACCATCAACGAATTACGTCACACCGGCACAGCGGTGTTGCTCACCACGCACTATCTAGAAGAGGCCGATTCCTTGGCCGACCACACAATTGTCATGAACAATGGAGAGATCATCGCCAACGACTCTACAGATAATATTCGAGCGGCGGCCTCCGGGGCCGTTATTCAATGTGAAAGCACGCTAGAGCTCAATATTATCGCCGCTTTAGAAGATGTGCGTTCAGTAAAAATGCGCGGTCGAAAAATAGAAATCTCCAGTCGTAATGCTACTACAAGCCTAGCGGAGCTGTTGGCGCTAGACCCAAAATTAAGCAATCTGACGGTCAGCAAATCGAGTTTGGAAGACGCCTTTAAACAAATCACCGACAATTCAAAAATAGCTGGAGACTCAGCATGAACCCATTAATAAACGAAACAGGCGCTGAGATCCTTAAAGCGATTCGTGCTCCTGAATTTCTATTACCAACCCTCTTGATGCCATGCGCCTTTTACAGTTTGTTCGGTGTAGTTCTAAGCACAGGAAATACCGATGCCACTTACTTATTAGCCACCTACGGCGTCTTCGCGGTAATCGGGCCATCCATATTTGGCTTCGGCGTAGGCGTTGCTAACGAGCGCGATAAAGGCTGGCTGCAGCTAAAGCAAGCTGTCCCTGCGCCAGCCTATAGCTATGTGGTCGCTAAAATAATTACCACGCTACTGTTTGCCTGTTTGGCACTTATGCCAATCTACTTAATCGCCGGTTTCTTCGGTGGAGTTGAGTTACAACGTCAAATCTGGTTCAGCCTATTTGGCATCCATTTGATCTCTGCGATACCTTTTGTCTTGATAGGCCTGAGCTTAGGTTTGTCGTTAAATTCTGGAGCAGCGGTGGCGATATCGAATATTGTTTTTCTAAGTTTATCGGTTCTTGGCGGTCTATGGTTTCCGGTCTATGCCTTTCCCGCAATAATGCAAACCATCGCCAAATTTACTCCGTCGTATCACCTCGCCGAACTGGCACTTGCCGTTGTTGGCGCAGGGGGAGAACACGCCAGTCTTTTTAATTTACTGAGCATCTTAATTATGAGTCTAGCTCTTTTAGGGCTCGCTATTTCAGCATGGATACGTCAACGCTAAAGCGGAGAATATGATGTTAAAAAACACCTTCTATATAAGTGTCTTCGGCACAATCTTAGTCTCGATTCTATTGTTGTCAATGTTGCCAACACCGACTGAGCCTTTACTGTCTACGTCAATAGTCACTGAACCATTAGCCGACGAAAAGCGGCAAAGCAAAGCCGCCGAGCCTGGCGATTTATTAATCGAAAATGCGACCGTTTTTAATGGCGAGGAATTCCTCGAAAATACCGATCTTGAGATCAGTGGTGGAATCATTTCTAACATCGGGAAAAACCTAGATTCCACCGCTACTCGCCGTATCGATGCGGCGGGAAAAACGATTATCCCAGGGCTAATCGATGCCCATACACATACATTCGGTAACGCCCTCTCATTGGCGCTTAATTTTGGTGTCACCACACAGCTTGATATGTTCACCGCGCCCAGCCTGCTAAACCGCGAGCTTAGTGTGAGAAACAATGTCACTCAAGCCGAGCAAGCCGACTTATTCAGCGCCGGCATGTTAGCCACGGTCGAAGGCGGTCACGGCACTCAATTCGGCATACCGTTAGACACGCTATCAACGCCAAGCGAGGCAGAATACTGGGTCGAGCAGCGCATTCAAGAGGGCTCCGACTATATAAAATTGGTGTACATGCCCTACTCCAATTATTTCAAAAGCTTAGACCGGCCAACCTCAGCAGCAATCATTCAGGCCGCACATAAAAAGGGGCTAATTGTAGTTGCTCACATCTCATCGCAACGCGCCGCTAAAGAACTACTCGAAGACGGCATTGATGGCTTTGTGCATATCTTTGCTGACCAAGAAATAAGCCAAGAAGTGTTAGAGTTAGCCAAACGCCATAATATTTTTGTGATACCAACGCTCTCGGTTATCGCCTCGGCCGACCAAGTTAGGTTGGCTGATGAGCTGGCTAACGACTTAGCCATATCAGACTACCTTCAGCCAGAGCAAGGTCAGCAATTGGCATCAAGCTATAGCGAGCATAAAATACCCGGTTTCGAGCTATCCACCGCGATCCATAATACCAAGCGCTTACATCAAGCAGGCATTACTATTCTTGCCGGCTCAGACGCGCCTAACCCCGGCACCACCTACGGGGCTTCTATTCATCAAGAACTGGAATTGCTAAGGCAAGCGGGTTTGAGTGTTAGCGAGGCGATTAACGCCGCATCGATTAATGCGGTAGACGCGTTTAGGCTGAATTCAATCAAGCATAATGATGAAATTGCCCGCCCCCTTTCGCGCTCACGGGGTCGCTTAGTTAATCAAGCTAAAGCCGATTTCATCATCTTAAATTCATCTCCACAGCAATCTATAAAGGCGACGCGCGCAATAGATAGTATTTATAAAAACGGCGTTAAAGTAGCACGAAAGAAAGTAAGCCCCGCAGCACAAAGTAGCTCGGGTCGGCAATTAAATAGCCCCAATTTGAGTGACTTTGGTAACGGCCTTGGCAAAGGCCTAATAACTGAAAGCCAACTAATGTGGGGCCAAACCGATGACTCCATGGCAAATGGCTCATCAGTAGCATCTATCGTGATCGACAATTCGGTTTTAAGAATAAGTACTACCGTGCGTCAGGGGTTTATGTTTCCTTGGGCCGGTGCATCCCTGTTTGGTGAGGACGCAATAGACATCTCCGACTATACGAGCTTAAGCTTTAGGGTTCGCGGAACCATCGGCCAATACCAAGCAATGGTCTTCTCGGGAACACAAGCTGGCTCACCGCCGTCACAATCATTCAGCGTTAATAGCGAGTGGCAAACTGTCACCCTGGCACTGTCAAATTTTCGTGGCTTAGACAAAACTCAACTATCGGGCTTGGCAATTGTCGCTGGCCCTAAACAAGGCGAATTTGAGTATTACCTTGATGATGTTAAGCTGCTTAAATAATGTCCATTTTCAAACTTGCGGCTCTCAAACTCGGTACTAATAGCTACTGGAAAAAACCGATTGGTGAACGGCCTGAATTCTATCTGGTCTACCTACTTTTCTATTTTTTTCCGTGGCTATTTAAAACCCCAAGCTCAGCTGACATTATCGCCGCCGTGGTAGCGATTGCAGTGTTCCTACCGATCTACTTTCATGCGCATAAGCAGTCCGGTCTAAAAGGTATTCCGCACATTGTAGGTATATCAGCCATCGGCTTCGCCTTATCACCATTCTTTGGTGCACACGGAGTGTTTCATATCTATGCGATGGTTCAAGCTGGCTTCATTCGTCCCGAACGAGTTGCATGGATTGTCGCGCTAGTTACTACCGTGGTCTTTAGTCTGTTTTCGTGGCTCACACAGCAGAGTTGGTGGGACTATAGCTTCCCTATATTCGTCGGCATTATTACCGCGATCGGCACCATATCTACGGCTGGAAGAATTGAGCAAAATACCCAACTCGAACGCTCGAGAGAATTAGATCAGCAGCTAGCCGCCGTCGCTGAACGAGAGCGCATTGCTCAAGATTTACACGACTTATTAGGCCAAACACTAACAATGGTTGCTCTTAAATCGGAAGTTGCGGTAAAGCTATTTGAGAAAAAGCCTGAACAAGCTAAACAAGAGCTAGAAGAGATACGCGATGCTGCGCGTAGCGCTCTGAAAGACGTTCGCGAGGCGGTTGCTGGGATGAATAAAACGACTTTGAACGCAGAGCTTAAACGAGCCCAACAAATATTGACCTCAGCCGGCGTTGCCCTGACAATTGAGGGCGCAGTGCCAACACTAAAAGCCGAGGTAGACCAAGTGCTTGGCTTGGCCGTTAGAGAAACCATGACCAATATTGTCCGACACTCCAAAGCAAAATCGGCAAACTTATTGATCGAAGAAACGGCTGAAACCTTATTACTGACTGTTGAAGATAGCGGCATAGCGGAACCAATCAAAGAAGGCTCAGGCCTCAGCGGTTTACGCAAACGTATCGAGAGTCTTGGTGGACATACAAATTTGCAACTAACCCCAGGCTTAAGAGTGTCGATTCAGATTCCTGATTGGCAGCCAAACTAATATGATTCGAATTATTATTGCTGAAGACCAATCGTTACTGCGCGGCGCGTTAGCTAGTCTACTGTCCCTTGAGGACGATATTGAAGTTGTAGCTCAAGCATCGGATGGCGCCCAAGCATTAGCCCTAGTAGAGCAGCATGCTCCTGACGTATTGCTAACCGATATAGAAATGCCACACGCCTCGGGCATAGACGTTGCTCGAAAACTTAAAGAGTCAAAATCGCCAACTAAGGTGATGATTGTAACCACCTTCGCTAGACCGGGGTATTTGGAGCGCGCGCGAGCAGCCGGAGTACTCGGTTATGTGTTGAAGGATGCGCCAAGCGAATCTTTGGCTGACTCACTACGCAAAGTAGCAAACGGGCAACTTGTGATTGAACAAGGCTTAGCAGAAGCTGCGTGGGCCTCACCTGACCCGCTGAATGACCGCGAGCGCGAGATACTGCGGCTCGCAGAGCAAGGTCAAAGTAATAAAAAAATCGCTCAACAGTTATATTTAAGTGCTGGCACAGTGCGCAATTACCTAGCCGAGGCTACCCAGAAATTAGGCGCTAGCAACCGCATCGAAGCAGCCAGAATAGCCAGAGACAACGGTTGGTTATAGCCTCAAGGATGCTTCTGACGCGAGAGCAGCCTAATCGATAAACTCATCTTGGCTTGACGTTAATGCTACCAGCGATTTTATTTAGCCGGCCCAGTATAGAAAGAGCAATCAACGGTGTGGTCATTAACCATACCGGCGGCCTGCATAAACGCATAACAAATAGTACTGCCGACAAATTTAAAACCGAGTTTTTTTAGCGACTTACTCATCGCCTCAGATTCGGCCGTAGTCGCTGGCACGTCTGACAATGACTGCCTAGCGTTAATCACCGGTTGACCGCCAACGAACGACCAGAGGTACTCAGAAAAACTGGGGCTTGATGTGTCGGCCTGCATATCTAGGTATAACTGCGCATTCACTATAAATGCATTTACCTTTAACTTATTTCGGATAATGCCCGCATCGATGAGCAGCGCCTCTCGCTTAGCTTGATCGTACTGAGCAATTTTTTCAGGATCAAACCCGTCAAATACTGTTCGGTAATGCGCTCGCTTTTTGAGTACCGTAATCCAACTTAAACCCGCCTGCGCTCCTTCAAGATTGAGCATCTCAAATAGCAGGCGGTCGTCATAAACTGGCACGCCCCATTCTTGGTCGTGATATTGCTGATACAGCTCGTCATTTGAGCACCATTGACAGCGCCTTATCTCAGACATTTATAGCTCCCAAAAATTTATTTTTCATCACCACGTAGCGCCTTAACTTTATCGTGCATGCTTAGGCGTGTGGCATCTTCTGGGGCCACTGGATCACCGGCAACAACAGTAAGTTTCTTCATAAAACCAGTTGGCCAACCCTTCAGCGCTGACCCTCGTTTACGACTCGACCAAGTGCCCCACACACCACGCAGCGCTAACGGAATCACCGGCACCGGTGTGCGTTTAAGAATCTCATCTATACCGGGTTGAAATTTACTCACTTCGCCATCTCGCGTAATCGCACCTTCAGGGAACACCACCACTAGCCTGCCCGCTTGAAGCTCTTCGGCAATGTTATCAAAGGCCGCCTTTACCAATTCGGGACGCTCTCGTCGGTTACCAATTGGGATCGACTTTAACCAACGAAATAAACGCCCAGCGATGGGCAACTCATAAAAACCATACCACATCACGAAACGTGCCGGTCGCGGCAATACCCCGAGTAAGATTGGCGGGTCAAAAAAGCTTACATGATTACACACTAATAAGGCTGGGCCAGTCTCAGGAATTTTATCAAGATCTTCTTTTCTAATTCGATAAACACAATGCGCTAACAACCAACTCACCAGCCTCAAAAAGTATTCCGGTATTTGCGAGAGAATATAAAGCGCGACGATAAGGTTAAGTACCGCGACGATTTTAAATATCTCCATGACACTAAAGCCAGCCGCATCTAAAGCGATACCCAAGCCACCAGCGACGATCATAAAGAGTGAGTTTATAATATTGTTAACCGCGATAATCCTTGAACGCTTGGACTCGCAACTCTTGGTCTGCATGTAGGTGTATAACGGCACTATAAACAGACCGGCAAAAAATGCGATCATTACTAAATTGAACAGCGCCCAAAGCACACCTGGCTCAGCAAGTACTTGCACTAACGTTCGCATTTGATCGCCTGGATCAATAATCGCCGAGCTCAAATTCCAGGTAAACAAACTCATACCTAGAGCACCGATCGGCACTAAGCCAAGCTCGACCCTACCGGCCGAAAAAATCGAACAGGCGAATGAGCCTAAGGCGATACCGACGGTGAAAGTGGCTAACAAAACAATCGCTACTTTAGGATTGCCATTTAACACTTCAATCGCAAACACCGGAAACAAGGTTAATACCAAGGCACCAAAAAACCAAAACCATGAATTAGCCAGAATAGATTGAAACACGCCGTGGTCGGCGCGCGCCATCTTTATAATCTCGATCGTCTTGGTAAAAATATTAAACGATAATTTTAAATCAGGTGAGGCCGCTGGGGCATCCGGAATCATTCTCGCGGAGAACCAACCCAATACAGCAAAACTAACAATAGCGACCATTAGATAGGGCAAGTAAGATTGCTGCTCGCTTAATGCGCCACCCAGCACCTGACCCATTAATATAGCGATAAAAGTACCGGCTTCAACATAAGCATTGGCGCTGAGAATCTCGTTAGGTTTAACATGCTGAGGTAAGATACTGTATTTAATCGGCCCGAAAAAAGACGACTGCGCGCCTAAGGCGAATAGTACTGCCAACATACCGGGTACATTTTGAAAATACAAAGCGATGCAACCGCCTAGCATAATCACAATCTCGGCTAATTTTATCTGTCGAATCAGCCAAGCCTTCTCGTATTTGTCAGCAAGCTGACCGGTGATGGCGCCAAATAGAAAAAACGGTAAAATAAAGGCCACTAGCGCCGAATTAACGTAGATGCCACGATGCTCTTCGGCTAAAAAGTAGGTAATTAAAATCGCAAATGCGTAACGATATACGTTGTCGTTGAATGCACCTAAAAACTGGGTACAAAAATACGGCAAAAATCGCCGCTGGGTAATTAAATGTTTTGCCATGATAAGCGTGTTCCTACCAATTAACGTATCTGCTTTAGTGTAATCATCCTGTAGACTGAAAAGACTACCACAAACCCTATGCAAACTCCGATATGACTGTTCCGCAAGTTGACACCCTGATTATTGGACAAGGCCTCGCGGGCTCGATGTTGGCCTTTCAACTCGTCGCTCGCGGTCAACAGGTGCTAGTAATCGACAATGACCATCAGGGCAGCGCCAGCCAAGTCGCTGCCGGCATTATCAACCCAATCACTGGTCATCGTCTGAATTTAACCGAAGGCTTTGTAGACTATTACACATCCGCAACCGCCTTCTATGCTGAACTTGAGAGCGCGTTAGGAATTAGCCTGATCAAGCAGGTCGAGCAAGTTCGACTATTAAAAAACCCCGGGCAAGCCAGTTATTTTAGTAAACGGTTAGAACAAGACGCTTATGCCGACTTCTTAGAAGCCAACACCGCAACTACATTGTTTAAAGAACAGCAATACGGTAGCGCCAAGGTTAAGCAAACATCCATCGTAAATACGTCCGAGTTATTAGCCGCATTGAAGCGCTGGTTGATTGAACAGAATGCTCACCTAAATACTCAAGTCGACTACGATGAATTACACTTCAATTCATCTGGCGTTAGCTATCGAGAATTTTCGGCCTCCCGAGTAATATTCTGTGAAGGATATCAAGCTATCAATAACCCTTGGCTAAAAGACTTACCATTTAAGCTGGCAAAGGGCGAGATTTTAACGATCGAGAAACCTAAAGAGAAACTGAGAGAAGAACTGAGAGAAGAACTGAGAGCGAAACAGAAAGAAGAGCAAACGCAAATGTTGAGCTGGGGCAATTGGTTAATTCCCTATGGCAACGATTGCGCCAAACTCGGTTCCAACTACGCTTGGCAAGACACAGACCTAACACCGTCACACAGCGTGCGAGAGAAATTACTCAACAGTCTAGAAGAGCAAACCGGCCTCAAGCCGACGGTGCTCAACCACCAAGTAGGCGTTCGCCCTACCACCACGCATCGACACGCCTTCGTCGGCGGTATCAGCAAACAAGCAGGCGCGTATTGCTTTAATGGATTTGGCAGCAAGGGCTGCTTAACCATCCCCGCTCACAGCCAGCTATTATGCGACCACCTAATCAACAACACTCAACTGCCTGAAGAGCTTAACAAATGGCTTTAACTGATGACGCGCATCAAATCATTCGAGATCACTTTCAGGGTAAAAGCCGCGGGCTAGCGATTGACGCCACCTGCGGTAATGGTTTTGATACTCAGTTTCTAGCGGAGCTGGGCTTCAAGCGAGTTTTAGGTTTCGATATTCAAGAAGTTGCTATCAGTGCCACTCAGGAAAGACTCAAACAAACGGGGCTAAACCAAGTTGAATTGATTTTAGCCAGCCACCAAGTGATGAATAAATACATCGACACGACGGTAGACTGTGTGATGTTCAATTTTGGCTATCTACCCTCAGGTGATAAAGCGATTGTCACCACTGCGGAGAACAGTGTTGCGGCGTTAGCAATTGCGGCAAGCCTGCTCAGCCCGCATGGCATGATTTCGCTAATGTGTTACCCGGGCCACCCCTCTGGCGCAGTTGAAACACAGGCTATTCGAGATTGGTTCAAGACACTCAACAATCAATGGATTGTAAAAACGCATTTAGCGGTTTCACCAAAGCCTACTGCGCCTATTCTTTATGAGCTTAGACGCCGTGTCGACGTGAAATAACAATCGGACAACAATGTTCTCAATCGCCAATGGCGAGGCTTGCGCTCATCCTAAGTTTAGTAAACCTCAGGTAAATTACGTCTGTCAGCATGCTACTCGAAATTCCGTTTAAGCGTTAACAAATCAAATATAAAAACACAACCGAGCATAAAGGGAAAAGAGCTAGAAGAATTAGGGTTTCATTCTTCGTTATTAGATGCGTCATCGAATCATAATCTTGTTCATAAAAAAAATTGATATGAAGATGAGTAAAGTACCTAAAGCAGAAACCGCGAAAAGACTGATGGCAACAAGGGAACTCAAACGAATGGCAGCGGGAATAAACAATTAATGCTCCTAGTAAATATAGAGCCTTTCAAACGGGCGCGCGTCTCTGCTCGTCCGAGCACACGCAGTTTGCGTATATTTTTGGACTTATATGTTTTTTTTCCATAGCTTTTGATATTCAACATCATGCCCCCAAACGTTACCCATATATTTTTTGGGTAAGTAATGATCAAACCTAAATCTTAACTTTGTAGTTTTTGATTCAGTAACTTGATCCTTTTCCATATTTCTCTTGCTCATTCCAATTATTGCTCTTGCGCCATGTTTACCCTTTGATATTTTCACATGGGCCATTTGCCAATAACCATGGTCAGGCAGAACAAATAATCTTATTTCTTCAGCTGGAATTTCATGCTCATATGTATAGATGAAATCGACAGTCAAAGTATCACTTGTCTCAGAAGAAACATTCACTTCATTCAACATTATTTTATAAGGCTCTTCAAGTTCGCCTTCACCCTCATAGATGACAGATTTATCTCCACACGCAGTAACTAAAAGAGCCAATAGGATTGTGGTGGTAACTTTTAACATAGTAATTAATTCTTCGGATATATAACACCTTTGTAACAGGCATTTTTTGTGTAGTGGAATTTTTCGGTAAAGTGGCGAAGCC
>JAFMHC010000308.1 GCA_017854775.1 Gammaproteobacteria bacterium | reverse complement strand
AGACGATAAACCTGATCTTTTTGCATGGCTAGAATGCCGTTTACTATTCGCTTACGCAATAACCATCAATGAAGTCAGTTGGTTGCCTGACGCTAGCGCAGCAGTTACAGTTAGTTCAGCTTTTTCTTATCGACAGGCTTAACAGGCAAAGGCAGCGCTGTAACTCCTTCATCCGCCAGCCCCTTCAGCTCTTCAGCCGTTGCCGTACCTCTAATGCTGTTAAGCTCTTTATCGCCACGATGCATGCTCAGTGCTTCATCGGCAAACTTATTGCCGACATCCTTAAAGTTTGATTCGATATACTTATGAACCTGGGTTAGCATACTTTGAAGCTTGCTATAGGCTTCTACAGAACTTGAATTTAGGTTTGTAACAGGCTGTCCCTGGCGTTGTTGAGGATAGCTAACCAGCGTCGAATTACTCTTTTTCGATAGCTTCGGCGCGGTAACTTTCTTACTTACCGCAAGAGAGTCACATACAGGGCAACGCAGAAGCGCCTGCTCTTGCTGAGAGACTAAATCGCCTGAATTGTTAAACCAACCTTCAAACTCATGCCGAGCATCACATATTAAGTCGTAGATAACCATGTCGAATAATTAGCCTTTGTCTAAGTGATATGCTCAGCCGCAGCAACAATAAATATTTATAGTTGAGCAGCAACTATTTTTGTACACAAAAATCATTCCTAGACGAGCCTAGCACGTAATGGAATGAACTCTTGCGCTATGAATAAATAAAGGGCCTGATTTCAAACCCTTTATTACCTCTGAAACTATTACTTAAGCACTCATTATCTAAGACTAATTAGCTAGACTATATTGCCAAGACTATGCCTTCGGCAGACGGCCTTCGCGTTTACGGTCGTTCTCACTTAAGAAACGCTTACGAATTCGAATGCTTTCTGGCGTAATTTCAACCAACTCGTCGTCGTCAATGAACTCAAGTGCTGATTCTAAGGTGTGCTTAATTGGCGTAACCAAACGCAAAGCTTCATCAGTACCAGATGCGCGAACGTTGGTTAACTGCTTACCTTTTAAAGGGTTAACTGTTAAATCGTTATCACGAGAGTGAACACCGACCACTTGGCCTTCATACACTTGCTGCGTGGCATTGATCATCATCTTTCCACGGTCTTGTAAATTGAAGATAGCGAAGCCAAGTGCCTTACCTGTGCCGTTTGATATCAATACACCGTTCTTACGCTGACCAAAAGACTTGTTTTTCTTGAGCGCATAACGATCAAACACGTGATACATCAAACCAGATCCCGAGGTCATAGTCATGAAATCAGTCTGAAATCCAATCAAACCACGAGAAGGTACCAAGAAATCTAGACGCACGCGTCCTTTACCATCTGGCGTCATGTTCTCTAAATCAGCGCCACGCTCTTGCATCGCATTCATGATGGTGCCCTGGTGCTCATCATCAATGTCAATCGTTACTATTTCATATGGCTCGTGAATTTCACCGCCAACGTCTTTGTAGATTACTTCTGGACGCGACACTGCAAGCTCAAAGCCTTCGCGACGCATGTTTTCAATCAAAACCGATAGATGTAATTCTCCACGACCAGATACTTTAAACTTCTCAGCATCTGCCGTGTCTTCCACACGTGGGGCAACGTTGTGCAATAATTCTTTTTGTAGACGTTCACGAATTTGTCGAGAAGTTAGATACTTGCCTTCTTGACCAGCAAACGGCGAGGTATTGACCTGAAAAGTCATTGTCACCGTCGGCTCATCTACCGTCAGTGCTGGCAGCGCTTCTACGGCACTGCGATCACACAATGTTTCAGAGATGAACAGTTGGTCCATACCTGTAACCGCGACGATGTCACCAGCGTGAGCTTCGTCGATTTCAATACGCTCAATGCCTTTAAATCCAAAAATCTTAGCGATACGTCCGTTACGAGTCTTGCCCTCGTTATCGACCACAGTCACCGGACCGTTAGTTTTAATCGAACCGTTCTTAATACGGCCAATACCAATAACGCCTAAATACGACGAATAATCTAACTGAGAAATCTGCATTTGGAACGGTTCGTCAAGTTGAACCGGTGGTGGCGGTACGCGATCAACAATAGCTTGGAATAGCATATCCATATTGTCAGTAAGCACGGTGTGATCATCAGTGGCATAACCATTGATCGCCGAGGCATAGATTACCGGGAAGTCTAGTTGTTCATCAGTAGCGCCTAACATATCGAATAAATCGAAGGTTTGGTCTAGAACCCAATCAGGTCGAGCGCCCTCCCGGTCGATTTTATTAATTACTACGATCGGCTTCAAGTCGTGCTCGAATGCTTTTTGAGTTACAAACCGGGTCTGTGGCATAGGGCCATCGACCGCGTCAACCAATAAAAGTACTGAGTCAACCATAGATAGAATACGTTCTACCTCACCACCAAAATCGGCGTGGCCCGGTGTGTCTACGATGTTTATGCGGTAGTCTTTCCAAGTCAAGGCGGTTGGCTTAGCAAGAATAGTGATGCCACGCTCCTTCTCAATATCGTTACTGTCCATAACACGTTCAACCAATTCTGCACGGTCATCAAAGGTGCCTGATTGTTGAAGAAGTTTGTCTACCAAAGTAGTTTTACCGTGGTCAACGTGCGCGATAATCGCAATATTACGTAAATTCATTAGATATCAAGAGGTTGGTTAGCCCAAAAACAAAGCGCGATTATAGGGCAACCTCGGCTAATTGCTAGGCTTTAGAAGCCTTTAATTGAACCAGTGATGCGGAATTACTGGTTATTTTCCAACGAATATTTAATTTCCTAAGAAAACCTCAGTGCGATCATACACATGGCTCTAAGATCTATTGCTTTTTATAGTTTAGGAAAGCGCACTGAGAGTTGACAATAATCGCCAAACCGATTTTGCACTAACATGGCCCCATTCTGGTGCTTAGCGAGCTCGCGCAGTTCAGATAGTGGCTTATCGTTTTCAGCGACAGAAATAGCCGTTTCGCGATTATTCTCTCGGCTACTAAAGCCCGGAAGAAATATAAGCCTGATTCGCTGCTCTGGCGCTAAAGCCTCGGCCGCTGTTTGATCTATCAGATTTAGGCTGACCGCTTGCTGAAGTATAGCCACGCCATCTAAACCCTCGCCATTATCCCAAACAGACAACAACCAATTTGTATCATGCTCTTCAATAGTGACTCGAATCGAGATGTAATCATCCTTACCCGCCAACAAACGCTGCTCGGCGGGCCGACCACCATGTTCAATACTGTTACGCACTAGCTGTTCTGCGATTAGCTCGGCCGCTTCACCCACCGCGACAGGAAGGTGCTCCAGGTCGAAACCTTGACAACTAAGCGACGCTCGATGACCGGAAAATTTCACTTCCTCTTCCACCACCGACTGTAAATAAGCGGCAAAGCTAGAGAAGATTTGGTCGCTAGGTTCTTCGCTTACCATTGCTATCTCGTGACTCAACTGGCCTCTGGATCGATACCATAGCCAAGCGAAAATCGACAGCAATAGTAGTCCGGCCGCGCCCGCTATTCGAGATAGAGTGCGCAAAAGTTGCAGTCGTCGAGCGTAAGCGATACCAATTTTTGAAGACAGAGAATCAAATTTGACCTGTGCTGCTCGTAACCTGCCATCATTTAGTAACGCCAAGCTGGCACTCATATCAAATGTGGTTGGCTTTAAATAAGCGGCCAAAGGCTGGGTAACAAAGTTAAGGCCGAGAGCACGGAGATCGCCACCGAACTCAATTTTGGCAATCTGCGACGACAGATGCCGCACATCATCTTGGCTCATCGGGTCTCGAATGCGCCCTGGAATTGAAGCGATCATTGTTCTGTACGCCGATAACTCTAAAGTAGATTTATACAGCGCAAGGTGCACCGAAAAACAAACAGCTAAGTAACTGATTAGCACTATGCCAAACAAAATAAGCCTTCTCGGCATAAGTAAAACCCAATAAATATTAACCTCTGAACCCAAGAGCCATGATAACGGATGAAACAGAGAATAGAAAACATCTCGCCTATGACTATAGCCAACAATTGTTAAATTCGCGCCACCGACAATTTAGTCTGATTCTGTGCAACAGG
This sequence comes from Gammaproteobacteria bacterium, assembly GCA_017854775.1. Taxonomy (GTDB): domain Bacteria; phylum Pseudomonadota; class Gammaproteobacteria; order Arenicellales; family Arenicellaceae; genus Arenicella. Next base: position 326 of record JAFMHC010000308.1, on the reverse strand, counting down.
TCTATCTTTGCACCAAGGTAGAACATAAATACGCGATCAAATTTAGGCTCGCACAACTAAAACCGCCCCTCAACATGCCGTCTGGCAGTGGCACAAACCTTGCTCAGTTAAAGACTAGCACTAACATTAACCATATAGGCGTGTAAGCAAAGCCCCTCAGCAAACTGCGGCTTACATGCAATAAACCCCAGACAAATAAAGGTAGAAAAATGATTACCACCCGCGAACAAGTAACCGATCTAATTATGTCTAGCAAGGTGTTGAATAACATCAGCTGGAAGAACGTAGCAGAACAAGTAGGGCTATCAAAGGAATGGGTGACTTCG
>JAFMHC010000307.1 GCA_017854775.1 Gammaproteobacteria bacterium | reverse complement strand
CACTTTGGTCTATTTTTCTGTTTATTTTTCGAGCAATGGAACAACTATTACGTCTCAAATAAACCAATAACTAGCCTCAAATTACGACTTTTCGGTGACGCACGTTATCAAGGCCAAGGGTGATGGAATTTTTAATGCCATCGAGCGATATGTCTGTAAGCTTACCTTCAACGTATGCCACCGGATTGGCTACTAAGGTTGTGGCTTCGTCAATCAGATCCTCTGTGCCATCAACGACGTTTTCGACCGAACCTTTAGCTATGTCGTATCCGCTCTTTGCTGTATTGACTATGCCTTTACCAACCGATTTTGCCCCGCCAACAAGGCTACCTACAATGCCTATAGAAGTGTCCTCTAATTGGTTCTCTCATTCTTGGCTGACTGTATCTGCCGCTTAGAATTTTCAAACTATCCTTGTATGGATATGTATATAGTGACCTAGATCAACAGATTAACAATCAACCGGCAGTTAGAGGTGGTGGCTTGCGACCTAGAAATGTGGCTCTCGATTAAAGCTAAGGCCGAGGCGCGACAGACTTAATACGCTGACATTATTGTCTTATGTCAATTACTACTCAGCTGGCTAAGCTGAATTTACCGCTGCGGGTTCTCTTACCTTTATCAAAAAGTGGGCTAGGGCAGGCATAAGAATTAGTGCGCCAAACATGTTCCAGATAAACATAAAGGTAAGAAGTATTCCCATGTCTACTTGGAATTTTATCGGTGACATTGCCCATGTAATAACGCCTGCAGCTAAGGTGATGCCGATAAGGGCGACCACCTTGCCAGTGAAATTCAGCGTTTCGTAATAGGCTTGCTTTAACGGCACACCCGCTTTGGTTTTCGCCAGTATCACGGTGAGCACATATAATGCATAGTCAACACCGATACCGACCCCAAGGGCAATCACCGGTAAGGTGGCTACTTTTACGCCGATACCCAGCACCACCATCAGTGCTTCGCACAGCATTGAGGTAAGCATCAATGGTATGACCGCGCAGATAACACCGGTCACCGAGCGGAAGGTTATCAGGCACAATAGAATTACCGCGCCATAGACATAAAACAACATTTTGGCATTGGCCTCAGCGACTACAATATTGGTTGCCGCTTCAAAGCCGGCGCTGCCAGCAGCTGGTAAAAATTGATAGCGTTGGTTGCCATATTCTCGGTTAAAATTTTCCAGAACCTGCAATACGGACGTTAAGGTTGCGGCTTTATGATCCTTCAGATACACCATCAGCGGCCAGACCGAACACGCCACATTAACCATGCCGACTGTGGTTAACTCTTGTACCGCGTAATTAATAGTATCTTGGTTGCTGAAAAGATCAAACCACTTGGGGAAGCCTTCATTGATGCCAGCCATTATGCTGCGGGTACGTACATTCAGGCCGCGTACATCATCCACGTCATCGAGTTGACGAAACCGCCATTCCAGTTCATTTGCTAGACTCAGACCTTCAAAATCAGTGCATCGGTCATCTTCAGTTTTTACTATTACTGCAAAGACATCGCTGCTTACAGAGAAATTTTGCGCGTTAAAGGCAACATCGCGATTGTATTTTGAGTTCACTCTCAACTCCGGCGCGCCGGGGTCTAGATCGCCAATCTGTAGGTCCTTACTGACCACATAGCCGCCAACAAAGAGTAACGCCGCGACTACTATCGCGGTAGTAGCCCACTTGCGCTCAGTGAAGCTCAATAAAAAACGCCAAAGTACATGTGCTTGGTTGATTGGTTTGACCGGTCTTGCGGCAAGTTGGATAGCACTCTCGCTGGCGCCGATATGGGACAACGCTACTGGCGTAAGAATAAGGTTGGTAAAAATCAATACGGTTACGCCGATGCTTGCGGTGATGGAGAGGTCCTGGATGACGTCAATCTGAATAATCATCAAAACGCCAAAGCCAACACCATCGGATAACAGCGCAGTGACACCGGCGGTAAACAGTCGGCGAAACGTATATCGAGCGGCTATGTAGCGATGCGTTCCTCGGCCCATGTCTTGCAGCACACCGTTTAATTTTTGTGCGCCATGGCTCACACCAATTGCGAACACCAGAAAGGGTACCAGAATGGAAAACGGATCCAGCGAAAAGCCAAGTAAACGCAATATCCCTAGCTGCCAGACTACGGCAATAATGGTGCAGAAAATCACCATCGATGTAGCACGGAAATCTCGCGTATACCAATACAATAGCGCTGAGGCGATGATCACCGCAAGCACAAAAAAGCCAATAACGGCTAGCATGCCATCCAATAGTTCGCCGATTAGTTTGGCAAAACCAATGATATGTATATCGACATCTGCACCCTGATTTTCGGCCTCTATTAAAAAATCCTTAACGATTTTATTCAGTGTGTTGTCTAACTCAGCATAATCCAACTTTTCACCGGTCTCAGGATTAAAGTCGAGCAGTGGCACGATGATCGCCGATGATCGGAAGTTATTGGCAACCAGATCGCCGATAATTCCAGCACTGGCAACGTTTACCCTTACTTGATCAATCGATGCCTGCGAACCATCGTAGTTGCCAGGCATTACCTGACCGCCTTCAAAGCCCGCCTCGGTTACTACCCGCCAGCGAGTATTGGGTGTCCATAAAGATTTAAGCTGAATTTTATTAACGCCGGGAATGAAGAACAGTTCACCGTTGAGTTTTTCTAACAAATCCAGATATTCTTTGTTGTAGATATCGCCGCTCTTGTTCTCCAGCACTACTCGCAAGCTATTTCCCAGTCCTTTGAGGTCTTCACGATGCTCGTTATAATTCTTAACAATACTATGTTGATATGGCAGCATCTTTTCGAAACCAGCCTGTAACTCGATCTGTACTGCAAAGAAACTTAGTATCATTGTTGTGACAATACAAAGTGCGACCACTATCGCACGATTATTGAACACCAGTTTTTCCAGAAATGTTCCTGATTGGTAATCGAACTTGTTTAGATCCTTGATGACCGGTAAATCATTTACAGATGCGTAAGCCATTGTTCAAATCCCCTTTTATGTTGTATTAGTTAGCCGATGGTTTGGGCTCTAGGAATATCTTATGGATGCCATCTGGGCCACCTAATACCAAGGCATTAGCCCCAGCCTGAGCGACTGCAAATAGTGGGCCAATTGGAGATCTACCCGCGTCTGAAAATGACAGCCCATTGTCGTTACTGATCAACACATTACCGGTCATTGTTACCAATACAATACGACCATCTGATAGTTTGCTTGAGTCATTAACTGAGCCAGTTGCCGGTTTGCTGACAGCGCTCCAGCTCACACCAAAGTCCTGCGAGACAAACGTCTGACCACGAAGGCCGGCGATCACGACATTGCCGTTATCGGCAGCCACACAGGTGAAGAAACTGCCGTCATAGGGTGAGTTATCTAGCAGCTTGATCGACCCTTCGACAAATTCGGAATTTTCATCAACTGTGCCGGTGATAGCCGCAAAGATAAGGCCAGCTTCACCGGCAATCAGCCGTTTCTGATTTTGCATTGGCACCGAATCAAAAAGGTGATAGAAGTCTTCATTTTCAACGGTGTGCATCGCCAGCCTCCAGCTTTCTCCACCGTCTAATGTGCGCAGTAAAATACCGTAGGCCCCCGCGGCGTAGCCCCATTTCTCATTGATAAAAAAGATGTTGAATAACGGCTTGTCCGCACCCTGTTGCAAGGCATATTCCATTTCACCAATCAGGCTTTGATAGAATTTATTGTCTGGGTTCTCGGCGGCCAATTGTTGGTAAAAAGGGAGGCCTTCATTGCCGAGGCGGTGTCCGTCATATTGCTTGTGCCAGTTTTCTCCGCCATCGTTGCTATGGAGTATTATGCCGCCGTGACCGACCGCCCATCCGAGACTGTCATTAACGAAATGGACATTCAGTATTCCTGACCTAACTGGTACCTTGGCTTGTGTCCAGCTATCACCATTGTCATCGGAATAGAGTATGTGCCCTCGATGACCGCTGGCGAAGATTCGCTGATCGTGCCGATACAAGGAATAGATCAGCGATTTACTTGCCAGATGGCTTTCAACCGCCGGCAGTTTCAGAACGTCATAATCGGTCGCAAGATCATCCTCCGCGACTAGCTGCTCTATTGGAAATATAGCTCCGATGAGCAAACATAATTTAACCAATGCGCTACGCATGTTGTTCTCCATCAACTCCCATTTTTGGTGATTTAATAGTTATGTGATTTACAGCCTATGTAAATTACAACTCTGCATGAGATACCATTGCTTAGCGAATACCAGCACGTGCTAAGCCTTTCGGAGTAAAGAATTTTTCATCCTTAGTGATGTCGAATTTTATTTTCCCAGGCGTTGGCTTGGTATTGATATTGTAGATTCCCTGTTGAAGATCATAGCCGGAGTAAGTAGTGCTCCAGCTGAGGCCCTTATCAT
>JAFMHC010000306.1 GCA_017854775.1 Gammaproteobacteria bacterium | reverse complement strand
ATTCAGATTCGGTCAACGAGCACTAATAAATTTGCACTGTCGTTTATCAATTCTTTAAGGAGCCTCTGATTAAGAAATGCCGCACCGTTCTCGATTGCTACAACATTAACGGGCAGTTATTACTGTATAAGAATAGCTTGTTATCTAATACCTAATCATATTTTTCATTCAAGTTTGTCTGGTTTTGTAAACCACTCAATGCCCTTCAGCATCTGCCGCCAATACACAAAGGGGAGTACTTTGGCTTTAATAAACCAAGCAAACTTGGTGGCCTGACGCCCATTATTCAGCCATTGCGGAAACGTCGGAGAATGTTTGCCGCCGTAAACAAATTCGGCTAATACTATTTTGCCACGCTCAACCGTAAGTGGGCACGATCCGTAGCCACTATAAGCCGCTTTTGGAGGCTGGCCCTTCAGTGCCAAAATGAGGTTATCAGCTACCACCGGAACTTGTTTGCGTAAGGCTGCTAAGGTTTTTGCATTCGGTGCATTGATAACATCTCCAACTCCCCAGACGTTGGCAAAACGTCGGTGCTCTAGGCTGTATTGATCAACGTCTAACCATCCGTTTTCATCCGCTAATTCACTAGTCCGAATAAACTCGGGTGCGCGCTGAGGAGGGCAAACATGCAGCATATCGAATGTTGTCTCGACAATATTGGTATTACCCTGTTCGTCTATCGCAGAAAAAGAAGCTATTTGCTTTGGACCATCTACTTTCACTAAAGTGTGTTTAAAGTTGAGATCTATCTGGTACTTTTCAATGTATTCGTTCAACGCTGGAACATAATCCTTAACACCAAAAATCACGTCTCCGGAGGAATAAAAGCTAACGTCGATATTGGCTAGCATATTATTTCTATACCAATGATCGGCCGATAAATACATGGCCTTTTGTGGTGCCCCGGCACATTTGATTGGCATCGGCGGCTGAGTAAAAACGGCCTTGCCTTGGCCTAAATTCTGCACCAATTCCCAAGTGTAAGGGGCGAGGTCAAACCGATAGTTCGACGTTACTCCATTGGCTCCAAGCGATTGGCGCAAGCCTTCGATACCATCCCAATACAGCTCTAAACCGGGTGCCATGACAAGCTGTTGGTAATGTATGTATAAATCATTATTTAGCTGAACTAAATTTCGCTCAGGAAGAACTTTTTCTACCGAATATTGGATCCATGTTACCCCATCGGTGAGTAGGTTTTTTATATGTCGTCTAGTTTGCCTCGCCGTAAATATGCCACCACCGACCATTGTCCAACCGGGTTGATAGTAAACTTCGCTCGACGGTTCAATTACGGCTATGCGTAAATTTTTATCGCGTTTTCTGAGGCTGGCACAGGTGGATAGACCACCACTACCACCGCCAACCACGACAACATCATAGTGATCAATTCCAGGACGCTGCGAGCTTCCCAAAGTTGTCGATATTCCCTGATGGTCTATTTGTGTCGAAATCAATTGCTCTAGCTTTTCGGCTGATAATTTATAGCCCGCATCACCAACATGTTGAATAATTGCAGCCTCTTTAAAGCCTCGCATAAATGCGGACATCGCCCACAAGACACTAGAGCGCTGGCCTGTTCGACAAAATAAATGTACCCGTTGTCCTTTTTTCAAAAAATTAACCAATTGGTCGACATCATGCGCTGTCATCTCATACTCGACGAATGGGATATGCACCGCACTCATCCGTAGCACAGAGGCCGCTGAATATAGTGTTGCAAAATCGACCTGCCCTGCCTCTTCATTATTGGGCCGATTAGAGATGATAGTTTCAACTCCCAGCCTTTTTAATTCTTCGAGGTCGGTCGTGGTGATCTGCCCAGATATGCTAACTTTGTCATCGAGGTGTTTAATGTCCAAAATAATGTCCTGCGCCACGCGCACTGTTACTTAAAAGCATTAATTGGAATTTTTAAATAAGACAAACCATTGTCTTCAGGGTCTGGTAAATGACCGGCTCGCATATTTATTTGCAGCGACGGCAAAATATATCTGGGCATATCCAGTGTCTGATCGCGTGCCTCGCGCATTTCAACGAATTTATTCTTAGCAACCTTAGAATTGACATGTATATTGAACTCACTCTCTTCTATTACGCTTGACTCAAATGCCAAATCTGGGCGTTCAGGACTGTAGTCGTGACACATGAACAACCTAGTTTCTCCGGGTAGCGATAGAATTTTCTGAATCGAATCGTATAAATGATTCGCGCTGCCGCCAGGGAAATCTGCTCGCGCCGTACCACCCAAAGGCATGAATATTGTGTCGCCAACAAATGCTGCATCGCCGATGAGGTGTGTCATGCATGCGGGAGTATGACCTGGGGTGTGCAATGCAATCGCCTCCAAGTTGCCAATTTTGTAGGCTTCATTATCTTCAAAAAGATAATCAAATTGTGAACCATCACACGGAAAATCTTTATCTTCGTTAAACACTTTGGCAAACGTCTCTTGAACTACGCTTATCTCGGCACTTATAGCGATTTTTCCACCTAAGGCGTTTTTGATATACGAGGCCGCCGAAACATGATCAGCGTGCACATGTGTTTCAATAATCCATTCCACATCTAAATCGTTAGATTCAATGTAGCCAATAATATTATCAGCTGAATAACTATTTAGTCCACCAGAGGCATAGTCAAGATTCCAAACACTATCAATAATTGCGCAGGAACTTGAAGTGGGGTCGCATACAACGTAAGAAAAGGTATGCGTATCCTCATCAAAAAACTCAGCCACTTCAGGCGCTAATTGATTAATGGACTCTGATAATGATTTTGTCATAGCGACCTCGGGCCTTTTTTGTGACCTATTAATGTAAAAAAGAGAACCTAATGTGAAAAGAGAACTGGCACATTGCTGTGCTTACTTAGATTCCGTGTTACGCCTCCGAGTATAATTTCACGTATACGAGAGTGTCCGTAACCACCGACCACAATTAAATCGGCCGACGTTTTAGCTGCGAACTCCAACAATACTCTTTCTGGCGTATCAGATTGCTCATCTGTCAACTCTAAATGAGAGCTATTGGTGACATCGCGCCGAGTTAGGTATCTCGAAATTTCAGACACATCGATAGATGCATCATGGTCTTTGTAGTTAACCGTTACGGCATCAACAGAATCAGCCTGTTTTAGAATTGGCATAGCATCCTGTACTGCACGTGCAGCTTCACGAGATTCGTCCCAACCTATGAGTACACGTTTTCCGATTTCGACTTGGTTCCATCCCGGGGGAATCAAAATTACTGGCTTACCAGTTTCTAAGACTAAGGTGTTAATGAAGCCGATATTACTTTGTCCTTGGCCGGGGTCATAAGCAACTTGATTAGTAATAATCAAATCAGCATAAGCCATTCTTCGCAATGAATGCTCATAAGAAGGCACCACTAACCAAGTTGCTCGACAATTGAGTTCATCAACAATTTCTTTAAAAAGATTCTTCGCTTTTAGCGATTGCTCGGCCTCGCGTTCCTCAGCTAATGTGATAATGTCCTTGGAAACCATTCCATAAGGAAATGAGATATAAGACGATGCTGCCGTAGTGCCACTCACTGTTACATAAACACCAGCAAGACTGGCATTTGCTTGGTTGGCAAATCTTGCCGCAGCGCGAATCGTGTTCTCACGTCCATCAGATTCATTCACGCAAACCACGATATCTTTATACATAATTCCACCTCAAACTTATCATATTCAGAGCGGCCTCATTGGCTAACTGAATAAAACCAGCTTAACCAGCTATACAAAAAATAGTTTGATGTAGATCAATCTTTTTGCTCAAATAGATAAAACTATGGTGCGCGAGTTTTTCGACTAATTAGTAATAACAACATTTTTTTACAATTCTTCGACAACTATCTGTTCAGCACCTATTAACGCGTTATGAGCCAATTTAGCGGCGCGAAAAGTACGATGGCTCTCCTCGGTAGTCATGCTATTCATCTTTTAACTGGCGATTACATATTGGGCAACTATGAATGAATATACGATGACTGCCTTCGAGGTAAGCAGGCCAAGGTCAGATCGGATTTAAAGCAAGATTTTTTTCGCTCGTACGAACAATCGCACTAATGTGCCGTTGATTGAAACGTTAGAGATATTTCATCAGTTGACTTAATAGCCTTGACGAAAGCGCTAATTACCAAGAAGACAGCTAATTCCAGCTTTATCAATAGACACATCCGAATTATATCAAGCGACTTCTTTAAAAACCGCGCTAGTAGTTTTCCACAACGGGGACAGTGCAATTAATTTGCTCCATAGTGAACCCCCTAGCCTGCAAAAATCTAGCGCGCTTTGTCCAACAACTATAGTCTGCAACCGATACTTCGCCATATTTTTTCTGATACTCAGACTTTGCACTATCAAACCAGATAGCGCTGCCTGGATCTAAATAGTCTTGAATGAG
>JAFMHC010000063.1 GCA_017854775.1 Gammaproteobacteria bacterium | reverse complement strand
GTTTTGCTACCCATTTTGCGCATACGATCACGCGTCTTGATCATGTCGGCAACTGGAATACCTTCAGTGATGCAAATCACTAAATCCAATTCGGCATCAACCGCTTCGTCTATCGCGGCCGCCGCAAAGCGAGGCGGCACGTAGATAACCGAGGCGTTTACACCATGTTGCTCTTTGGCCTCAGCAACCGTATTCAAAACAGGAACACCTTGAACAGTTTGGCCTGATTTGCCTGGCGTAACACCAGCAACAAAGCAATCGCGACCGAAGGCGTAATCTAAACATTGAGTGGTATGGAATTCACCAGTTTTACCAGTGATGCCTTGAGTCACAATGCGCGTATCTTTATTTATTAGAATTGACATAGCAAGACTCCTTAAGCTTTAACCGCAGCAGCGATTTTCTCTGCAGCGTCGGCCATGGTAGTGGCCGTTTGTAGTTTGACATCAGACTGGTCTAAAATAGCGCGACCTTTTTCAACGTTCGTGCCTTCCAAGCGTACAACCAATGGCACGCTCAAGCCGACTTCTTTTGCCGCAGCAACAATGCCTTCAGCGATCACGTCACACTGCATGATACCGCCGAAGATGTTCACCAAGATGCCTTCCACTTTCGGGTTGGCTAACATGATTTTGAAGGCTTCTGTGACCTGCTCTTTATTTGCACCACCGCCAACATCGAGAAAGTTAGCTGGCTCGCCACCATAAAGCTGAATAATATCCATGGTAGCCATGGCAAGGCCTGCGCCGTTTACCAAGCAACCAATATTGCCGTCTAACGAAATGTAGGACAAGCCCCATTTTGACGCTTCGACTTCATTTGAATCTTCTTCAGTCAAATCACGGTAGGCAACGATTTCTGGCTGACGGTATAAGGCATTTGAGTCGATGTTGAACTTAGCGTCCAAGGCAACAATTCGATTATCGCCAGTAACCACCAACGGGTTGATCTCAGCCAATGATGCATCAGATGCAACAAATGCTTGATACAAACCTTCAAGAAAATCAGCGCCTTCTTCAACCGCAACATCAGGGATGCCGATTTTAGCGCAAACATCTTTGGCTTCTGCACGATCCAATCCTGTTGTTGGATCTACGAAGATTTTAAGAATCTTCTCAGGTGTTGCTTCAGCAACTTCTTCAATGTCCATGCCGCCTTCTGAGCTGCACATCAAGACTACTTTCTGAGTTTCACGGTCAACTAAAGCACCAACGTATAGTTCATCGGCGATGTCGGCACCTTCTTCGATATAAAGACGATTAACAAGCTTGCCCTCTGGGCCTGTTTGCGGCGTTACCAACTGCATACCAAGAATGGCGTCAGCGTATTCGCGCAATTGTTCTTTGCTCGTTGCCACTTTCACACCGCCGCCCTTTCCTCGGCCACCCGCATGAATTTGAGCTTTAACCACCCATACTTTACCACCGAGTTCTTCGGCCGCTGCCATTGCTTCGTCTACTGAAAAGCAAGCAACACCGCGAGGAGTCGTGACCCCATATTTCCGCAGAATTTCTTTACCCTGATACTCATGAACATTCATTATGTCTTTACCTTGTTAGGATTAATAAGATCGTGTCTTAGTATATTAATCAGCCACGCATGACATAGCTGCAAAAAAGTGCCGGAATGATACTCTTTTTTACTCGTTTTCGGTAGATCTAGCGGTCAATTGAGGGCAAAAGATTGCTTGGTTTGCAAGATCGTTTACTGCATGATCGCAATAACTACCAAAGATATCGCTTTAACCGAGCAAAGCACATAGCCATGGAACAAACTAACTCGCAGGCAGTTTTAACGACTGGCTTTATGTTCGCAATTGGAAGCGCCGCTTTATTCGCAATTCGCCCTATTTTCGTCAAGCTTGTTTACGCCCAAGGTATTGATCCCACGACTCTAATCGCGTTCAGGATGCTATTTTCAGCGCCAATATACGCGATAATATTAGTTTTATTGCTACGGGCCCCAGAGAGAAGAGCGCTACTCAGCACCAAAGCCGTAATAAGTAGCGCTATTGTCGGTTTATTTGGCTATTACGCCGCCAGTTTTTTTGACTTGATGGGATTGCAATATGTAACCGCCCAATTGGGGCGCATGATCTTGTATGTTTACCCAACAATGGTGGTCATTCTCGGGGTTCTTTTCTTTAAAGAAAAAGTTAACTTGAGAATGCTTATTTCTCTGACCATCACCTACACCGGGGTAGCGATGATCTTCGGACACGACCTAGACCAATTCGGCAGTGAGGTTTATACCGGCGCCCTGTTTATACTCGCGAGTGCTTTATCTTTCTCGATTTACCTTATTTTTAGTAAATCACTGATAACCGAAATTGGCAGTCGAGTTTTTACCTGCATCGCATTGATTGCAGCCAGCACCGGAATCTTCATTCATTACGCCCTAACCCGCAGCGTAGTATCACCTGAGGTTAATGCGCAGGGGCTATTCTGGATTTTAGTAATCGCTATTTTTTGTACGGTAATTCCAACCTTTTTCACCACCTCGGCCGTTGCCCGGATAGGCGCGAACAAAACTGGCGTTGTCTCCATGATTGGGCCCGCCTTTACTAGCACCTTTGCGATACTGATCTTAAGCGAAACTTTTACCGTATATCACGCCATCGGCATTGTCATGACCGTTTCTGGCGTCTGGTATTTACATCGAGAAAAGTTAAAAATCTAAGGTTTTATGATGAGGCCTCATAGTCAAAGTTATTAACCTAAAACTTAAGCTGATAGCGCTGTCAGCATAGGCACTGGCTATAAACGTGATTAGTGTTCATTTTTGGGCGTATCTACAAGCGGTGCAACTTCGAGCGCTGGCAAACCAAAACTCAGTGTCGGATCACCCAGCGTCACCCAGTTGTAGACTACAGTTTGGTGCCGTGGACTAATTCTGTGGATCTCTTGTTTGATCTGCAACACAGCTGTGCCCAAGTCCAAACCGGAGACGCTCATCTTTTCAAGTAACTCTCGGCCAAAGCGCTCGTTATCACCAGATCGACTAAGCAAGGCTGCGCCAGTGATCGCTACCGCTCCGCCGGCGGTGTCTGTGAGCAACACTTCGGGCAGTGATTTTACGTTTGGCGTTTCGTAATAGGTTGTATAGCAAGCCAGAGGCACCATCAAGGTAGGCGCTGAAACGTTGTCAAAGCGCTTAGACACATCACCGTAGACCAGCGCTTGCCTGCCCCAGACTCCCGGCGCTCCGTGACCCGAATACACCGTAAGCGCAGGGCCTTGATTAACCCCATCAACAATTGAGTCACGGGTGTAGTTAAGTTTCTCGCCAGATGAAATCGAGTTGTCGGCCAATATGGCATCGAGTAGAACTGGGCTTAGTTGTTGCCAAGGATCCAATTCAAGCCCAAGCGAGGACATTAAACGATGTGTAGACTGACTAAAATTATTCTGCTGATCTTTAGCGTCTGCAATAAATAACGCGGTTTTAGAATCTTTATGACTGCCGTCAGCGTGCCAAGCTAAGGTTTTATCAACCACCAACTTAAGCTGATCCAGGTCTCGTACAGGCCATCTACCAATGGCTCTATCTGGCGAGCCATCGTTATCGAAATCGACAAATGGCACGGCGGTTGGAATTTGTTTTGTGATACCTTCAGTTGCCCGATAGAAACTCGGAATTAGATTTATAGGAGCGTTCGTCTGGTCGGTGTTATACCCGCGATAATTGTAAGTATGCCCGCCGACCAATAGCACGTATCTGTATGGTGAGCTGTCGGCCTGATCGGCCAAATAGTCAGCAATTGCTTGGGGCAAGGCACTGCCGCTGCTATACGCGTCATATATCGATTGACTACTAACAACCTTGGCGCGGCGTCCAAGTTCATTTTGCCGGGTAACGAAGCGCTGCAATGTATCGCCACGCAAACTGGCGTCAGCAATGATCACATAATCGGTTTTCGATAAATCTAGCTCTGATGGCTCAGTCGAGCTAGCGCTATATATCGCCGCGGGCTGAGAATAAGCCTCATCGGAGACAACCATCAATTTAGCTAGGCCACGTTGCGATGAATTGGAGTTGACCGCGACCTTAAGCAGCCCGCCTTTAACCGAGAATGCTTTAGATACTAGATTATGCTCGTCGTCTAGCGCATAAACACTCGACACTTCGGCACCTTCAGTCTGAATTGAGATGCTGGAAGCACCTGACCGTTCAATCACATTTAAAGGTCCGTTGGCTATTACATTTGGGCGCTGGTACTTTAGCGCACCGCCTAGCAAATAAACCAAATCTAGGTTGTGTCCGTTATCGGGGATGAGCTCAATTTGGATCTCATTATCACCATGCTTGAGTTGCCCTAGGACGTCCTGCGATACGGTAATAAATACTTTACCATCAGCATAACCTTCAACCACAGCCTCGGGATGTTCCGCCCTATTGAGGTAAACCTTATAATGGTGACCTGGCTCAACTTCGCCATCACCATCGGCATCGACGGGTGGGAATTTGGTCACTCCAAACATCGATAATTCGATGCTAGCCAGTTCGCTTAGTACCGCGTCAGGGGCGACATTTAGGTTGATCGTTTTAGTACCAATACTTCTAATCGCTCGAATCGAAGAATCATACCAACCGTCGCCTTCGAGCCCAAATGAGTAGATCTTTTTATCGCCGAAGCTTTGTGTATACACATGATTAACTTGCGACTCACCGAAAGGCTCTGATTCAGCTGTTTGCGTTATCTCTTGTGGCTCACCCACCTTATGCAATTCAACTACCTTGGCGGGATCAAGCGACAAACGGTAAGCCTCGGTAGCAACATATCTCGCATCTGTAGCCGAGGGCCCATAGGCATAAAATACGACAGTCGATCCGGGGCCAAAGCGGCGCTTAGACGCATCTACTGCAGTCGAAACTCGTCGAGGAACCGCAACACCATCTCGGGTAAGCGCTAACTTATGTATCGGAAAACGATTTAAATCTATCCCTTGATCTAACAACTGCTGATACGAAATTTTATAGATCGCGGGCGATTCGATTTCCAAAATGACATCACCAAAGCGCTCTTGTTGTCGCTGCGCGCGGCGCTCACGCTTTGGCGTATTTTTAACCCATCGATTTTTAAGCTTGACGTAACCTGCGTTGCTCATTGCCTGGTCGTATATTGAGCGCTGATACGTCCAGTCAACATACTCGGGAACCGCCTGCTCACCATATCGCTCACCAATTTCAAACGGGCCGTAAAATTCTTCTTGACCGGATGCCGAGACAGATGAAATGCCAACTTGAGAAAGCTCGCCGTCAAGCTTAGTTACATCAAATCTGCGCTTATAATCTTGGGGCACAACTGAGTCGATAACCTCACTGGCAATTAAACGCTTATTCAGCTGTTGCCATTCCCCGTCGACATTTCCCCACAAGTGAAAGCCTAGATTAAAAGACTCGCTGGAAGTTTGCCATTTAGAGCGTAAATATTTACCTTTCTGCTTGCTTTCAAAGGAGCTTATTGTGACTGGCGTTGTTGATACGTCTAGGCAATTATTGGCCGAAATGATCGTGCCAGTATCTTGCCCAGCGTTATCAGTAACACTCATTACCCATGTGCCAGAAACAAGTTGTCCGTTAAACGCAGCCAGCGAACCGGTAGGCTGATGTGTACCGTCAATTGCAGGGGCGGTGCCGTTACATTGCGTTTCTACCGACGTACCAGTACCATCACCATCGTCTAAGGTTAAATCGAGATTATTAAAGGAGCAACCAAAGGTTGTTGCAGGCACTCCTGGCCTATCAATAAGCGTTATTGTGGTTCCAGCTGGGCTGGTAAGGGTAACGATAAGGTCGCCAACGTAGGTATGGTTAATTCTTACTTGAAAATCCAAATCTGTGACGGTGGTGCCGGGCGAGCTAGGCACCACTATATTAATCGATGCTGTCGCACCCGGAGTTGCCGAGCCGCTACCATCGGCAATGGCCAGATTAGAATCAGTAGAACAAATCAGTGCCGCAACTGGTGCTGCATAAATCAAACCAAATAAGGCCGCTGCGCTTGCGGCCTTATTGAAAAGCGATCTTGATATAATCGTCAATTGACTATGCCCTCTACAAGATAAAATCTAAGATGCACACTACTGTACGACAAAAACGTCGAATCAACTGTAAATAAACGAAAACATTTCGCAAGCTGGACCTCTAACTTAGACTTATTTAACTCCATAGCGCTAACTACTCAGAAATCCCGTTAATATCTTCTAATAGCTTGAGCGTTTTTTCGCCACCGTCGAGAACCGCTTCTGACGACTCCTCAATGGTGAGATCTATTAATTCTTGGCGATCTGACTCTGCGAGCAATTCAAGCGCATCTTTGCCAGCATCTTCGACCTGAGATAATTGTTGATCACTGATTTTGCGCATTGAATTTAGCAACTTGTCGTTAATTTTTTCAGTGGCTTGCACGTCGACTGGTTCAGGAGCCTTGTTTTGTATTGGCGCGTCGTTACACGCTGTGACTAATAGGCTGATAGCGATTAGGTTTATGAGTTTTGTTTTTTTGAATTTCATAATTATAAGATAAACGAAAATGCTTTAACAAAAAAGCCCCAACGATTTCTCGTTGAGGCTTTTTGATACGGCTTAGTATGACTACTTACTAAGTATAGCTAAGGGCGCAGAGACGTCGCTCCTGTGCATCCATGCACCCGCGACGTTCGTGCATCCCTGACGTACCGTTCACCGCTCTCGGGCTCCTGCCCTTCACGATGTTAGTACATCCTGTACGTTATTTAGCAGCGTCTTTGATCTTTTGTGCCGCGATTACTTCTTCTGCAACATTACGCGGACAAGGGCTGTAGTGTGAGAACTCCATAGAGAACTGACCACGGCCTGATGTCATTGTACGTAAGTCACCAATGTAACCGAACATTTCTGATAGCGGCACGTCAGCTTTGATACGAACACCGGTTGGCATTAGGTCTTGCGACTTCATCATGCCTCGACGACGATTCAAGTCACCGATCACGTCACCCACGTTATCTTCAGGAGAGAACACGTCAACAGCCATGATTGGCTCGATGATCTGTGCACCAGCTTTCGGCAAGGATTGACGATACGCGCCTCTTGCTGCAATTTCAAAGGCGACAGCCGATGAATCCACAGCGTGGAAGCCACCGTCGGTCAAGGTTACTTTTATGTCTTCAGTTGGGAAGCCAGCGAGTACGCCTTTGTCCATTGAAGTAGCAAAACCTTTTTCAATCGCAGGCCAGAATTCGCGAGGAACGTTACCGCCAGTTACCTTAGATTCGAATGCGAAACCTTCGCCCGGCTCATTTGGCTCGATGATGTAGTCGATCTTGCCGTATTGACCTGAACCACCAGATTGCTTCTTGTGCGTGTAGCTGTCTTCGATGCGTTGTGTAATTGACTCACGGTAAGCAACCTGAGGCGCACCCACAGTACATTCAACGCCGTGTGTACGCTTCAAGATATCAACTTTAATATCTAGGTGAAGTTCACCCATGCCTTTCAAAATAGTCTCACCCGACTCTTGGTCAGTCTCAACAATGAAAGAAGGATCTTCAGCAACCATTTTACCCAGAGCAAGGCCCATTTTTTCGGTAGCGGCTTTATCCTTAGGGAAAATAGCCATTGAAATAACCGGCACAGGGAATACCATTGGCTCAAGCGTAATCGGGTCTTTCGGATCACACAATGTGTGACCAGTTTGAACGTTCTTCATGCCAACGATTGCGATAATGTCGCCTGCGCCTGCAGTCTCTAACTCTATACGATCATCGGCATGCATTTCCACCATACGACCAACACGCTCAGTTTTACCAGTAAACGAGTTCATGATGGTATCGCCGCGGTTCAACCTTCCTGAGTAAATACGCACGAAGGTCAGAGCACCAAAACGGTCGTCCATAATTTTGAACGCTAATGCTTTAAATGTTTCTGCTTCTGAAACAGTAGCCAGGCGGCCTGTCTCATTACCTTCTTCATCAACAATTGGCTGAGCAGGTACTTCAGTTGGGCTCGGTAAATATGCAACAACTGCATCCAATACATTTTGAACACCTTTGTTCTTAAACGCTGAACCGCAATAAGTCGGGAAGAAAGTCAATTCGTTTGTGCCCTTACGGATACACTTATGAATTTGCTCCATAGTAGGCATCTCGCCTTCCAACCAAGCTTCCATGATGTCATCGTCTACTTCAACCGCTTTCTCGATCAACAGTTCACGATACTCTTCTACTTTATCAACCATGTCAGCCGGCACTTCACCCACTGTGAAATTCAGTGGATCGCCAGATTCATCCCAGATGTAAGATTTACGTTCAAGCAAATCGACTACGCCAACGAAATCGTCTTCAATTCCGATCGGAAGAACCATAATAAGTGGGTTAGCCGCTAGAACGTTTTCAACTTGATCTACAACACGGTAGAAATCCGCGCCCATGCGATCAAGCTTATTAACGAAAATTACACGAGCAACTTTTGACTCATTAGCATAGCGCCAGTTAGTCTCTGATTGGGGTTCAACACCACCAGAACCACAGAAAACACCAACGCCACCGTCAAGTACTTTCAACGAGCGATAAACTTCTACAGTGAAATCTACGTGCCCTGGAGTATCGATGATGTTCATACGATGGCCATCCCATTCGCAGCTGGTTGCCGCTGACTGAATGGTAATACCACGCTCTTGTTCTTGCTCCATGAAGTCAGTTGTGGCTTCGCCATCGTGCACTTCGCCGATTTTATGAATCTTGCCGGTTAGGCTTAAGATGCGTTCGGTGGTAGTAGTTTTCCCCGCGTCTACGTGCGCGAAGATACCAATGTTTCTATATTTCGATAGGTCAGCCATGTTGATCTCTCAAGGTGGAAAGTCACATGCTTTCCGGTTGTCAATTAATTCAGTGTTTGCCGCAACCGTTACGTATCGCTAAATATGTAATGCTGTAGACGTCGTAAGTTTGGATGCATCAAAAAAACGACGGCGCTAAATGGCGGCTATCCACTCTTAACCGAATCTGATCAGAAAAGAGTTTGATTTACGCGGCCTAGCACCGTTTGGGGCGCGATAATACAACAACTTAGCGGTTACGTCTAAGTTAAAAATCTAAATTTATACGGAATCGAGTAAGGCAAATATCCAAGTGATAACAAGATCTTTATTAAGTAATGCTCATAAATCATTAAAACACTTGTTAAAAACACGCTGATTTGCTAAAAAGGTTATGTAACTCAATGGGTTGGGTAATCCGTAGTAAGAGTTCTAAATGACGAAACGTCATCCTATTGGCGCTTAGACAAACAATCTGGCGTTTTTAAACAATTGTTAAATAGGTTGTCATATTCAACTTCTATACTATGACCATGCCGAAAGTGTCGGAGTCAATCCCTACACTGCTTGGAAAACGAGTTTTTGATCGTTAAAATTTCTTGGCAGCTTTGATCTGATGCTTTCAAATCGACAATTAGGCCTAGTCGGCGCTTCCTTCAGCGTCTCCAATGGCCTTAGCTGGAGCCCTACCATGAATATCGACCGCCCAAACATCGACAGAGCGATGGTTACCCTATTCTTTGAAATTAAACGTAATATGCCATTTGAAGCACGCGATGAGTTAAAGATATCGTCCCCTGTAATTGGCACGCAGTTAATTTCCATCTACCAAAAATCTAATGACAAGCCCCTGCGACGGCTAATCGAAGAGTTTATGCAGCGTGCCGGAGACACTTGGGTGAGCAAGCTAAGTCAACCTCGGAAAAGTAAACCGAAGCAGGCTCGCGAATCAATTGTTAACCTCATCAGGCTAACACAACGAGCCTAAAGCCTATCTGCCCCGCAGAGCCGTCTTGTTTTACCTATACTAGTCGTCTACTAGATTTGGCCATCTACTAGTAGATTTAGTCGTTTACTAGCAATTGTGTCGCGAGTCGGCTTTTACTCAGTGCCTAAAACAGAGGTAGCGCTTATTGGGCGCCCTAGATGAACACCTTGATTACAATCGCAATAATGGTGTTGTTAACTGCAGCAATAACTCAACAGATGCACAATAGTTGGGCACAGATGTCAATTATTGTGCAGCTAACAGTTGTCGTGGGTAACCTTTGACTTAGTCCTAATTACAGATACAGCCTACCATTGCCCGTTAATAATCAAGGATTAAGGCGTCAATTTACAATTGGCATGTATTTTGCTGTATTTCACAGAAAGTAGTATCTGGGAGCATCTGCTCTTTTGATATTAAGCCGCAGAAGCAATGGCGGCAGCCAACAACGTGAGGCTAAACTGTAATGAATATTGACCGATATATGGTAAATCTTTTTTTCGAAATTAAACGCAATATACCTAGCAGCCAACAGGCGCATATGAATATTTCTAATCCTCAGCTAGGCAAGCTAATGTCGCAATTGTATTGCCGAACAGACGACGAAAATATAAAACTATTGACTCAAATATTTTTAGAACGCGCAGGAGAAAGCTGGCTTAAAGATGCAAAAAAAGAGGACTCTTCGGCGACAGGGCGACTTACCAAACAGGTCAACAAAGGACCGATGAATAGGCAGTCCGATAGCTCAATACTGAAAAAAAAGGCCAAACCCAAACGAATTTATCGTGGACAAGTAGTCGAAGAATGAGTTACTCCAAG
This sequence comes from Gammaproteobacteria bacterium, assembly GCA_017854775.1. Taxonomy (GTDB): domain Bacteria; phylum Pseudomonadota; class Gammaproteobacteria; order Arenicellales; family Arenicellaceae; genus Arenicella. The sequence goes on along the minus strand of JAFMHC010000063.1, from coordinate 9,136 downwards.
GGCATTTAATCCGCCAGGAAATTGACGTAAAACGACTTTCATATATGCACCGCGAAGAACAAATAAGTTCACCTAGATAATTGAAAACTATCTATTTCCAAAGCGATAAAAAACACTTTATAATTATTGTGTATGAAAGTGCGAATGATATTTATGCACACCAGATTGTTCTAGTTGTCATGGCTCTTAGGTTTCACGGCTTTAGGTTTCACGGCTTTAGGTTTCCACGGCTCTAGGTCTTTACAGATTTATGTTTCATTAGTAATTCGTTTTTGTCATTGACTGACTCATTTCCTCAGCTTGTATCTACACACTTCATTTCAAGTAAGTCTTTAGACGCTGTTATTACATGACCGCGTTGAGCGACTAATAAACAACACCAACTACAATCAACAGATTTACAAATTATTAGGATTTACGACTATGGCAACAACAACCGGAACAGTTAAATGGTTCAACGAAACTAAGGGCTTTGGCTTTATCGAACAGGAAGGCGGCCCAGACGTATTCGCTCATTACAGCGCTATTTCCAGTGATGGCTTCAAAACATTAGCTGAAGGCCAACAGGTTGAATTCGATATTAAGCAAGGCGACAAAGGCCCACAAGCCGAAAATATCGTACCGCTATAAAACATGAATACTGCTTAGCCTTCGCCGAAGAATCATCCAAACGGGTGAGGCGCGTTAGCCAATAGTTCTCTATTATCAATTTATCAACACATAGTCAGGAAGACAGTTGGAACAGGATGTTCGGTGTTGTGTCGGGAGCCGCCCTTTGCTATGCCTTTGGGGTGCGGGCGGCTTCTTTTTCAACTAATGCAGTAACGACTCCGTTTATCTAGGGACAAGCAAAATAAGGGCCTGACTAGGCTGTATACAGCAGCGGCTAGCACAACATTCGGTTGGCCTACTATGACGCCGTTAAGTTTATTCTGGCATGCTCAATCGTCGACTCGACTGAGCCTCGACGCTTCATCGAAGCTCGCATCGCGCGGGTTACTGGTTTGCGGTTCGCCACACAACCTTAATGACCGTTTCGTTCTCCACACCATGACCTCTAGAGCTTTGATGGTGAGACCGCCCCCGAATGACCGAACCACATAAGTGCTTTGTATAAAAAGTGCCGTGGTATAAAAAATGGCGAGTCTCTAGATTTGATGTAATTTGTTTATAGTTTTACGGGCCAGCTTATTCTGGACAACACGCTCGGCAGTAGTCCATTTGTACAATATCGCCACCCTGACAACTGTGTGATAGTCATAGCTTCTGCCAATTCAGTAAAATATAACTATAAGGAATGGACCATGTTAAGAACATCGATCTACCCAACATTATTAACACTGTTGTTAGTAATTTTTTCCACCTCAGCAATGGCTGCCAACCCGCTAAGAAGCATTACGGTCAATAACCAATGCCCATTTGACGTATCACTACAGTCGATTGGTTCAAACGCATCGGCCGTGGCTTGCTCACCGAACGACACCAACGCACAAGCAAATTGCCCTGGTGGCTTTGTTTGTTATGCGAAAAACAAAAACACTAACTATTGCGTTGCCGGCAGTGCTGTCAGTGGTGCAAAGCTACCACTAAGCAGTGCCAAAGATATAACCTTAAGCGCTAGCAGTTGTAAATCGAATTCCCAAGTAAGTGATGCCAAAAGTAGTAATTGGGGGCAGTGTCAATGTACTAGCGATAACGGCTGTGATAATAATCAAGCTTGCCAAAGCGCAACAAGCACACTCAAGCAATGCTACTGGCATGCAAAACTTAGCAATAACGGCAATTTAAGTAAGAAATCGGGCTCATCAAATACCTTGACCATCCCGCTTACTCCAAATTCACAGACAAGTGATGCCATGGTGGTTAGTGGCAAGCTGTATGCCAAGCTTGGCTGTGACGTAAACGGGAAATGCACGTCAGACAACAGCTTAGGTGCACCGGCAACACTGGTTGAGTTCACCTTTCAGAATAATAACGATTGGTACGATGTTTCTTACATCAATGGCATTAATTTACCAGCATCTTTGCAGCCCGTATTGGCTAAAAATTTAGATTATAAAGCCGACGACCCGTACCGCTGCATGGCTGCCGGTGGCGATACCGCAACCATGGACGCTATTTTCGCTTACCAGAAAGCAAACAAGTTACCGTCGAATCAAGAGCTCAAGCCGTTTGCCTGCACAAACAACTACAGTACAGCCTTTGACGGCACAGACAAAACCGGCTTTAATTTTGTCTCGGAGGTCTTACCTCAAACCGCATGCTCAAAAACAAGCCCATGCTCAGATAACTTAACTTGCGGCTTAACCCTTGATGCCGTGAAAAATAACAGCACAGCCACCATGTGCGGATCACGTCTAGGGTATTGGACCTACGCGCAAATGTGTAGCATCAACAAAACATACGACAACAGCGATCTCGGCGTGAAGTGCAGCAGCACAAAAAACTACGCCTACGCGTTGTGTGAAAATCAGAGCGGCCTTAAAGATCAAGGGCCAGCTCGCAGTTGTTTTAACGCAACCACAACCAATAAAGGCGATACCTGCTGCGGCTACCAACAATGGGCACTCAACAACAAAGCCGCCACCAAGCAACCGGTAGGCAAAGGTGATAGCGCCGTCACTGGCGCAGTAACAACTGACTGGGTAGCCAACATACTGCCCAACTTAAGAGCGATCAAAGAGAACTGCCCGCTGGCCTACTCGTTTCAATTCGACGACCCATATTCAACCTTCACCTGCGCCACCACTGGCAGCGGGCTGAATTCAACCAACTATGAACTTACATTGTGCCCGAATGGCAACAGCGCAGATATAAACCCACCGCAGCCTGCCGCCTGTAAGCCAGCGGTGCCAAGTGCGTACTCAAGTGATCAATTTACTATTGGTGCGCCAAGTGGTATTAGCCTTGCCGTCAACCCTTGTGATGCCAGCGGTAAATGCGCTGCACCTAGCTTAGCTGGTTCGTCGGGTATTTATACTGCACCCGTTAAAGGCACAGGTCAGTTTGAAATCATCGCAAGCAAAGGTTCTCAAACTCAAGCCTGTAAATTCACTATACCAAGGACAGCATGCCTAACGCCTATTGCTCCATCAGGCGACTGCAAAATTTGGGCTGTATCAACAGACGGAGCTTGGTCAGGAAGATCAATTTCTATTCCTGATTTTTAAGGTCTAGCTTTAAGCCATAACTCTTAAGAAACCCCTTACTTTTTAGGATGTTGGTACTGCGACGCGTCGCAGTACCAACACAAACTCAGTACACAAACGATTTTATTAAGCAGCAGAGAGAGCATAAATATTAGAGTCACCCATTAACCACCGAGGTCTTATCTCTTGTTTTCTTAACAGGGATCTCAAAGCCTAATTTAAGCTTCCAAGCCTTGTGATTGCTAAACCCAAGCTAATTGCCGTTATCGGCTTTGCCTATCTAAGCTACGGTAGCCAATCGCCTCAGCTATATGCGATTGCTCAATATTTGTCTTAGCTGACATATCCGCAATGGTACGCGCCAATCTCAGAATTCGATGATACGCCCTAGCCGATAAATGCAGGCGCTCACATGCCATGTCTAAAAATTGATGAATTCCATCGTCCAATTGACAATGCTCTTCAAGCGTTACGCCTGCGAGATTGCTATTGAGCTTGGCTTGGCGCTTTATTTGAAGCTCGCGTACGATCTTTACTCGCTCGCGTACAGCCGAAGAGGGTTCCACCGACTTTGATTGTTTACGAAGCTCAGACACCGATATTCTAGGTAGATGCACATGCATGTCGATTCGGTCTAACATTGGGCCAGACAATTTTGCGCGATACTGCTCAATTTTATTCGCACTGCATATGCAGCGATCGGTGCCATCGCCCAAGTAGCCACAGGGGCATGGGTTGCACGCGGTAACCAACTGAAATCTAGCCGGATATTCGACCGACTGATTGGCTCGAGCAATATGAATCTTGCCGGTTTCTAAAGGTTCTCGCAGCTGCTCTAAGGCCGAGCGTGAAAACTCAGTAAGCTCGTCCAAAAATAGAATTCCATTATGCGCTAGCGATATCTCACCGGGCCGAGGATACGAGCCACCGCCGACTAAGGCGACCGCTGAAGCTGAATGGTGTGGGCTGCGAAAAGGTCGCTGCATCCACCGATCTACGTCGAGCTGACCTTGTGCTACTGACTGAACCGCCGCCGTTTCAAGTGCTTCGCTCACTGACAAACAAGGCAAAATTCCAGGTAACCTTGAGGCAAGCATACTCTTACCTGTGCCTGGCGGCCCAATAAAGAGAAGACTATGACCTCCGGCCGCAGCTATCTCCAGCGCGCGCTTTGCCTGGCCTTGCCCTTTCACATCAGACAAATCAAGATAGCTTGCAAGCTTTGAGGTGATACTGTCACTTGGCGTGCAGAGTGACATATCACCTCTACCGGCGAGATGCTGACAAACGGTTAGCAAATGCTCAGCTTGCCAAGCCGTGGTGTTCTCAGCAAGACTCGCTTCAATCGCGTTGTCGGTCGGCACGACCAATTGACGACCATCAGCCCCACATGACAAGGCCGTTGGCAGTATGCCAGAGACCTTGCGTAAATGGCCGTCTAGCGCTACCTCCCCGACCATCTCAAAGTCGTCTACTTTTACTCCGGGCAACTGACCTGATGCAATCAAAATCCCAATAGCAATAGGCAAGTCAAAGCGACCACCGGTTTTGGGTAAGTCCGCCGGAGCGAGGTTCACGGTAATACGCTTCGCGGGAAATTCAAAACCGGAATTAATAATAGCGCCACGTACGCGATCTTTGCTTTCTTTGACCGCTGTTTCGGGCAGGCCGACCGTTGAAAACGAAGGCAAGCCATTGGCCAAATGCACCTCAACCATAACCGGGACGGCACTTATGCCCACCACCGTGCGGGTGCGAATCATCGCTAGAGATTTGATCGTATCTGGCTTTTCAAAGCCAGTGACTTTAGTACTCATTGACAGTCTCCTTGTCTTTAGACTCATTGTTATTAAATGGTCATTTGAATCGCCGCTAGCACAAAACGTGGCTAGTCGGCTAGTCGGCTAATTGACTATTCGAGTTGCCTCGATAGTTGGGTCGGCTCCCTGCCAACCCGTTTACTATATCACTTCATCGCAGCTTCTTCTGCTTGGATTTCTTGTGCCACTTCTCGAATCACGTTGCGGAACCATTTATGTGCAATATTGTGGTGCAGTAACGGGCTCCACACCATATGTAACTCAATACGAGGAATAGCAAACGGCGCGGGTAGAATCGCTAAGTTATCGAAGTGATTAACCAAATGGGTGGACCGCGTCGCAACCGTCGCGATTAAGTCTTGCTGCTGCGTCAATTGGATCGCTGAAATATAATGACGGGTGTAAACAGCGATTTTACGCCGCTTACCGAGATCATCAAGTGCGATATCGACCCAGCCGAGCTTTTGAATATCATCGGGATTAACCCCAGTTGCAACGCCCATGCCAGTTTTGTTCACCCAGACATGGCTGGCTTTCATATATTTATCAAAGTCGAAGTTTTCACGCATTGGATTGTCTTGGCGCATTACACACGAAAAATCGTCTTGCCAAAGAACCGACAAGTGTAAAGATTGCGGCAATTGATCGAAGCGGTTCATTACCAGATCTACATTACCCAATTCAATGTCCTGAAACGTGACGTCACTAGGAGTTAAAATATCCAACGCCGTATCAGGTGCTTCGGCGGCCATGCGCATACGAACGCGCGGCAATAGAGTTGTTTCAGCGTAGTCACTAGCCATAACCCGAAATAAACGCTTGCTATTAGTCGGGTCAAAATCGATGGTAGGCTGAACAAACAACTCAATTTGAGATAATACGTTTTGCACCAATGGTTGTAGCTCTTTTGCCTTATCGGTTGGCATCATGCCATTACTTGTACGAACCAGCAGCGGGTCGTTAAACACCTTTCTCAGTCGACGCAGTCCATTACTCATGGCGGGCTGGCTCAAGCCTAGATGCTCTGCGGCCTTAGTAACATTACCTTCGCGCAACAGCACACTTAAGTACACTAGCAAATTCAAGTCGATATTAGATAAATTCATTCGATATTCATTTTATGAATGGGGTTTACCGAATCATAACTGAAATTGATCGCTCTGAGAACATAAAAAAGGCTGTCGCAAGCGACAGCCCTTTTTAGCGATAAACAAGGTTACCGACAAATAAAGTTATCGATAAATAAGGATACCGATAAGAAAAGTTTATAGTGGCGCTACTTGGTGAACTCAGGGTACGCTTCCATACCGCATTCTGAAACATCAACACCTTCAAACTCTTCCTCAGGACTTACCCGAATACCAACAACCAATTTAAGCAAGAACCATACGATACCGCTGGTCACGAAGACCCATGTAAAGATAGTCGCTGCACCAATTAACTGGCCTGAAAAACTAGACGCATCATTAGTTAGCGGCACTAACATCAGGCCCAATAACCCGACAACACCGTGAACAGAGATTGCGCCAACAGGGTCATCAATTTTCAGTTTATCTAAACCCAAGATTGAGAAAACAACCAATACGCCACCAGCGGCACCGAATAGCGTCGCGATTAGAGGCGTTGGAGTTGATGGCTCGGCTGTGATTGCTACCAAACCGGCTAGCGCGCCATTCAAAGCCATAGTTAAATCGGCTTTGCCGAATAAAATTCTTGCCGTTAGTAGGGCAGCAATTAGGCCACCTGCGGCAGCGGCATTAGTATTCATGAATACGACCGCAACTGCATTTGCGTTTTCGACAGACGACGTGGCTAACACTGAACCACCGTTAAAACCGAACCAGCCCATCCAGAGAATAAATGTACCTAGAGTCGCCAGTGGCAAGTTTGCCCCTGGGATTGCCTTTGGTTTGCCATCGCTCGAATATTTACCTTCTCGAGCGCCAAGCAAAAGCACACCAGAAAGAGCCGCCGCAGCACCAGCCATATGTACGATGCCTGAGCCAGCAAAGTCAGACCAACCAAGGTCAGCAAGGTTATATAGACCAAATACTGAACCGCCGCCCCATGTCCAGTTTCCTTCCATTGGATAAATAAAGCCGGTCATCACGATAGTAAACGCAAGGAATGCCCAAAGCTTCATACGTTCGGCAACCGCGCCCGAAACGATCGACATTGCTGTCGCAACGAAAACTACTTGGAAAAAGAAGTCAGCCGAGGGTGCATAAGTTGCAGGTTCTGCAGCACCTTCAACACCGTCGCCGGTAATACCGCTCAACAATGCATTGCCCAATTCGGGATACATTATCGAATAACCGCAAAGCATAAACATGGTGCAAGCGATTGCATACAGCGCGACATTCTTAGTAAGAATTTCAGCGGTGTTCTTAGAACGAACTAGGCCAGCTTCTAACATGGCGAAGCCAGCAGCCATCCACATTACCAATGCACCGCAGATTAGGAAATAAAAGGTATCTATCGCATACCCGTGCTCGAAAATTGTATTTTCCATGATGAAAGAGTCTCTCTATTTTATAGATGTTGGAATATTTACGATTGCGATCTAAATCGCTTCTTCGCCGGTTTCACCGGTACGAATTCGAATTACTTGAGCAAGCTCCAAAACAAAAATCTTGCCATCGCCTACTTTACCGTTGTTGGCTGAGTCGGTAATAACCTCAATTGTTTGGTCTAACATGTCATTCGATACGGCCACTTCAATTTTGATTTTAGGCATGAAGTCAACGTTGTATTCGGCGCCGCGATATAGCTCTGTATGCCCTTTCTGACGACCGAAGCCTTTTACTTCTGTTACCGTCATACCCTGAATACCGATGCCCGCCAATGCATCTCTTACATCGTCAATCTTGAACGGTTTAATAATTGCTGTGATCAACTTCATAGCACTTCACCCTCTTATTAGTTAATTTAGTGTTTATTGAATTTAAAATCTAATCGCTACAGTCGAGAAAAAAAGCGACTCAAGCGTCCTCAGCACCCATGCTAGAGGCACTAATAGAGATCTCTCAGCAAACAATGTGCCAACTTTTATAAAAATGCTAAACTAGCGGTTTGAGGGTGCCAATTAAAAGGCTCTGGGCCTTTTCAACGCTGCCGCGCTCCAATACAATGCATTCCCGAAATCAACCGCACCATTTCAGTGCAATCAAAACCAAAGTCAGACGAGCCTACCGTTTTATTCGATGCAAACGGAGCAAAACGCCATCTAATAAAGTTGGCACGCTGTTTGCTTAGACTCAGGTAGATGGAAGTTTTATTGTGATGGATAACAACAACTCAACGAGAGCAGAACGAGATTCGGCCTTATATAGACGAAAATTACGAGAGGTAATTAATATGAACACTAAAAAACTTATTATTAGCAGCGTTGCATCAACAATTTTGGCATCAAGTAATTTAGCCAGCGCAGGCGATATAGAGGCGAATGTCGCTCTTGCTACAGACTATGTTTTCCGTGGTTTTTCACAAACAAATGAAGACCCTGCAATTTCCGGCGGTTTTGATTATGCATTTGACAATGGTTTTTCGGTTGGCACTTGGGCATCCAACGTAAACTTTGGCGATAACACATCAACTGAGTTGGATTTATATGCTGGTTATGGCTTTGAAGTTTCCGAGGGCGTTACAATCGACCTTTCTTACATCTACTTTGTCTACCCGGGCGAGACTGATGGCTTAAACTACTCTGAGTTCGTCGCCAGCGTGAGCTTCAGCGACATTAGCCTTGGCCTAGTTTACTCTCCAGACTATTTTGGATCTGACGATTCGGCAATCGTACTAAACGCTGACTATTCTATCGGCCTGGCTGAGAACTTAGGTTTGGACCTTCATGTCGGCTATACCGATGTAGATTCAGATGATTTCTTTGACTTCAATGAAAGCAGCTACGTAGATTACTCAGCAGCACTGACAACATCAGGTGCCGGTGTTGATTTTGCGCTGACTTATTACGGAACTGACCTAGATGATATTGACGCGGCTGATGATCGCCTTGTATTTTCAGTTGGTAAATCGTTCTAATCGCAAAAGCGATAACGAATAAAAAAGGCCGCTTAAAAAGCGGCCTTTTTTGTGTCTGCTCATCTTATACTGAAAAACCCAAGCTCCAAGCCTAGCTTGCTCGGACAGATTTGCCTATTCGGAGAG
>JAFMHC010000305.1 GCA_017854775.1 Gammaproteobacteria bacterium | reverse complement strand
AAGCGACACCAGCCCTAGATCGTCTTTTATCTGGACGATATGTAAATTAAATTTAAAGCCCTGCATCGGATGATTGGCTTTTCAGTCTTACCTTTAGAAACTAATCTCAGCGACGTAGATATTCATTCAATTACGGCTCTACCTAGAACAGCGCTGTCCTTGTCAAAGCATTCGCATCTGGCGCCTCATGGCCGTCAACTGATGGTGAAATTAGCAATCCAATGTTTACTGAAAAACGCCGTAAGTGCCTAGATATTAGCAAATGCTGATAATAGAGCTAGCAATTATGGAAACACCTAAAGTAGCACGAAGTAAAACAGCCGCTTTGCGCTTAAGCTGCATTAAGCGATGATTCGATCGCTTTATATTTTAACAACTTTAAAATGTTTTATAGGTCGTTGGACTCGCTGATAAAATTAGAAAATGGCTTAAACGCATCGATTTTTTGACAGACCACGTTTATCGCGGCAATGATTGGGATCGCCATAAGTGCCCCTGCAATTCCCCATAACCAGCCCCAGAATACAATGCTGATAAACACAACTACCGGGCTAAGTGCAAGTCGCTTGCCAATAACCTGGTGGCTAATAAATTCACCTTCAATTATGTTGATGATTAATACTACGCTGGGAACAAGAAATGCCTCGGCTAAGGTATCCATACTGATAATAGCCGCAAGGGTAATGATGCCTAAGCTAATCGCGGGGCCGACGTATGGCGCGAAATTGAGTACCGCCGCCATGGCACCCCATAGTATTGGGTTCGGCATACCGAGAAGATAGAGCGCTAGTGCGACCGCACATCCTAATCCGATGTTTATCAAAGTACGTGTAATCAGATATCGAGATGTGTCTCGCTGAATCTCTCTAATTATCGACACCGCGCGTTTTTTATCTTGTAGTTTATCGATGGCGATGACCAGCTTGTTCAAGAACTTATCACCTGCCGCCAACAGAAAATACAATAGGACAACAACGATCCCTATACTGCCGAGGGTGCTTGAGAGCCTTTCTAGCAGTTGTTCCAAGCGGCTCTGACTTCCGGGTAATACGACCTCGACGGTCTGGGCTTGCTGGGTCTTTTTTTCATCGCGCCCAGTCATCAAGTCGTTAACACTCGACGCTGCTTCTTGGGCTCCGGAGATCGGGCTCATTATCGGCTTCAACTTAGCTTTCACTTCGGAAATTATTTGCGGTGAACGCTCTACCCATTGCTCGGCAGGCCCAGACAGATTGTAGAGTGCGGTGATTGCTAAGCCGATAAACAATACCATCACAACACCTGCACTTAGCGGCGCAGGGACCCGATATTCCGACATTTTACTAATGATCGGTGAGAGTAGCAGATTGAGAGAATAGGCTATGACGATAGGGATCAGAATTTCCGCCGCTGCATGCAAGGATACGACAAGCATAATCAGGAAAATCCCACTTAACGAGATAGACCGTACCAGTATCGATGCTGGCCAATTTTCATCCGGTATTTTCTCTGCAATTAATCTAGGCTGAGGTTCGCTGACCTCATTGTTTTCTTCGTGAGCGGTCATTTTTACCCTTACCTAAGCGGTCTTACTTGTCATTTTATTAACCAACAGATGTCGGCTTGAGGGGCGATTTCGATTCGTCCGACGATGTGTCTGTCTGAGTCGCGCTATCAACCAAGGCAGTTGCTTTTTTTGTTATTTCAGCCATAAGGAGACTCACGCCCAACGCTTTTATATGATTAATTAAGTCGAGATGGTTTGATGGAGACTTTGCGCTTACCGAAACCTTCGCATTATTTGCGCTATCGTCGCCTAATTCGAGCTCGATATCAGATTCTTTTCCAGCGCTTGCAAACCAGCCCGTCACAGCGCCAACGGCAAATGAAGAAACTAGTGTCTTGGTCGAGGTTAGCTTGTTATGCACTTTCTGTTTGGTCATCGTTACGCTGTAATCAAGCTGGGCTTTTTCCCGAGCAACATCGCTAAGATGCTGGTTTAATTCAGATCGTAGCTTTAAGAATTTTCTCATTGTGGTTGAACTCCCTCACCGGCGGCGCTAATTTCATCGTTGTGATGCATTTTAAGATCGTAGGCGGCTATCTCTGACGGGTCGAGAGTGCTTTTCATAGATATTGACCCTACCAAGTTTCGGGCGCACATAGCAACGATGGCCAGTAGAACGGTATTGGCAACGATTACCACCAGCAATGCAATAGGCACGCTGGTACCTAAGGACGCTACTATCCAGTAGGACAGCGCATAACAGGCTAGCGCCCATGTCGCACAGAGCACGATTACGGCTACCAGAGCGAGCACCATTATCAAGACTAAGCTAATAATGGCGACCTTAGCCTCTGTCACCGCTAACGAGGCACGACTCATTAAGTATCTGAAACCGTGACGCGCAGCATCGCTGGCATGATTCAGCAGTGATTCTTGATCAGCCGAATCGCTGATTAGTTTTTCATTGTCAGTAGTCATCGTGCCTCCAGCGTAAATATAATCGATATTTTTGATCTTATTTGCGTAAAATAGCAGCGGCGATGATACCAGCGCCAAATGCGATGCCAATAGCTTTCAACGGATTCTCATTGACGTAGTTGGTAACCGTGTCTTGTGCGTTTTCGGTTGCTACTTTGACGTTATCGATAGTCTCTGTTGCTTTTTCCTTTACTTGCTCAGCGGCTATTTGAGCTTTCAGCTCGGCGCGCTCGGCAGCTATAGCGGCTTTGTCGACTACGTCGTGTGCTTTATTCACCGTGCTGTTGGCTTTGTCGACAGCGCTGTGTGCTTTATCGGCTACTTTACTAATTTTTGTGCTTGGCTTGTTCATGTTTGCTCCGTTTAGTTAACGTTTAAATTCGTTTAGGATCCGGTCTAATAGTTGGCTCGCTTTTTGCTGAGTCTTGACTGAAGAAGTGCTAATGGTTAGGCCGGATGCTCAATATAGCGATAGCAAACACTGTGCCAGTTTTGTCAGGCAGCGCGTATCAAGGGTTTAGAGGCGATTAGGTTTCCTCACTGTTAAGCGAGCTTTATATGATTGGTTGCTATCCCCTAGCTGCTTGGGGCTTTTCAACCGACTAAACCGTATTTCGGAAATGACTATGAGATCTTGGATTTTACAAACACTTTTTGATGTTAGGTACAGCTACTGGTTTATCCCGAGTCTTATGGCATTGGCTGCTATTGGTCTTGCGATCGGAATGGTCTCGCTTGATGTCTATTACTTAACCGAAATTCCTGAAAATTATGAATGGCTATTTCGTAGCCAGCCGGCAGGGGCACGAGCGATATTATCGACTGTGGCCGGTTCGACCATCACAGTAGCTGGTGTGGTGTTTTCAATGACTATCATGTCGGTATCGCATGCAACCTCGAATTATGGCTCTCGACTATTACTCAAGTTTTTGAAGGATCGTCGAAACCAAATTGCGCTTGGCACGTTTATCGCAACCTTTATTTATTGCTTGCTAGTGCTGCGCACAGTTAGTAGCGCGGCCGGTGGCGGCGAGAATGCCACAGGCTATGATAGTTTCGTACCGCATTTAGCGGTGATGGGCGCACTTGGTTTGGCTTTGGCAAGTGTCGCTGTGCTTATCGGTTTTATACATCATGTGCCAGACACCATTCATATCGGTTCGGTCGCGTCTGACCGTGGGCAAGAGCTAGTTGGTCGACTTGATTCTATGTTTCCGGAACAAGACTCACCGCAGCGTGAACCTGTAACCACAGTGGAATTTACTCATCAAGTATTCAACCATAAATCCGGCTATCTGCAAACACTCGACGTTGACGGCTTGGTAGCGTTTTGTGCTGAGCAAAATGTGCAAGCACGAGCAGTGAAGCCGATGGGTGATTTTGTGTTCGAAGGTGAACTACTTCTAGAATTCGAATTCGATGCGGCAATGAATACAATAGGGAACGACTTACCAACTGAAAAACAATTTCGTAAGTTTTTTGGGATTGGCGCCGAACGAACCCCGTCTCAAGATACTCGTTACCTTATTGAAGAGCTAAGTCAAATAGCCGTTCGCGCATTGTCTCCGGGTATAAACGATCCCTTCACGGCAATAACCTGCATAGATTGGCTGGGGAATGCGGTGGCCCATGTAGTAAACCGGCCAGCTCAATCGGCCGAGTTGCGTGACCAAGATGAGACGGTACGCTTGTTCATGCCATTATTCGGATTTGCTGATCTCGCTGATCACATATTTGGGCAACTTAGGCCATACGTAGTTAATGATGTAAGCACTAGTATGCATATGGCTAAGGTCATTGTAAGCATACTGTCATGTTCAAATAACGCTCTGCATGAGAAAATACTACATCAACATGCCAAACTCTATTTAGTCGAATCCCGCGCCGCTTGTCACAGCGAGCAAGACCTTGAGCGATTATCTAATAGTTATTCATTTTTAAATAAACCCATTTAGTGGTTCGTCGTATTTCATGTTTGTCA
>JAFMHC010000062.1 GCA_017854775.1 Gammaproteobacteria bacterium | reverse complement strand
AAACATTGTGCTTACCGCAAATAGCGACTGGCATGCTGATGGTGTGAGCGTCGCAAGTTCCATAGAAAGCGCCTTAGAGTTGGCAGAAATGGAGCTGGCGAAAAGCACTTCGACCGATAAAACATTTGTTATCGGCGGCGGCCAGATATACAAGCTATTTTTAGCTTACGCCACTACGCTTGAAATGACCGAAGTGGCTGACGCGCCGGTGGCCGATACCTACTTCCCGAATTTTTCCGGTGGTGACTTTAAACAAACAGCACGCGAAAGCATTACCGACACAAGCCCAACCTTCGACTATGTTACCTATCGAAGAGTTTAGGATTTCTCTACATACTGAAAAAATTGACTAGCTCAAGGCTTTTTTTGAACTGACAAGCTCAAGGCTGTGTTACCTACCGAAGAGCATAAATAGCGACCTACCGAAGAGTAAAATATTATGACCCCAGACCAAGCCAAGCAACTAGTCGCCGAAGCCGCCATTGAATACATTGAATGGGACTGGGTGGTCGGCGTCGGCACCGGCTCTACCGCTAATTTATTTATCGATGAATTAGCCAAGATGAAAAACAAGATTGACGGCACTGTTGCCAGCTCAGAAGCATCCGCTGAACGACTGCGTGGCCATGGCATAAAAGTGTATGAGCTAGACCAAGTCGGTGATTTACCGATATACGTCGACGGTGCCGATGAGGCAACTAGACATCTACATTTAATCAAAGGCGGCGGCGCGGCGTTAACCCGCGAGAAAATTGTCGCCGCGGCCAGCGCAAAGTTTGTTTGTATCGCCGACGACTCAAAATTAGTCGACATGCTGGGTGCGTTTCCATTACCGGTCGAAGTCATCCCTATGTCGAAATCATATATCGCACGCCAGTTAGTAAAGCTCGGTGGCAACCCGATCTTGCGCGATGGCGTGATCACCGACAATGGCAACCTAATCATCGATGTGCATGATTTAAAAATCGATAATCCAGTTGAACTAGAGCGCCAAATAAACCAATTAGCCGGCGTTGTCACTAATGGCCTATTCGCCCAACGTGGCGCTGATGTATTATTACTAGGTGGTGCAAATGGAGTCACTACAATAACGGCATAACCATGCTACCACACGACTTATAACTATGGATATTACTACGCTCTCCGGTTTAAAGGCCGCATTCGATGCAGGCCCTTCCCCTGAATTAGCGAAAATAATCACCTTTGCGCTTATCGAAAGCGGCAATACCGAAAATATTGCTTTGTATATTAGCGTGCTTGGCAACACATTAACTGATGATGAACTTGAACAATTAGTTGAGGCTGCAGAAGACCCAAATATAAGCCTGTCGTTAGAGACGCTAGCTCAAAAAATCGATGTTGAAACATTCAATATATTAATTCAGTTACTGATCGATAAGGGCAATCTAGGCACCGCGAAAAGTGTCTACCTGTCTGCAAGAAAGCAAAATATCCGGATACAGAACCCCGTCTTTGAATCGATACTAGGCCTAGAAATACAAGCAACTAAACTAAAGGTTGTTGAAAAACCAGACATTGCACAAATAACTGATCTCTCTCGTTATCGTCAAAAAAGCACTGATTTCAGTGATGTGATTGGCTTAGAGAAAATCAAAAAGCAGATTCATAAAAAAATAATTCTACCGTTTCAGTCGCCTTCTTTATTTCAACGCTTTAAGAAAAAAATTGGGGGTGGCGTTTTGCTTTATGGCCCCCCTGGCTGCGGTAAAACTCTACTAGCACGCGCTACAGCCGGCGAATGCAATGCATCATTTTTTAATGTAGAAGTCTCAGATGTTTTAGATATGTACATTGGCGAGTCTGAACAAAAGCTTCACGCAATTTTTGAGAAAGCGCGTAACGAAACACCAAGTGTTATATTTTTTGATGAGCTTGAAGCTTTAGCAGGTAAGCGGGAGCATGCGCGTAGCACTTCTTCAGCGAATACAGTCAGTCAGTTTCTAACTGAACTAGACGGCTTTTCTCAGAACAACGAAGGTGTCTTGGTCTTAGCATCAACCAATGTGCCTTGGGCAATTGATTCTGCATTTTTGAGGCCTGGCCGCTTCGATAGAATGTTCTTTGTGCCACCGCCCGATCGTGTTGCCCGCAATGGAATATTAAAGCACCACATACAAGGGCGGCCCGCTAGTGACGACATTAACTTCGACACTATTGCCGATAAAACTCCAGGCTATTCTGGTGCGGATCTATCTAATCTGATTGAAATGGCCGCGGACGAAGCTATTGACGAGTCAATTGAGACTGGGAATGATGTGTCAATTAGCATCAAGCACTTCAAAGAAGCGCTTGGAGAAAGCCGCGCGACCACAACAGAATGGCTGACCACGGCTCGCAATTATGCCCGCTATGCCAATGACGGCGGCCGATATAATGACGTTCTAGATTTCATAAATAAGCATAGTAAAAATTAAAAATTTTACTCTAACCACAATAGATAATATTCACTATGTCAGTTTATCAAATCATAGACGAACCTAAGCCTAGCCTTTACAGTAAACTTGTGATCGACCCGGTCGCTATTCTATTCGCATCTCTGCTTATCCCAATATTTATTGAACTTCCTCTATATGGACGCTTTTGGATGCCATTGGCCTGGATCGTATTGAATGGCTGGCTACTCGGCAGCCCTACTAGAAAAAAAGAAACGGTAATCGCCTTAGCCGGAGGCTTAACGCTCATCATTTTCTATATTGCGATGGTTTATCTAGCCGGCGTCAATGTGGAAATGGCAACGTTGGCCTTCCCTTATTACCGTATTCTTAATCAAGGCGCCTTATTCTTTACCCTCTATATGATCGTATTTTACCAATCGGCCCCTTACGCTATTCACCAATACGTTAAGGAGCATAACTAAGTTAATCACTTAGTTGCACAATTATGAATGACTATAAGTTTGAAATGGCCCAACGCCACTACGCCCAAGGGGCGTACGAAGCTTCAATAACGGTTCTTAAAGAGCTTTTATCTGAAGATCCTAACTCACCAGAGTTTCATGGCCTACTCGCACTTAATTTAATTGAGCAGAACCGTATTCACGCGGCAGAATATGAACTTAAGATCGCACTTAACCAAGACCCAAGTCTGCCTTTTTTATACACAGCAAGTGCCCAAGTATGCATATTAAAGAACGACCTCGACACAGCGCTTTCCTTATGTGATCAAAGTTTATCTCTAGAAGTGGACAACACTGATGCATTGCTACTTAAAAACACTATTTACACACTATTAAATCAGTACGACCAAGCCTTCGCTTGCCTAGAGCAAGCAGCACAAATAGAGCCCGATTCAAGCACTTTGAAGGCGGCTTTTGGTGAGCACTATTTTGATACAGGAAACAACAGTGCCGCTTTAGATTACGCAACCCAAGCATTGCAATCAGGCCCTCAAAACATAGCCGCCAATGTGTTAATGGGAAATATTCAATTGTCTTTAAATAATATTGAAGAGGCTGAATATCACGCTAAATTTATAATTTTACAAAACCCAGAAAACAATGCCGCGCTTACTTTATTCGCAAACATCAAAATGCGTCAGAATATTGTGTTTGGTTTATGGTGGCGGTTCAACTCGGCATTAGCGAACCTGAGCCATTTAAAAAGCGCCATTATGCTTATTGGAGCATATTTATTTTTTAATTTACTGTCGCAAATTACCGATGACCTAGGTTATAGCCAAGCCTCGATTGTCATTTCATATAGCTGGCTCGCATTTGTTGTGTATACCTGGGTTGGCATTCCTTACTATCAACGTAAACTCGCTAAAGAGTTAGAAAAATTCTCATTTAACTCAAAGTTTTAGAAGCTCAGAATTTTAGAAACTCAAAATTTTAGAAACTTAGCATTATCTAAGATCAAGGTTGTTTTGGTTTTTCTCCAAGCTCACTATCAATGATCTCTTTAAACGCATAATAAGACGGCATCTTGCGTAAACTCCCTTCTCGATGATCCACTAATCCATAGCCGGGGTTGATCAGCTGCCACCAATAAACCTTGTCAACCCAGCCGGTTTGCCATGCAATCTGATAATACCATTTGAGGTATTTGGCTTGGGTTTCTTCATCGACTGTTGTCGTTGGGTTGCCTGAGTTTGGCGTATACGGCTTGGTATCTAACAACGGCCAGTTGGTTTCAGTAATCCATAAACTGTCATCACAGCGGTTCGACAATTTAGTCATGGCTTTGGCTAGCCGAAGCTTATTTTCTAAATCAAACACACCGTATTGAGTGCCGTATGGCGAGTGACGTCGATTAACGTAGAGCAGTGCGGCGTTAGCTTCGATATGAAATTTTCGAAAGTTCCATAAGGTGCGCCAGCTTAGTAACGGTTCAAAATCGATGATTGATGAGCCAAGTAATTTTAAATCAGGGAACTCCCCCCGCAGCTCTTCGACCTTAACTTGTAGATCAAGCGCTTGACCAGAATGCACACAGCCCCACTTGGTGCGGTTGACCGCATTACCGATCCAGAAGGTTTTAGTAATATGTTGTGTCGCAGCAATGATGCTAGCGACCTGCTTTTGCCACTCGTTAAGATTATTAACGCTGTCACGACTTTGTAGAATATTGATTACAAATTCATTGGCCGGGAATAATTCAAGAAAGCGCACATAGTCATCTAACTCAGCCACGTCCCAACTCGGGATTCTGATTAACAACTGTTTAACACCCAGCTCCTCAACCATCTCGACTAAGGCCGATTGATACTGATCGTCGGGCGCAATACTAAGACCAACAAATTGGTCGGCAGCGATGTTGGCGGGCGACTTTTTGAGCATCAAAGTTTGATAGGTAATCGCAGGCAAACCCAACAGGTTTGACCCAGCTACTTTGCTGTATTCCCAAACATTGGCAAGCCCAGAGCGAGGCTTATCCTCGTCTTGCATTTTGTAAGGCTGGCATGAGTAAGGGTCCCACCAGTCTGGTTGATTTTTCATAGAGTGCTGACCATCAGAATTATTACTTGTCTATTTACAATAGCTTCAACATTAAAGAGCTATTATCGAGGCATGTACCATGAACAGCAAGTCAACTGTCCTTATTGCGGCGAAGCATTTACCGCTTTTATCGATTTAAGCCAAGGCAACCATCAAACCGTCGAAGACTGTTACGTCTGCTGCCGGCCGATCGAATTCATGATTGAGACTTACGAAGCAGCACAAGGCACTCAACTACTCCGTATTGACACTTATACCGATGACGAATCGGTAATTTAGGCCTCCACTCGACTAAAGACAAATCACCGCGGTCTTGCCATTCTTCGCATGAATCGGCAAGCATATTGAGTCGTCGGGCGCTTCAGGCCCTAACGCTGAGCAAAAGCCGCTTGCTTGCGGTTGATAACGTGAAAGTAGTAAATCGTTGGCAACGGTATAGTCGAAAGGGTCTGGCGCTGAACACATCGGATCTGGGTTAGGAGGACTCGAATCTGCCTCTAGCAATCCCTTCAAGGCCGAGAACATGTTTACTCGCCCGTAGCCATGAAAATCGTTACGACCACAATCATAGGTTGCTCGGCCAATTTTATCAGCTGACTCACGTAACTTAGCCTTTACTTGGGCCGCGGTTAGCGCTGAGTTGACCGCTAGCATCGCCGCCGCGACACCGGAGACCACTGGCGCTGATGCTGAAGTGCCACCAAAGCTTGCGGTGTAGTCACCACTAACAAAGCCATCAGCACCGGTTCTGTCGGTGGTAGTGATTCCAAGATGTTGATCGCTCGATGGCGCGACAAGATCAAGAGTCGGCCCATATTGGCTATAGGAAGCTCGTTCCTCGGCCTCTTCTGAGACAGATGATAGGCCACTTAAATCGCCTGATGTGCTTGAGCCCACAGCAATTACGCCGGTCGGCATGACACTAGCGTTACCGCTAGAAGCCGGATAAGCGACACGATTATCTACGAACCCGAAAGCCGCTAAATCGCCATAACTAATTACTTCCTCACCGTCGATCAAGAATTCAAATTTATCGGAACCTTCTTGGAAGTCTGTCGACACCCAAACCCAAAATGAAATTACTCCGGCCGGACCATCTTTTATTTGATGCAGGTAACTATTGCCACAGTCGGATTCATCAACGCCATCAAATGCTTGTATTCTAGCCGACTGGACTCCACTTCGAACAAATTCCTCGCGCGCCTCAATATCCCAAACTGGCTCATCGCCAAAATTTTCGGTGCACTCCGCATTGCAGCTATTGAGCACCCATTGGGTGGTGAAATCGCCGATACCTGCCTCAAAACTTTCGCTGCTGCTATCAGGCCAAACGATATCATCCAACCAAACGGTATCGTCATCAGTCTCAAAATCTTGTGGAAATGCGCTACGCAGCAACCGCCATTCGTAAGCATGTTTACCCGCCTTAACCGGCACGGTTACCTTGATCCAACCGCTAGCATTGTTGCCACTGGCGAATATCACTGGCGAACCACCCGCACGCTTAGAGCCTAAGCCAACCGTTACCGCACCCGATGTAACTCGAGTCAAAGCAGAATTAAGCGCCATACAAAATATTGGCAAACTCCAGCTATTATTAATAACATCAGCATGTTGTGCCGCGTATTCCATGGCTTCGGCGATGGTATTACAAAAACCTTCATTGTCGGCAGCCAGAGGTGCTTCATCAAACGCTGAAATGGCTCTAATAGCCATAATTTTGGCGCCATAAGCGACACCAGCAATGCCTAAACCATTATTACCTTGCGCGGCTAGAATTCCAGCCACAGCGGTGCCATGATTGTCTTCCTCTAACGGCTCACCGGCTAACACACAATTTGCGGTTGCCCGAGGGCTAGGGTTAGCGTCTTGGCCAAAGGCTCCCATTGGCCCAACGTCACCATCATTCAGGCTTTGACTTAGGTTGTTCTCACAAACTGTACCGTTATCATCGGTGACAAAATCATAGCCGTTGATATCGTCAATATAGCCATTGCCGTCATCGTCAATATCGTTACCTACAATCTCACCGGCATTAATCCAAATATTGTTGATTAAATCCGGGTGATCCAGTTCAACACCATCATCAATAACCGCGATCACCACTCCAGTGCCGATGCTATTTGCACCATCAAGGTCCCAAGCATAATTTGCATCACAATCAGTGTCACAACGGGAGCCTCGAAAACCGTTATTGACTAAATTCCACTGCTGCCCAATCAAGGTATCGTTTGGAGTAAATTCTTGTTTGACCGGTTTGACATAAAATTGTGGCTCTGCCCAAGCGACGAACGACTCATTCATCATTCGTCGAATCTGCGAAAACTGCAAACTGGGATCTATATTGGTATTCGTAAACGCCATGCTATAAACATCAGCCGACAGTTTCAGCTTGCGAACTACGCGCAAACCGTATTTACCGCTAAGTAGCGACAAAGCATCGGCTTGGTCAATCGAATCGTTTAACTCTATTGTTACCTTAGGTAAAAGTAGCAAATCTGCATGCCCACGCTCAGTTGTAAAAACCGGCTTGATACTTTGCGTTGAACTGTCCAGCGACTTCAGCATTGTCGGTGTGATGTTAAATGCCTGATTGGCCTTCGTTTTGACAGACGACTGATTATTGATGCGTACTACATCAACACCAGACAATTGGTGACTATTGAGAATCTGTACACGATCGCCGAACTGAGCTTTGTAACGCTGCATAGTTTCAACATTAGTTGCAACATTAGTTGCGACATTAGTTGCGACATTAGTTGCAACACCACGATTAGCATTAGCGGTTTTCCCAGTGGTCTTCTTGGTTACAGCGTAAACATCTTTTTTACGCAAAAACCTAATCACTTGACCATTGGGGAGATTGTAATAATCGCCCTGATCAATCAGCTGCGCCGATATTCCTTTGCGCTGACCTTCAATTCTAATTGAATCGCTGGCGATAGTCAGTGGCGCAACACTCAGGCCACTAACAAAAAAAAGCGATAGCGTTACTAATTTAATTGATAATTTTTTCATTTTTATTCCGACAAACAATAAAGCCGCCGTGACCACCCCGTATTTACCCAACCGTTGCTTATGCGCATGACTATGCTCTGCAATTGAGTACCATTGTAAAACGAGTTACACATGATTGGGCACTGTCAATGGTCTGAATTTACCCTATTTTTCCTTCGTAAAGATCAAATCCCAGACACCATGTCCAAGACGAATGCCTCGGTGTTCGTATTTGGTGTCAGGTCGGTAACTAGGCCTTTCTGAACATCCTTTAGCCAGTAAAGGATTATCAATCGGCGCAGTTCCCTCAGGAACCACCGAGCCTACAGCCGATGATGAGCCGCCGGCCCATAAAGCGCTGTCAGTTAATAATTCGCCCTCAGCGGATACAAAGCTGGCCGCCAAAGGAGCGTCGGCAACCGTATTCTTCAAATCTGGATTGGTAGTTAGCACTGCAAGCACGTGCTCAGCGTAGTTCTGCCAATCGGTCGCCACGTGAATCTGCCCGCCGGGCTTGAGCTTCGCCACTAACTGCTCAACAAACACCGGCTGAATCAGGCGGCGTTTATGATGGCGCTTTTTATGCCATGGATCCGGAAAGAAGATTTGCACTCGCTCAAGTGAGCCATCGGCAATTTGTTGATTTAACACCAACACCGCATCTTCACCCGAAACTCGAATATTATTCAGTGCGCGCTTCTTCGCCTGAACTAAGCAGCTGCCTACGCCCGGCCTATGCACCTCAATACCAAAGAAGTCCATGTCGGGGTGGGCCTCAGCCATATCGGCTAAGGACAATCCATTACCAAAGCCGATTTCCAACACTACCGGAGCAGTGCGGCCGAATAACTCGGTTAAATCTAATCGTTGATCACCTAGGTCTACTCCATGCGTCGGCCAAAGCTGTTCAAGCGCATTTTTCTGACCACCAGTAAGCTTACCTTCTCGTTTTACAAAGCTACGAATCGGGCGGGTAAAATTATTCTTAGTATCCGAATTAGTATCGGAATCGGGCTTATTTTCAGACATGGCTTACAGTAGATGAGGCTACAGGGCTTCAAGTTGGCTGGAGAAATCGCTCGGCAGTGTATCAAAGCCGCCGTATTCAAGCGAGTAACAAGGCGTGTTACGAATCAAATTCATCATCGCTCTGAAACCATGGCCCTCAAGATTGCGCGCATTCACATGATTTGCCATTAAACGCATACCAGCCTCGGCACTCGATAGTTTTTCGAACGAAAATTCAGCCGACTTTTGATATTTTGGGAACACAAACAAGGCTAGTTTCTTAGCTTCGCTAGCCGCAATACCGTCTAAGCTCTCAACCGGCAGTGCGGTGGCGAACTTACCTTTCTGCACTAGCTCCGGGTTAACTAATAAACGATCGATTGCCTCTAAGCCATGAAATTTAATCTGTATTGGCCGCGCCAAACCTTCGAGCGCTCCCTGAGAATCAACTAGAATGAGCTCATCGGTTAAATACTCGAATCCATTTGCCACTAACCAGCAAGTAAAGGAGCTCTTACCCGCGCCGCTGTTGGCGGGCACGACCAAGGCGTTTGCGCCATGAGCGACGGATGCAGCATGCAAACAATGAACATCTTTGGCTTTGTCAGCCAGGTGAAACACAATACGATCGGTAAGGTGATATATGACATCGCCAGCTTGATCTAGTTTGCGTCGAAGATTGTTTGAACGGTCAACCAACTCCCATACATTGTCTTTAAAGGTCAGGTTAAGTTCGATACCTTGAGTAGTATTGGTACGCTCGTAGCGCATCGACGCGAGTGCCAACTTAGCTACGTCGCGGGCGGGTCCAATTTTAGCTCGCACGGTGATTTTAACGCCCGCCATGTCGATCAACCAGCGCGCCATTAGCTTACCACCTGTTGACTAAGCACTTGTTGAATAGCCTCGTTGTCACTTAATTCCTTTATTACTGCGGTAACATCACGCTCAATCTGCTCCTTTTGAGCTGGATAAGCCTGTTGCAAAGTGTGGATCATGGTCGCGACTGAATTGTCACCATTACATAACTCCCAGACCAGCGCCGATGGGCCATTTAAGTGCAAAGTAGTGGCATTACTCGGGTTGTATAACAGCATCTCGCCATCCATGTCTTCGAGTAAGCACTCCGGCGTTTTTTGATAGTGATTTTCTAAGTTCATATAAAGTACCGCGTTAACCACCTAGCAACCCTGAATAGACTCGGCGCAACAGCCAATTGCTGACACGCAATGGGTGGCGCACCAGTTTAATCCAGAGCAAAGATTTATTTGGACTTACATTGTAGTACAAATGCATCCACCAGTCTGATGGCAGTAGTAAAGGCTTCATTTTTTCAATTAGGCTCTTATCACCCAATAAAGCGGCGCGAAGCGAGCCCATAATCTGCCCCACGCCCGACGGCGCTTGAGTCGGCAACTGCCCTACCCTTTGCTGCAATACGGTCGGTAGCGGGGTAAGTAGATGCAAACACCGCAGGGTATTAATCACATGCGGGTACTGCTGCTCCAATCGAGCCCACTGACCACTCGACGCCACAAGCTCGGCTAGGCCGATGACATCCATCACATTAATAAGTTTTAGCACTGCGCCTGAGTGCAAACCCTCTAGGTGTTTACTCACCTGGTGCAACATTTGCACATCTTCTAGCGCCTGAAACTGCAACTCACCCCAAGTAACGGTTTGAAAACTACTGGCGACCTTTGGGTAATAGAAATGCCCACTTACTTCGCGTGAAATACCATCGTTATGTAACTCGACACTCGAGGTCATGCCGTTAACGGTTTTCGTAGCATTGGGCAATTGATGCATATCGCGCATAAATTTTGACGGCTGAGCGTCAGGCAGATCAAAGCCGATCTCACGCAAACAGTCGGCCGCCTGCGCTAAGGACTCACGCGGCATCAATAGGTCCATGTCACGCATTGGGCGCAAATAGCCTTGTTTAAACAGATGAGGCATCAAAGCAGCCCCTTTAAGAGCAACGTAAGGCAAGCCTCGTTGCTTAAAAATAGCGTCTATCTCGCACAAGCTTTGATAGCGTGCTTCGGCCGCCGCCGTATGCCTAACTTTTAACGCTTTAAGCGGCATGATTAGCGCGTCAGGCACTGGTAAGTCATGCTCGGCCATGTGCTTATTAGCAAAGCCGGACAAGCCGTGCAGCTCAATCTGATTGATCCACTCTTGCCAGTCGGTTTCTTGCGACAAACAAGCTTGAGCATGAGCCAAATGCTCGCCGAGCAAATCAAATCGAGCCAAGGCTATTACAGAAGGTAAAGGTGTGTGCATAGCGCTATGATAAAGCATTAGATGGCGGCAGCGTGCTCAAAAACACCTGCAGAATAAAAAAGTCGGCCGAAACCGACTTTTTACAAAGATAGAAATCATTTCTAAACTGTTCTGACCCTATCGCGGTGTCCGCGAATGCTATCTCTGGCAATCGCCGGGTACAGCTAAGGCATTATCCGATGGAGTCAAAACGGTAAAAGCTCTAAACCCTTCGACACTAATTACAAGATTCATCGAGCCAGTGCTGGGCAAACCGATGCCAACTTGGATAGAGCTAGGATTTAGCTCTCTACAACTAGGAATATCTTCTCTACCTATGGTTTCACGGACATCTATTTTACTATCCTGAGAACTACCTTGAGAACTCGCTGAGCCGGACCACCTTATCCCGCCGCCTTCACTCTGAACGCTGACAAAATAGGTATTGGTAGCCGCGTTTGTAAGAACCACAGTGGCACTATACAAAAAACTAATCTGACTACCGGCTGTCGCTGTTGGTACAATTGTATTTAGTACAGATTGAGCCAAGCCTTCAAAGGAATTATTGATCATCATAGCCTGAGGATCGGGACCGTTGAAGTCAAAACTTGCAAAGGCTTTAGGCAATGGCACGTCCACGCACATTGCCATCGGCAGTGCGCCACTACCGGCAGGAATACGAACATCACCTGCATCAAATAATTCGCTGCTATAGCTAATTTCTGCAAGCTCTTCGCTAACCGAGTTTAAGGTTAGGCTAAGCGGCGGAACTGATGATCCGCCAAGAACAGTATTCGCTAGGTCACAGGGGTCTTCTGAGACCGCCAACATTGCAGCGGCACCGAGTGTTAACGAGCCGCTAAAAACCAACTGCGTTTTTTCAAATTTATCACTATACGATTTACCAAGATCGATCAATACAGAGACTGTGTAGTCAGTGCCTTCAACCTCGTTTTGCACAATAAACGCCATCACAGTTTCAACCACCGGCCTTACTGTGGCATGAGCATCAGGGACTAATAGATTAAGTAGCGAACTGCTAACACCCTTTGGCGTCGCAGTACCTCCACCAAAAAACGTTAGCGCGGTAGCCACCACAGAAGTTTGTGCGTGTGCCGGTAGCACAATAGTGTTGATCAATGGCTTATGCCACATAACCGCCGCAACCCCGGTTAAAGAGCCACCCATCAATAAGCGTCGTTGCGCGCTACCTAACGTTTTGTTATCAACCGTTGTTTTATCTGCACCAACGGTACAGCTAGAGCTAGTGATTTCTTGATCGCTCATTGTATTTCCTCAGAAATGTTAAAAAGTGTTATTTTAATTATTATGATCGGCACGTTACTCGCTTCTTGTGCACTCTACAATCGGACTAAGGTCAGTAGAGTTAAACGTATAGCCTGACTAACTTTTGTCAAAACAGCATTCCTTACTCAGTGATACAGTTTATTATGCTTAAAAGCGCATCGTTATATTTTCCGAACACGACGAAAAATCCACCGACAACCAAGCCGTATTTCACATACCATTAATGAGAAAACCAACTTCTAGACGCCGATTTTTACTGGCCTCTTCACTTGTCACATTCAGTGTTGCCGCTACGCTTGGGCTTGGGCTTGCCAATCGAGCACGATTTCGCAAGCCTCAGAATGGGGCCAAAGAACTGGATACATTGAACTCGGTTATCGACACCATCATGCCCGTGGGGGCAATTAACGCCGACCACAAAGGCGCATCAGGCTTAGCACTCGAGGCCGCTATACGGCAACTTGCCATCAAAAAGCCTAGCTTTAATGAGAATGTTAATCAGCTTATTCCAATCATTGAAAACGCCGCGTTGTCGCAATACCAACAGCCCTTTGTAAGGCTAAATATCGACCAGCGAGAAAACCTTTTAACAAATATGCTGAGTCAAAAAACCCAGCCTCTGGCTCGCCGCAAATTACAATCCCTGCGCAATGCGGTATTCGCTAATTTCTACACCAGTGCAGCGGGTCGAGCCCACCTCGGCTACCAACTGCCTGCAGACTACGCTAATTATTAAAAAGTGGACTTCGACATTATTATAATTGGCTCTGGCGCGGGCGGCGGCATGGCGGCGTTGAGGCTCTGCCAACAAGGCTTTAAGGTAGGTTTGCTTGAACGCGGCCCGCGCTTTAACCCACGCAAAGATTACATCATGAACTACCCAGATTGGGAGCAACGTAAGGACCCTCTCGACCATGCTCGGCAGACCGAACAAACCATAGACCGAGATTACCGAACCGAATTCATCTATAACGATAAGCAAGTCAACCGCAGTTCATTAAATTATCACCGAGTGCACGGAGTTGGCGGCAGCACCTTGCACTATCAAGGCGAAGCACACCGCTTTGCCGAACACGCTTTTCGTACCAACAGCGAGTTTGGCTGGAGTGTTGATTGGCCGATTGGCTATTCTGACCTTGCGCCATACTACGCACAAGCCGAGCAACTTTTAGGCGTAGCCGGGGCGCAAGGCAACCCCTTTAAACCTGAGCGCGAAGCCTTTCCGACACCCGCGCATAACTTGTCGGCCAAGAGCCAGATCATGGCCGCAGCGGCAAGCAAAGCCGGTTTCTCATTGCTGCCCAACACCCTCGCGCTACCTAGCAAAAGTATTGATGGACGCAAGCCATGCCAACACAGTGGCGCTTGCAATTATGGATGTGTCTTTCAAGCTAAGTCGAGCATTGATCAAGCGATTATTCCGCCAGCCGAAAAAACCGGCAACCTAACACTGCTCAGCGAAACTCGTGTACTCAATCTCAACATTGATGACGCCGGTGAAGTCAGCTCAATAAATTGCGTTGATGCCAATGGCGCAAAACGCCTAACAGCCAAACGCTATGTGTTAGCTGGTGGCGCCATCGAAACGCCTCGATTAATGCTTTCAAGCACGGGCTCCAAGCAAGTCAATGGCCTTGGCAACAATAACGACCAAGTTGGCCGCTACTTTATGGAGACGGTATATTGCAAAGCGAAATTCGCGCTTAATTCCGACACTAAAACCTACACTGGCCCGCCACTTGACGCACGCGTTTGGGATTTTTGCAAACCACACAACAAACACACTAACGGCTTCGTACTCGGCCTAGCCGGCTACCTCCATCCGTCTATTGGGCCATCCAGCCATGCCATCAGAACGCCCGGCATCGGGCGCAGCCATTTGGCTCGAAGCAAAGCAACATTCGGCCAAGATATCTATGTGTTTGGCATCGCCGAGCAAGAACCGCTGGCGAGTAATCGGCTCACACTGAGCAATAACAACGACAGCCGTGGGCAAGCCAAAATTAAAGTGCATTGCAAATACTCAGAAAGAGACCAACACACAATCGAAGTAATCAAAGATACATTACGCAAATGGGTTAGCCACGCGCCGAGCGACGGAGTAACGTCAATTAGCGACACACTGTTTGGATCGTCGGCCACCCACGTTGGTGGCACCTGCCGAATGGGCAACCTTGCAGCGACATCGGTGGTCGACTCGTTTGGCAAAGTACACGGGCAAAAAAATTGCTATATTGCCGACGCAAGCGTTCTACCCACTCAAGGCGCAGGCGACTCACCCTCCCTCACCATTCAAGCACTCGCGCTGAGAACCGCCGACCGTATCGCAGCCGACCTAAACAGCCTAAGCACATGAAACTTATTAGCGACACCTTATTAACGTGGCACAAAGAGCACGGCCGCCACGACCTGCCTTGGCAAAATACCGATAATGCCTACCATATTTGGGTATCTGAAATCATGTTACAACAAACCCAAGTTGCCACCGTGATACCGTACTACCAGCGCTTTATGCAAAGCTTCCCCAGCATTAGCGCCTTAGCCAAAGCCGATAACGACGACGTTATGCATCACTGGACCGGCCTCGGCTATTACGCACGCGCCAGAAACCTGCATAAATCAGCAAAGCTAATCACCGAGCAATACAACGGCAAATTCCCAAGCGAGTTTGAGCAGGTAATCGCCCTACCCGGCATCGGCCGCTCAACCGCCGGCGCCATACTGGCGTTCTCGACACAGCAAAGACACGCCATTTTAGACGGCAATGTAAAGCGAGTACTGGCCCGCTTTTACGAAGTAGAAGGCTGGTACGGCAAAAAAGAAGTCGAAAACAAACTCTGGGAGCTAGCAGACGCCAATACGCCACAGAAAAACGTAAACGTCTACACCCAAGCGATTATGGACTTCGGCGCAACCCTATGCAGCCGCAGCAAGCCAAACTGCGAACAATGCCCGCTAAGACCAAACTGCCAAGCATTCAAGAGCGAACGCGTAAGTGAGCTGCCACACGGCAAACCTAAAACCACAAAGCCCACCAAACAGACCTACATGCTATTGGTAAAAAACGCCGACGACGAGTTTTTGCTACAACAAAACCCGCCCTCCGGTATCTGGGGAGGCCTATGGTGCCCCGCTCAAGTAGCAACACTCGAAGCAAATCACCAACTCGGCGGCCTAAACATTGAAACTTTAGAAACGCTCCCCATACTCAAACACACATTCAGCCATTACCACCTAGAAATCACCCCCGTGCTCTGCCGCGTAACAGGTGACGCTCAGGCCATCGCCGAAAGCAGTCAGGTATGGTATAAATCGAAATCAAACAAAGTACTCGGGCTTGCCGCCCCAGTGAAAAAACTCATGGAGTTGTATTCATAATGTCACGCACCGTATTCTGCCAGAAACTACAACAAGAGCTACCCGGCCTCGCCTTCCAAACATGGCCAGGCGAACTCGGCAAACGCGTATTCGAAAACATCTCAGCACAAGCCTGGGGCCAATGGGTAGACCACCAAACCATGCTAATTAACGAATATCGCCTGAACCCGATGGACCCAAAATCGAAAGAATTAATCGTCGGTGAACTAGAAAAATTCCTATTCGGAGCAGGCGCAGACAAACCAGAAGACTACGTCCCAACAGGCGACAATAAAGGCCCAGACCTCGAAGAATTCTAAAAATTAAAAAAAATAGCTAAAGTACACCCAAAAGTACTTGACTCAAACAGCGCATTCGATTGTAATGCGCTGCTCCAAAAGGAACTCATTTCCTTTTATTTATCTTAGGCCTCTCGGCCTGTCTTGACGATAAATGGCCAGGTAGCTCAGTCGGTAGAGCAGGGGACTGAAAATCCCCGTGTCGGCAGTTCGATTCTGTCCCTGGCCACCATTTTTCCATTTAAATCAAATACTTAAAAATTCCTCTATTTCTTACCTCTACATAAAACTTTCTTTCGGTACAATTCAGTACAATTTCTAACTGCCCTTTGTCATCTACTCCCGTTTTAAAGCTCAAGACTTGCAAACCTTTTAAGCTAAAGCTGAAACCGACCTTCTATTAGGCTCGAATTCAACTCATTAGAAGTAAAGTCAAATGCTCGACATCTCAAACTCTAAATAAAGCACTTTCGTCTTTTTTCTTTTGCGAACAATATGCTCTGCTTATTACGACGTCAGGAATCGTTCGTACTTAGTGATATTGTTTCGGATACCCATTTTGCTTAAAAGATATTATCGGATACAATATGATATATGGAAATTATTATTAGATATCTATGAACCTCTCCACGCTCAAAATTACACCTGAGCTTCTCAGGCTCATCAGTGAGATAGATGAATTTAAGGGTAGCTGGAAAGCCTTAAATACACAGAGTCCAGAAAGGCTAAAAGCCTTACGCCATGTAGCGACTATTGAAAGCATCGGCTCATCCACTCGTATTGAAGGGTCAAATCTGTCCGATACTGATATCGAAGCATTGCTGTCAAACTCAGTATCTAAATCGTTTGAGAGTCGCGACGAACAAGAAGTGGCCGGTTATGCTGAAGTAATGGATACCATTTTCGAGAACTTTGATGAGATCCCTTTAACAGAGAATTACATCAAACAATTGCATGCCATGTTGTTAAGGCACTCAAACAAAGATGATCGACACAGAGGGGAATATAAAACTCAATCTAATCATATCGAGGCATTTGATACTTTTGGCAAGAGCCTAGGTGTCGTGTTCGAGGCGACGAGCCCATTTGACACACCTCGCGAAATGCAGGATTTGATTCTGTGGACTAGAGAGTCACTCTACGATGCCGCATATCACCCTTTAATCGTGACGGCTATTTTCAATGTTAAGTTTCTAGCTATTCACCCATTTCAAGATGGCAATGGTCGCCTATCTCGTGTTCTTATTAGCCTGTTGTTATTGAAGGCTGGATACTCTTATATTCCGTATTCATCATTGGAAAGCATCGTTGAAAAAAATAAAGATGCTTATTACCTAGCTCTACAACGAACTCAAAAAACGATTACATCAAACAACATTGATTGGCATCCTTGGCTCCAATTTTTTCTGACTTGCCTTAAGCGACAAAAAAATCATCTTCAAATTAAAACAAACGCGGTTAGCGATTATGCTCACCTGCCTTATGAAAGCATGTTGATAATGCAGTATGTAGATAGAAACAAAAGAATTACACTTGCCGAAGCTCAAAGCGTGATTACGACTATTGCTAAAGCCACCATTAAAAAACGCCTCTACCTATTAGTCGAGAATAAGCTTTTAGTGAAACATGGCAAAGCTAGAGGAACTTGGTATAGCAAGCCTTAATTATCACAACAGATACTTAAGAGCGCACAAATGGTGATAGAAGCCACTCACATAAATAGCTAGCATTCACAATGAATGAAGACAGGCTAAAAGTTATTGACCAGCAACTGGCTAAATTAGAGAGCCAGAAAGAAGCACTCATTGTTGAGCGCGAAGCCTTGTTGAGTAGCGATAGAGAGCTCCAATATCAACAGGAATTTTCAGCTGCTCAGAAAGTAGAATTATTCATGCATCTGTTTAAAGGAAGAACAGACATATTTGCACAACATTGGAAAAACTCAAGGGGCAGGAGCGGTTACTCGGTCGCTTGTGAAAATGAATGGGCACCTAAACTTTGTCATAAACCTAAGATCAAATGCATGGGATGCGCCAACCAACGGTTTAAACAATTCAATAAACACGTTATTTACCAACATCTAACGGGCAAGACGGTAGTAGGTTTATATCCCCTGCTACAAGACAATACTTGTCAGCTCTTAGCTATCGACTTTGATAAAAGCGATTGGAAAGAGGCAATTTCTGCCGTAATAAGAGCTTGTTATGAATAGAAAATTCCATACGTTGTAGAAATATCTCGATCTGGGCAAGGTGCGCATCTATGGGTATTTATGTCTGAACCATTTCAGGCTAAAGATGCGAGGCTGCTAGGATTTGCTATTTTAGATAAAGCAATGGAACTTTACCCAGACTTATCATTTGATTCCTATGATCGCCTATTTCCAAGCCAAGACATTATGCCAGAAGGGGGTTTCGGGAATTTAATTGCGCTTCCGTTGCAATTTCAAGCCAGAAAGAAATCGTGTACTGAATTTGTAGACAGCGAATTAAAGCCCTATAAAAACCAATGGCAGGTGCTCAGTAGACTAGAGACAGTATCGGCCAAAAAGCTTTATGACACGCTTTCACATATAGAATCGCATAACCGCCCTGAAGCTCACCAATGCGAAGAAGTACTTTTGCCCTGGGACAGGAGTGCCAAAGTCATGTCGTCACGGATTAATGGTGTACCGAAAACCATAACTCTCACTCTTGCCAACCATATTTACCTTGAGATTAACGACCTCCCCTCACCACTGATTGCTCGCTTAAGAAAGCTGGCTAGTTTTTCTAATCCTGTATTCTTTAAAACTCAAGCGATGCGGTTTTCCACACACGGTATTCCTAGATACATTAGTTGTGCAAAAATAGAGAACGGGCCAACTGGAAAGAAATGGCTGTCGGTGCCCAGGGGGTGTTATGACGACATACTATCGCTCTTGCATGAGCAAGGAGTAGAGGCCAATATTGATGACAAAAGAAATAAAGGGAATCCTTTAACGAAGCTGAAATTTCTTGGGCAACTCCGTAAGAACCAAATTAAGGCAGTCAATGCCATAAGTAAATACGATACCGGCGTGTTACACGCTCCAACAGCATTCGGGAAAACAGTGACCGCAATAGGTATCATTAAAAAACGTAAAACCAATACGCTAATATTGACCCATAGCAAACAACTGCTCGGCCAATGGCAAGAGCGGCTGCATGCTTTTCTTGACGATGTCGAAATTGGTGTTTTTCACGGCTCAAAGAAAAAACCGAGTGGGCAAATTGACATAGCCACCTATCAAAGCTTAATTGATAAAAAAGACAACACAGTCAACGAGCTGGTACAGGACTACGGCCAAGTAATTATTGACGAATGTCATCACATATCAGCACCGAGTTTTGAGATGGTACTTAACGAAGTACGAGCAAAATACGTACTGGGATTAACCGCTACACCCTACAGACAAGACGGCCATCAAAAAATTATTTTCATGGTGTCTGGTCCAATTCGCCATAACGTAAACCCAACACATTCTGATAACTTTAAACAAAAAGTAATCGTTAAACGATTAGTCCACCAGCTTAGCACCAAAATTCTTGAGCAAGACAATAGACCAAAAATTTCAGATGCTTACAACTGGCTAACGACAAACCAAGATCGCTCTAAAAA
>JAFMHC010000003.1 GCA_017854775.1 Gammaproteobacteria bacterium | reverse complement strand
CCGATAACTCGGGAGTTACTGTAAGTCACGAAATAGTTGAGTGCGATAAACCTCAAGTAATAAATAAGGTCCTCGTTCTTGCTAGCCCGGTCACACTACCAAACGATCAATGTCTAATAAATAAGGTAAATGGAATCAAGTTTGTTCTAAATAGCGGCAATGAAAAAGACTCATAAGGTCAAAAACTCCCGCACACTGGGTGTGCTTGGACGCGCAGAAAACGCTCGACCGATTTAACGGCGTTATCTAGTATCAAATAGAAATGGAGAAATTATAGTTATGTGGGAATTTTTAAAAAAATTTATATCAGCTTTTAGCTATGGTTCGGGATTTATGTTGGCGGTGTTTTGTGCTTTTTTTGCCGTAAATCAATATTCAAATCGTAGCGTTCAAACGACAAGTAATATCAGTGCAAGTTTACAATCCAATAAAAGTGATTTGGAGAAAATCGAAATAAAACATATTTCTAAACTAAGCAATTTCGTTAACTACACTGGGGAGGGTAGGAAAGAACAATTTATATTCACTGGAGAGCTAAAAAATAATTCTAACGAAGAAAGTTACGAAATGTTGACGGTGGAAATTGACTTATATGATTCTGAAAATAAGTTTATTTTTAAATGCGGTGGCTGGGATGGATCTGGAATCACTCTAATGTTACAAGCTACTACAACCTTTCAAAAAATTTGTCATAGTATGCCTGCAGAGATTGCAACCAGATACCACAGCCATAAAGCTGTAATTAAGCAGCGAAAACTTTAGTGCCGTTCGTGAAGACCACTGACATCTCAGAGCATCAAGTAACAAAAATTATTAAGGGTGGTCGCTATGTATTTAGTTTCGGTTGGCTCAAGAACTCATAACAAGAACAAAAACTGTCACTCACTGTGTTCGTGCGGTCGCGCAGAAGACGCGCGCCCGTTTTGTGGGCGTAATAAGTCCGATGCGTAAATCTCAGTTAGTTCAAATACTGTTGCTAACATTTGGTATTTTGATTGGTGTCCTTGTTACTTCTGTTTACTACGAATTAGAAGGCATAGAAAAGAATATGAAGTCTGCGAATGGTGATATAGGTACTCTTGAATATTATGCTAAGAATGGAATCGGAAATGAGTTTTGTTTTGAGGCTTATCTTTCTATGGCAGGACTTCACGAAATCGATGCAATTATTAATGCCAAACCAATCCTTGATTGGTTCCGACCAAATCTACGCAGTGAAGCAAAGCAAGCAAAAATGAGGATGCAGGAAACATTGTCTCAATTTCCCAAAAAATTTGAATGTGAAGAAAGTTTTTTTATAGATGCGTCGCTTAGAGAACTAGGGTATGACTTATAAGGTCAAAAACTACAGCACACTGCGTTCGTTCGGACGCGCAAAAAACGCTCGCCGGCTTGTAGGGCGTTAGGCATATCTAGGTCATGTCTTTATACACACCTCCGAAAAGTGGCTTGTTAAATCCAGCACAGGATAAGAGTTCGAAATCGCAGTCAGCGTTTAGAAAAATCATTAGGATCGTATTAACCTTTATAGGAATGCTAATTTGGTTATTGTTGGCCCTTTTTTCCATTCCTGACAATGCATCGAATGGTATAGCCGTTCATCAAATAGTGGCATCAAGCGTTTCAATTATTTTTAGTTTTATCAATTTTTTTCTGTTATCGATATCATTAGTAATATTCGGTAATAGAACATTGATCTTTTCAAAATTCATTTCAGTTATTTACATCGGTTTTGTTATTACGATGTTTCTAATACTCAATGGAATTTTCACACAACAAAAAGTGCTTAGCTTTTTGTTAACGCTTGTTACTCTTTACGTAAATCACTTAGTATTAAAAGCAAATTTTCGGGCAAGAATAAATGCCTAAGTTCAAAAACTACCGCACACTATGTTCGCTCGGGCGCGTTTACAACGCGCCCGTTTGAATGGCGTTATGTGTCCGTGTTTAAATGGTCAGTGATACCAGGTATGTCGAAATTGAAAAGGTTTCAGAGTCAGAATACTCGCTGATTTTCGACATCTCAGATTTGCCGAGAGGGCTTGCTGATTTATCAGTCGATGGATATATATTAGAGAGATTGATAGTAGAGTACTGTACGGACATAGACTTTGATTGCTCTGGTTTTGAATTTGACCCTGAAAGTGATTACTTATCGATAGCTTCTCAATACGAGCCTCTGCTAGTCTCACTAAACGAAAAAGTCAAAGCCCTTTTGACAGAGTCAACTTTAGTATCATCATTAATGTCGCGAATTGAAGATGATTCTGTCAGCCCTGAAAAATGGATTGATGAAATGGAATACGAAGGCTGTAACATGAACAAGCCTACGGTTTTCGACTTTATCCTTGAGTTTAGTACTAAAAAGTCTTTGACCGAAGTTTGTATGGCACTAACAAAGCACGGTTTTAGTTGTTACTTTGATGACTGTAAACAAGTTTGCGCTCAGATCGAATTATCTCCGGATAAAAAGACTTTGAGGAGTAAGTACGACCTAATATCTGAAATACTTCAAGATACAAATAGTGTACTGAGTGTTTTTACAAACCAAATAGGAATAGAAGAACCTCTTGAAGAAATAGAACATTGGTCGAAATATGAACCTACATAACAGGAGAAGCAAAGCAGTGGGCCAAGTCTTTGATTTATGATGAAAGGCAGGATCTAAATGGATATCCCGCATCTCATGACTTAGTGTTAAGTCGTTTATTTCGATTCCGTAAAATCTGTAGCCTCGCATTTGCGAGGCTACAGAGTACAACCGAAATTTAACTAGTCAAAAAATGGCGACTTCATTGCTCCGCTGGCTTCTTCAACTCGATCTGCAGCAAAGACACGCGTAGTAATACCGATATTAAGTAACTTGGCTTTTTCAGCCATAAAACCTGTAGCATATTTCTTCGCATTCTCAATACTGTCGAATGCGTAGAAACCGCCAACTGAGTTATTATCAGCACCTGAAAGCCACGTTTTACTTATAAAACCAGATTGCTTTCTGATTCCCTCGTTATCGTGATTCCAGTCATACTCCTCGAAAGGAACAGAGACTTGACCTTCTACATAAACAAATGCTTTAACTTTTTGTGACATAAATATTTCCTTCTAGTTTGTGATGTTCTAAAAAACTATCTGTAATCTCCTTAACAACTTGACCGTGTTTTGCTGTGGGTACTGCACCCTCTGTTAAAGTTACTGCAATTAGCATGATATCTCTTCCTATATATTGTTAATAAACTTCAATGAAGATCTCACTGGGACAAGTCGATATAACAACTGCTTTATAAATTAAGATAACGATCGTTATATGTCAAGCAAAAAATAGCGCTCGTTATATTACTTGTGTATGATATTGCTATTAGTTAAGAAGGAACGTCACAGTGGAAAAAAAAACAGGCAACAAGAAAGAAGTAACACATCAACGTATATTGGAAGCTGTCCATAGTGGGTTTAGAAATCATGGATACGATGGCGCCGGAGTCGATGGGCTTGCAAAAGAAGCTAATGTCACATCAGGTGCTTTGTATGCACATTTTGGATCAAAAGCAGGTGCATTTCGCGAAGCTATTCACGAGGGATTAACCCAGATTAATGAGGGTATAGAGAATTTCCAAAAAGAATTTGGCGATAATTGGCTAGACGAATTTTGTGATTATTATCTTGGTGAAAAGCGTTGTGAAGATCTTTCGAACAGTTGTGCAATGCAAAGTCTTACACCAGAAGTTACCCGTTCAGATGATGAAACACGCTCAATTTTTCAATCTGATATGTTGGCGGTAGTGGACACTTTCTCAAAAGGATTATCAGAGAAGAATGATAAGGAAAATTCGGAAAAAGCATGGGCAACTATTTCTATGCTTATAGGTGGTGTAACACTAGCAAGAGCGGTCAAAGATCAAGAACTAGCCGATATTATTGCTAATTCAGTGCAAAACTCTTTAGAAAAAAGCTAACAAATAGCTCCAGCGGACAGTTTAAAGCGTCACTTTTTAAAGCAAGTAGAGGGTCACCCGTTAGAAAGATCCGGTCAGGCATATAAAGAAAGAGAAAAATTTTTGTCAGGCCAAGTTCAAGTTTTCAAACCTAAGATTCAAAGGGATAATAAATAACATTAGGTACCTCTAAATTAAGGAGGTCGTTTATCTCCATTTCGCCGGACACCCAAGCTTCAGCCGTCTCTGGTGTTAGATACCCAAGCATGCGGTGATGAACGTTCGACATGTAGTTGTCAGCGTCGCGTGTAATCATCGTGCATGAAAGCTTACTTTCAGCCCCCCATTCACTCCACAACCCAGCGACAACTAAGCCATCAGTGTCTTTGTCGGTTATATACCACTTAGTCTTAGATCCTTTTATGCCGGTCCACTCATAGTAGCCTGCCATGGGTATCAAACATCGTTGTTTTTGTGACCAGGCATCTCTGAAGGTTGGTTTCTCCGTCACTGTCTCGATTCGCGCATTGTGGGTTGGGTATTTAGAGTCAAACTCCTTCGACCACTTTGGAACCATGCCCCATCGCATCACTTCTCCTGTGTTGCCGCGAAACGTGCAAACCTCAGAAGCGGGGAAGGCGTCTCGCCCATAAGCCATTTCTGGCCATTCTTCTAGCCGCTCGGACCAGCCGTGCATTGATGATAAGTGTGTATGATAGGCTCCGCACATATCATGATTGTATCGTTAGTTTTCAAATTTAGCCAAATGCTTTCGAATAACCGAGACGGGCTCGAATGATAAAATATATTGAAAATAATAAGGCTATAGACTTTTTATCAATGAGAATCTAGTTAGGATAGGTACACACCTATTAATACGCTGTTAAGCAAACGAGATGAAACGTCAGCATTATATTCAAGTTGTATTATTAATTACTGCCTCATTGATTTATGTAGCAGGGCTATCATTTTTAAATCAAACTAAGACTGGTGGTGCTGGTGTAATCGAGTCTTTCTACTCAATTACCCAAGATACCGAGATAGATCAGGAGAGCTCTTTTTCTAGCTCGTCTCAGACATACATGGAGCCACTAGGGCTTTCAGTAACAGAAAAAAGAGCCGCGTATTTAGTAATTGGTATATCAATACTAATTCTAATGTGGGTAATATTTTTCGCTTTGAATGAAAGAATTAAAAACGGTCGCCATACTGTTCAGATACCGCTGATTACGGCCTCACTGCTCTTAGCAATAACTTTTATAGCTCAATTATTTCGTTTTGACACATTTTAAAAATGCGAACAATATGAGCCACCAGCATTACTACTCGTTATTCTTTTTGTTCGCAGTGACAATACAAAAAATTGTTGATGCCCCGTAAATCACGAATGGGCTAATTCAAGGTAACTCAGGCTGTGGCATACTTCTCCAATGAAGCAGAAAGATATAACAACGTCGTACTTCGTGCGCTCTGCGGTAAGGCTTAGATGATTTCTATTCTTAATTCCCCAAGAGAATATCCCGTGTTCTATAAACCGTATTATGATCAGTTTGATTTTTATAATGGTCGTGATGGCTGGGAAGAATCGATAGCGAGTATTCCTACAACAGCCGTTCATCTATATGCTATTCATTGGTTGCATATAGAAGTACACAACGGAGGTTTCTGTCAGTACTCAACAAGAGGCTGTAGTTCGAACTCAATGAAATCAATTCAATAGACTAATTAAATTATACCAATGTTAACGATGCGCTCGACTTTACTATTTATTTGCCTATTTTTTAACTCCGCGCTCTGCGCTGAACCAGACTTATCAGTTGAGCCAGATATGGCTTATCTTATTATAAAGGCCACGGCGATAAATAAAGATAAACAACCTTCTTGGATATGCTTGGAGCGGCGTAGAAAATGCACACATGTATCTGCTAACGAGGGTCTCGTTGCAATCAAACCTGGAAAATACAGATTGCACCATATTGACTTTGGAAGGGTTGAGCTTTTGGAATTGGGCTCCCAGACATTCGATACACCTATGAAATTTAAGTTTAAACCCGGAAATATCTATTTTATTGGAGATATACAATTTAAGAATAAAGAGTTTCAACGTGATGATATAGAACTAAATCAGGACCCAGATCTGGTGATTAAGGCTTGTGCTATCTCGCCAAATATCTTTGAACGTTATCCGGTTAATAATATGAGTGGATCTAAGAAAACAAGGTTCAGTTGTAAATCGTGACGAAGTGAAAACACCCCGCAAAGCTTAATACCTTATTAAACACGCGCGTAGCCATGTTGGGTATAGACGAAAAAACGGACTTGAAACCCAGGGTTTAAACACTGGTAAATTTGATCTAGATCAAGGAACAGGCAATCGGTGGATGGCAGACTACAATGGAGTAGTAGATTACTCAGACTTAAGCATAGCGACGAGGAACCATCAATGGCCGAACAAAAAACTGATAAATCAAGCCCCAATATTGCTTTACAATTAAGATCCTTAGACGGCAAAGATGTTGACCAAAAGCTCAATGAAAATGCGCCCTTAGAGCAACATAACGCCAATCAAGATGTTCACGCGCCGATCGATGCAGAAGCAGTTCGTAATGGATTTGAAACGGGCAAATATCCCTATAAAACAAAAATGCGACGACAACCCTATGAGCGTCATAAGGCTGAGCTGCAAGCCGAGTTGCTCAAAGCACAAAAGTGGATAAAGGAAAGCGGCGAGAAAGTAATTCTCATTTTTGAAGGCCGAGATGCCGCCGGTAAAGGAGGATCAATCAAACGTTTTACCGAACATCTCAATCCAAGAGCTGCTCAAGTTATAGCGCTGGAGAAGCCTACCGAGGCAGAAAGTACACAATGGTATTTTCAACGTTATGTAAAACACCTTCCTGCAGCAGGTGAAATTACCTTTTTCGATCGCTCATGGTACAACCGCGCTGGCGTAGAGCGGGTAATGGATTTTTGCACTCCGAATCAATATCTAGAATTCATGCGCCAATGCCCTGATTTTGAGCGCATGTTGGTTCGTTCAGGAATTCGCCTATATAAATTTTGGTTTTCTGTAACACAAGAAGAGCAAGCGCGGCGCTTTGAACAACGAAAAACCGACCCTTTGAAACAGTGGAAATTATCGCCTATTGATCAAGCCTCTTTACATAAGTGGGACGATTATACAGAAGCCAAAGAAGCCATGTTTTTCTATACCGATACCGCAGACGCACCTTGGACTATTGTTAAATCGAACGACAAAAAGCGAGCTAGATTGAATGCTATGCAACACTTTTTACATTCCTTACCCTATCCTGAAAAAAATCTGCATGTAGTTCGCCCACCAGACCCTCTGATTGTTGGTAGTAGCAGTCATGTACTTGGCAAAACCGTACATATTCCAGGTAGATCACTGAGCCGGCGCAAAGAAGGTGAGGTTACTTAGCTTAGGAGCTAACGCCATTAAGTGGTGTAGACCCACTGCAATTGAAAACTGGGCCTAAGTAACATACAAATTATGTGCTCTGAACAATAGACGTCTCTGAAGACAATTGGCGATCAGTGCAATAAACGCTCTTGCTGCTGTCGATGCCAGAAATGCGAGGACCCATTCGAAAGGGTATGGCGGAAAAAATAGACGATATGGATACCTCAGCAGAGTGGTAATATGACTCTTTGCTACACAATACAGGCCTAAAAAAGACGCTAAACAATCTTCGTTAGGTTTGAAGAACAGGGCGAAAACCCTTCATCCAATGAAAAATTAGCACTCCGAATATGAACCAAGAAACTTTATTTGTTTTTGCCAAAATCACGCCCAAAGCTGAATACCTTATAAATGCACGAGAAGCGATCTTAGCAATAGTCGAAAAAACCAGACTTGAATCCGGATGTAAGCAGTTTGTACTGCATGATGGAGCAAACGATGGCTGTCTTTATCTTTACGAAGAGTGGCTAAATGAGATGTCGCTTGAAGAGCATTATTTGCGAGAGTACACCAAAGATGTTTTTGAGAAATATCAAAATTGGCTAGCTCTACCAGTCGAAATCACAAAAATGGTAGGAGTTTAAAACGGGTGTTGAGGCAGATCTCAGATGTTTACAACAGGCCGGGAGAACCGTTAAAAATATGGTTTACCGATGAGAAACTGGATTTGTATATTTGGCTTTCTGATGATGATCAAATACTGAAGTTCCAATTTACCTATGATAAACCACATGACGAAAAATCATTGCTGTGGAAATTTCAGAACAAACTTAGCCATACGGCAATCGATGATGGTAGCCGACCGGGCAAACATCCATCATCACCAATATCACTTGGTGAAATTCCTATAGATAAAAATAGAGTATTCAATTTACTTAAGGAAAACGAGGATGTGATTCCTAAAAGGTATTTTTCATTTATTGAAGAAAGAATATTAAATCCTTAGCGTCTATGATTAAAACATCTACAAGCTCTAAAACAGCGCCTACAGCGGGCCGACGCCACATACTACGCGGACCAATTTAAACGCCGTCAGGAGTATGCCCTAAAGCACCATGAAGCTTAATATTTTACTGTATCTGTTATTTATACTAGTTTTGTCTATAGCAATGTTGTCAGAGTATTTCTTGGGAGACAATTTATCAAAACGTGTTAGTCCATTGGGCTGGTCAATATTGATATTTCCAATATTAAGCATTGTTTTGAATTTTTGCTTGATCGAGCGTAAGGGCGTTCTCCATAAGGTATTCTTGTCATTACTTTCTGGCGGTGTTTTTTATGTATTTGGAGCTCTAACATTACTATTTTTAGTCAAAGTTAGAATAATGCTGGGCTTAAGTATTTAGCCAGCAAAAACAGAATAAACTGTTATGCGAACAGGTCTAATATTGAAATTAGGTAATAGAGATAAATGAATTATGTCTTATCCGTACGGATCAATAGAGGCTGGTCATCATTAAATATCGAGCTGTAATATACCTAGCCCTAGGAATAGTAACTATGGCTTTGGGTTTACTGTCTAGATCAGATTACGCCAGTTCATGGCCAAATGTCATGTCTGAGTATTCGGGCGATGCACTCTGGGCGACTCTTGTATTCTTCGGCCTTTGTATAATTGCACCACGCTGGGGAGTTGGGCGCACGGCATTAGCCGCGCTGGCATTTTCATTTACCATTGAGTTATCGCAGCTTTATCATGCACCGTGGATAGATGAAATTAGGAACACAACGTTAGGCGGCCTAATTCTAGGTTTTGGCTTTCAGGCCAGTGACTTGGTCTGTTATACCGTTGGAGTTGCATTTGGCGCTAGTATTGCTTTGTTACTAGCAACCTTTTTCGGACTAAAAAGGCCAACATAACAAACCTTCGACCTTATTATAATTTTGACCTTTAATGTCCAGACCAAGCCACATAATCGATTTTAGCGCTGGCAGTTGCTAAACTAGGCGATCTATCCTTTTGACATAATACACAAGCAACCATGTCGCAAACCCAGACCTTTATTTTAGCCATTGGCGGTTTACAGGGCTTTTTATTATTTGCGCTTTTAGTCAGCGATAAGAGGGTTAATTATGCGAGCAAGTTACTAGGCGTCTACTGCCTTTTTTTAGCGTCTACTTTGTTGCTTCCACTAATAGTGGTCTCGGGCGAGGTTAGTCTTACTTGGTTAATTGGTTTTCTATTGTTTCTACCTGCAAGTTATGGCGCTCTTGGCTATTTGTATTGCCGCTCTGCGATGACTGGGTCGCCGCTACGACGCTCCGATATTATCCATCTTTTACCTTTGCTAATCTGCTATTCGCTCAATTATGAGATTCTTTTCTCAGCGGAAAAAGCGTTGAGCTTTGTAACCATGCCTAAACACATAGATGGGATGCTTAAGCTCACTCTCGCTGTTTTTTATGGCCAAGCATTAATTTATTCGGCGTTATTAGCGAGAATGATCCATCGCTTCCAAACCAAGGCGAAACAAACGCTATCGTCCTACAACCCAGACACCTTTAAGTGGCATTGGAGCTTGGTGGTGTTTATGGTTTCCATTTGGGGCTTAAAAGCGTCGTCTGGCCTGACGAGCAACGAGTCTATGGTGAATTTCATTGCTGACTGTTTGTTGGTATTCATGATTTACTTTTTTGCGGTTGTTCAGTGGCGTAATCCCAGCCTGTTTCATGTCCAGCAACTGAGTGCCGAATTAGCTCAGCCGACGGTGCCAGACAACAAACAGCCGTCAGAGGGATTATTAGATCAAGAGACACGTTCAAGCGTTTTGCGCTTGGTGCAAGACCAGGTTAAAGAACAAGCTCTATACCGCAACAGTGAGCTCACCTTAGCGATGCTTGCCGAACAAGTTGGGGTCAGCGTGCATCATTTATCTGAAACACTAAATCAATACGGCGGCAAAAACTTTAACCGCTTTATCAATGAATATCGGGTCGCTGAAGTGTGTCAACAACTCGACCAAAAAAGTGACCGCAAATTGATTGATCTGGCATTGGATGCTGGTTTCTCGTCGAAAAGTAGCTTCAATGCTATCTTCAAAAAACTGACTGGGCAAACCCCAAGCCGGTATAGACGGCAACCCACCTTACAATAATCGATAGTCCATTTTCGGCTATCAATATTGATAATCCTATAATGCTGGACGTCTAA
This sequence comes from Gammaproteobacteria bacterium, assembly GCA_017854775.1. Classification (GTDB taxonomy): domain Bacteria; phylum Pseudomonadota; class Gammaproteobacteria; order Arenicellales; family Arenicellaceae; genus Arenicella. The sequence goes on along the minus strand of JAFMHC010000003.1, from coordinate 64,279 downwards.
TCTTATAAAGTTGGACGCGGTTTAGTTATTCAAGTGTTGAAATTAGGCCATCAATAACTGATGGAACCACCCCATGTTAAAAACACTTTCGAAATGGCTTTTTGGCCTCTTAGTTTGCGCAGTAATTCTTGCAATGGCTTATCTGCTTTGGTTTAAAAACGGCGTTAACTTTATCTATGGCGCTGACACCGAGGTGGTCGATCACACGGCGTTTGCCTCACCCATTGAGCTGACTGCGATTACCGATGTCAACGTGCTCTCGCCAGACGGTGAAACCATGCTTGCAAACCGTACTGTGGTGGTAGACGGCGGAAAGATTATTTCAGTGACTGTCGGCGGCACTGTGCCGGCCAATGCCGCGGTGATAAATGGCCATGGCAAATACATCATTCCAGGCTTGGTTGATTCTCATGCTCATCTTTTGAAGAGCCCCAACGATTTATTGCTTTACGTTGCCAACGGCGTTACCCATATTCGTGACCTGGGCGGCGCGCCTGAGCGATTGAAGTTGCGCGAAGAGATTGAGCAAGGCCGCGTAGGCCCACGCATGTTTGTTTCATCTCCGCCGATTGATTCGATGGGTCTGTTAGAAGGTGTCTTTTATGAAATTATTACGTTTCATAAAAATACGCGTAGCGTAGAGCACGCAAAAAGCATGGTGCAAGAGTTTGCAGAGCAAGGTTACGACGCAATTAAAATCTATCACCTCGACATGCCTAGCTACCGAGCGGTGAACGAGTTAGCGGCCGGGCTGGGTATACCGACAACTGGCCACTTCCCTTTAACATTAGAATTGTCCGAACTCGCTGTAACACAACAAAAAGAAGTTGCCCATATTGAGGAAATTGTTCGCGTGCTAATTCGAGAATTTGGGTCGATCAATGACAACGGCAGCGCCGCTTTTTATGCCCACATTGAGGCTCGCAGTGACGCTATCATCGATGACTTATTAGCGAACGACATTACCGTGAACTCGGTGTTGTGGTTTATGGAAAGTATTCATGACCAATTTAGCGATCTTGAGGCAGAACTAAAAACCGTTCAAATCGAATACGCAAACCCCGGTCTGGTTGAGGGCACCAAAGACTCTGAAGATTATAAAGTTGGCTGGTTGCCCAGCTACAATCAATTCGAATCTGTGAGTGATGCTTCGACAGAGACATACAAGAAGAATGACATTTTCTGGCAAGCTCGAGAGAAAGCGCATCATATTCTGTTAAAAGCAATGGCTCTTCGTGACGTTAAGATCGTTGCAGGCACTGACTCAGGCGCTAATTTGGTGGTACCCGGTTTCTCGATACACGATGAGCTAGTGTCGCTTAATCAAGCCGCAATGAGCACCGTGCAAACACTCGCCTCAGCCACCTCAACCCCCGCCGACATGATGAACAGTAACGCAGGTAGTATTGACGTTGGCCGACGTGCAGATTTGTTAATTCTTAACGAAAACCCACTCACAGACATTAACAATACTCGAACTATTGATACGGTTATTCTTAATGGTCGTGTGTTCACCCGCGATAAACTTGATGCGATGCTAGCGGCGGTGAAGAATGCTAATGATCGCAGTCGAAAGATCAATATCGACGAGTATCGATAGTCGATACTTTTTAAGCTAGCTGCCAACGTTGAGACGTTGGTGGGCTAGCGATTCTGCTTGGCAATATATTAATAATGAATTGGAGTGAACGGGCAGCTCTGGACAACCTACTATCATTTCGACCGAGGACACGAGTGGAAAGATCTCAATACATGATCAGTGTCTTTTTGATTAAGGCTGTCTTTTAGATACCCTCAAGGGGCACCTGGTACTCTAAGGATACCGACCCTTTCGGCTCCACTCACGCTGATCGTCCAGAGCAACTTTGGCCCGTTGACATTGACATATTCGAATCAGTCTTCAATACTCGAAGCAGTCGTTTGGCACTAGGCACTACCCCTTGGTCAGGATTGCAGCACATCGAATTTAGGCAAAATCGGTCTAGTCCAAACTCGCTCTTGGCATGTTCGCCGTAGGCATTAAATACAACAATGCGATCAAGTACGTTAGCTACAGGATAGACAATGAAATTATCAAAAAATAGAATTGCGCTGCTTATATTGTTTTTATTCTTTTCGCAAAACTCAATTGCTTCTGATGTTGTTCCTTTTTCCATTAAGCGCATCAAACCCGTTGGCGCAGGCTATGTCGAATTAGTAGGGCCGGGTGAAATAAGAGTAGACAATAAAGTTGTTTCATTCGAAGAAACCAAATATGTAAAAGCGAGCAGCCTAGGTACGATGACCTCAGTTGCTGGGTCGGACAAAGGGTGCATACTCGCTTATTCATCAGAGAACTATACGGAAGATATCTCAGTACAAAGCCAATCATGTAATGAGATACTTTCTATTCTTAGCGTTGTAAAATAAGAGCGATATCAGCCAAAAAGGAGGCAGCGCGAGAGCACACCTCTTGCGCCCGCGAGGCGAAAACGCGCGCCGCCCACGATATGTTCGCGCTTTAAAATCAGCGCTGCAAAAACAGCCACAGGGCTTCAAATTCTAATCACCTAGAATCCATACACTCATTTTACAGCGTCCATTCACATCCGTTTTCCGCCAGAAGATTTCTTCAACGGGGTTATTATTTTTCACTTAATAACCTCAAATAGTGAAGATCAATGTCAGACAATAAATTTACCGAGTTTCGAAGCTTACACCTACGACCATCCCCACTAGTATTAGTCAATGTTTGGGATGCAGGCAGCGCCATCATTGTTCAAGCCAATGGGGCACGAGCTCTTGCCACTAGTAGCGCCTCATTAGCCTGGTCAAATGGTTATTCGGATGGGTGTGATATTCCCTTAGATATATTGGTGGACTCTATAAGCCGTATTTTAAGGGTGAGCAAGGTGCCGCTTAGTATCGATATTGAAAACGGCTATAGCGACTCGCCGGATGAAGTTGCAAAACTAGTTAAGAAGTTGGTGGATAAAGGTGTTTCAGGCGTAAATATAGAAGACGGTGAAACCTCTGCTGAATTGCTAGCTGAGAAAATATTAGCGATTAAAGAACTTTGTGGAGAAGATACTATTTTCATCAATGCTCGGACCGACGTTTATCTTCGAGAATTGGTTCCGGCCGAAACTCGCCTAGAGGAATGCATCAACCGATTACGCAGGTATATTTCTTCTGGAGCAGATGGTGTGTTCGTTCCGAGTTTAGAATCACTTGACGATATGTCGAAATTATCGGCCTCAATTAACGCGCCACTCAATGTCATGGTGTCTAGTGGCGTGAGCGATCTTGAAGAACTCACTGATGCCGGTGTGTCTCGTATTTCACTCGGCCCCGTCACCTTTATAGATGCTTACTCAACACTATCTGAGATTTCAGGAGCGTCACTAAAAGCAAAACTGCCACTAACCTTGTCCTACGATAGTTTAAATCGTATGTGTCTTAATTGTGAGTGACAGCTCCGTCAAAAAAAGGCGTTGCCAGTGAACAAGCAACGCCTTTTACATCCCTGTTTTACTCATACAAAAGTGGGCGACTTTACTGGTTCACCTCCTTTTTTTCTTTCTCAATTTGAGCTTCGATCTCTTTGAGAAATTTTACCTCTTCGGCGCTCAGGGCCGCTTTTTCGGCCTCACTCATTTGTGAAAGTAACTTAGGCGCTATTTTTAGTTCGCCGGTTACTGGGTCGGTGTAGGTATTCATTCTTGAGTCGTCTGCAGGTTGTGCTAAGGCAACTGCGCCCGAAAGGGCTATCACCGTGGCGACGCTTGTGGTGAGAAGAATTTTACGTAAATGTTTAGTAGGGTTCATTTTTTTCCTCATTCAATAAATAATTATCGCTGATTCACCGGCTCGGTTGTGTAGGGTTACGAGCCTTGAAATGAGTCAACGAAGTAAAGTTTAGGAATAAATACGAGCGCTACATTAAACTTAAAATGTTAGTAATTGAAGTTTCACAAACCTTAAACTGAGGTTAGAGATTAAGCGATTGCAATAATCAGTTGAGACCGCTCAACTATTGACGTTTGTCAATTTAAAAATCGCTGAACAACAATGGTAATCTGCCATTTTCTTGCCTTTTATTAATAAAAAGGAACCTTAGATCACGCTTTAAAGGCATCCAAAACGCTATTTTTATAGTTTTCACCAATAGGTATTTCAATCTCACCAAGCTCAACATCACATTTAGTTAAGGCGGTGACCTTGGATTGATTAACGATATAAGAACGATGGGTACGTAAAAAACCAACCCCCAATTGCTCTTCAAAAGCGCTAATCCCTTGCTTTATAATATGTGAACCGTTGTCGAGGAAAACCTGCACATAATCCTTTAAGCCTTGTACATAGAGGATTTGATCTAGCTCTAATTTTACTTGTTTACGATCTTTGCGGACGAAGATGTGTCGAGGCAGCGAATTTTGAGCAGCATGTAAATTTTGTTCGACGGCGCTTCGCGCATCGCGATGAGATATCAAGAACCGCTCAATCGCTTGAAAAAAACGCGAAAAGACAATCGGCTTTAGTAAGTAGTCAACCGCGTCTAAGTCGAAACCATCGACCGCATAATCGCGGTAGGCGGTGGTGAATATCGCTTTTGGCTTATTCAGTAAATTCTTATAAAAGTCGGTGCCTTTCAGCACCGGCATCTCAATATCCAAAAACATCAGATCAATATGATTATTCTTAAGCACATTACTCGCCTCAATCGCGCTAGCACATGAGGCCACTACCTCGAAATCATCAAGCTGAGAAAGGTGCGACTCAATTAGCTCACGCGCCAACTCTTCGTCGTCAACAATTAGACACTTAATGCGGCTCATGGAGTCTCCAAAACCAGTTGCGCAACATACTCATCAGCGCTGTCTATTGTCTCAAACCGGTGTGCATTCGGGTATAGCAGGTCTAGCTGTTTACGCAAATTATTAAGCCCTACCTTATCTTGACCGGTATCGGGTGATGCTGTCTTCGGCTTGGAATTACTAATTCTGACCATAATATCGGATTCAGTTGTTTCTAATTGAATTACTACCTGTGCCTGATTCAGCTCTTCTCGCGTACTGTGCTTACAGGCATTTTCCAATAGGGTTAACAGCAATAACGGCGCTATCTTTTTAGGCGTGGTGATGTGATTTTCAAATGACACATCTAGCCGCTTGCCATAACGAATCTTTTCTAAGGCGATGTAATCCTCAATTAGTTTAACTTCAGCGTCTAACGATACGTATTTATCAGTACACCGATAGACCACGTAATCCAATATGCCGGACAGCTTCTCGATAGCAACCGCGGTTTGATCTGATTTTTTTAGTGCTAGAGCATAAATATTATTCAGCGTATTAAAAATAAAATGTGGGTTTAGCTGATTTTTCAAAGCGTCAAGTTCGGCGGTTCGCTTTTGTTCGCTAATACGCAACAGTGATTGCTGCTTTTGATAAAACTCATAGGCCAATATCAATACGGTCGGAAAAACTAAATTCGGCAATTTAGAAAAAATGATGTAACGCATGGTCCATCTAGGATCTATCCGTTGCAAAAACGTCATCTCGCCGAACATGCTCAAAAAGCCTTTGTAGCTAAGTGGATATAGCGGCTCTAAATAAAAATAACGAATCACGATATTAATGTACGAAGCAATTAACACCATTAAAAACATATAGAAGCAAAACCGCCAAACCTGGCCTTTATCCAATACTTTAGGGGCTAACACTGTCAGGGCGACTAGAGCGACCAGCATTTGCAACGCGGTAACCATGCCTGCGGTTTCAATCAACTCCCTATTAGAAACATAAACCTCCCAATGCGGGCCGGCATTAATAATAAAAACTGCCAGCCAGAAAACCAACAAACCAAGTTTTGAGAATAGTGGCAATGCCGAAAAAAAGGAGTTTGATTTCATAAGGGTTGGGTTGGCAAAAAGACTGATCAATAGTGTGGCGCTAACAATTAACTATACAGCCAAGTTGAAACCTTGGCGACTTTCTCGACTAACCGCCAAGCAGTGCCCACCAACGTGGTTTGACCATTGATGAAACCTCGATAGCCCACCTTTTAAGGCCACGGCGACCCTCAAGCTGGATTGGTCTACTAATTCTTATTCCCCTATCAATAGCGACTAATGTAGCTCAACTTATCAATCAACCACGCTATATCAACAATGAAAAATGTAATCCTAATTTTATTAATCATTCTAAGCTTGTCGAATGCTGAGGCTAAAAGTATTGAGCTTAAAGGCAAGGCTGTTTTGGTCACCGGCGCTAGTAGCGGCATTGGTCGAAGCATCGCCGAGACATTGGCCAGCAACGGTGCCTTTGTTTACGCCGGAGCTCGCAAACAGAAAGATATCGACGAGCTTAGCCAAATCAAAAACATCATGGGCATTCGCTTAGATGTCACCAAGCCAAATGAAATAGTTGCAGCGGTAGAGCTAGTTAAAAAAGAAGGCCGTGGCCTTTACGGCTTAGTCAATAACGCCGGTGTGTTCTTTCATGCGCCGTTAATTGAGGTCGCCGAGTCAGAGATGCAGTTCATGATGGATGTAAATGTATTTGGCCCTTATCGAGTTACCAAAGCCTTCTCACCGCTAATTATCGAAAGCAAAGGTCGCATCTCTAATATCAGCTCAATTGCCGGCATCGCGGCTGGCCCAATGTTTGGCCCTTACGCGATGAGTAAATTCGCACTCGAAGCGTTTAGTGAATCGCTAAGCCATGAAATGAGGAAGTTTGACGTTCAAGTCAGCGTTGTCGAGCCAGGCAACTTCAAATCAAACATCATGAAGAATATGCACAAGCGCTTAGCGTTAATGGAAGCGGATGATATTCCGACTAATTATAAGGACGAATACAAAGCACTTGGTGGCTTTACCTCGATCGACCGCTCTCATCACCGAGATCCGGTTGCGGTTGCCAACGCAGTAGTTCAAGCACTTTCGTCCGACCAACCAAGACTACGTTACATGGTTGCGCCGACCCAAGCCGAAGCAAATATGACAATTCGAGCGGCAATGGCTAAAGTTGTTCAGCTCAATAGCGGCCACGAATTTAGCGTTGATAGAAAATCGTTAATCTCAACCTTAGACGCGGTTTCTCAATAGTCATGTCTCAAACTAAGACTCAAAGGAGCCTATTTGAGATGCTCTCGACCGTAAAACAACATGAGTTTCGGGCAACGCTAACGGCGTTTACGATGGTGTTCGTACTAATGGCCTGCTACTTTGTATTAAGGCCGGTACGCGATGCTATGGCCAGCGATTGGAGTGATTCGGAAGTAAGCTTTCTTTGGAATCTTCAGTTTTTCGTCAGTATCGCTATCGTCTCCTTATACGGCCTATTGGTATCACGCGTCCGTTTTAAAACCGTAGTTCCGTTGGTGTATTCAATTTTCGCCGCCAGCTTCGTAGGCTTCTTTTTTATTACCCCCTTGTTGGCCAACCCAACATTAGTAGAGAAAGCTTTCTACGTCTGGGTCAGTGCATTTAGCTTGTTTCACCTATCGGTATTTTGGAGCTTGATGTCAGACACGTTTAGCAAGGAGCAGGGCAAACGGCTATTCGCGATCATCGCGGCTGGTGGCAGCGCCGGGGCGTTAATAGGGCCGCTGATACCGGCACTATTTGCTGAACAGCTTGGGCTAGACTTACTGATGTTAGTCGCAGCTTGTGGCTTATGCTTAGTGGTGCCGTTGGTGGTGTATTTAAGCTATTTAAAGCAACGTGAGTTAAAACCACTAGAGTCAGGCCATATTTCAAGCAGTAATGTGCATAGCACAGAAAGACTTGGTGGCCGCTGGTGGAGCGGTTTTAGCGACTTCTTTAGCAATCCTTATCTTCTCTGTATTGGGCTATTTATTTTGCTCTATGTCTTTATTGGTTCGTTTGTCTATTTCGAACAGAAAAACCTACTAGCTGAATACAGTAGACCCGAACGCGCCAAGATACTCGCCACCATTGACTGGGTGGTAAACAGCCTTACCTTTGTCATGGCGTTCTTCGTCACTAGCCGAATAGTTACCAAACTTGGTATGCCAATAACCTTGGCGCTGATGCCCATTCTATTGGTAGTCGGCATGCTGGCGCTGGCCTTTGCACCACTGATTGTTATCGTGATGGCGGTTCAAGTTACACGACGCGCGGGTAACTACGCGGTGACTAGGCCTGCACGAGAAATGCTTTTCAGCCAAGTAACCCAAGAACAGCGATTCAAGAGCAAGCCCGTGATCGACATTGTGGTGTACCGAGGTGGCGATGCGGTTAGCGGAACTTTATTCGCATTTCTGTCTGAAGGCCTAGGCTTAGGCTTAGCGTTGATCGCGCTAATCGGTGCTGGCATCAGCGCAGTTTGGTCAGCAGTGGCGATTTTTCTTGGTCGCCGATATGAGCGTGATGACCCTAAGCCCGCGTCTCCCAGAAATCAGCCACAGTCCCAATCTAATTCAACAGTAAACCTGTCAATTTAACAATTAACTTAACAATTAACTTATCTATTAAACTGAGGATCTATCATGCGTTATTCAACACTTATTTCTACTCTTATCGTAGCTCTTATTTTTGCACCATTAAGCTATGCAGGTGAGCCGAAAGGAAGCCCCGAAGCATTTATGCAAAGCTACCTTGATGGCTATGAGAAATATCTAACTGGCGGTGACAATGCCGATGTGGCCTTAGTAACTGAGCATTTCTCAGAGCCTCTTGTAATGATGCCACCAAGCGGCCCAGCACCGATGGCAACTCATGAGGACTTCGCTCCGAATATAAAATATTTCTTGGATAACGCCCTAAAGAAAAAAGGCGTAGTTAAGCTTGAATGGGCGAAACTACAAATGACCATATTAAGTGATACGCAAGCGCTGGCCAGCGGCTTGGCAAACGCGCTTGATAAAAATGGTAAAACCGTCGAGCAACGCGCCTCAATATATATTTTAACTAAATCTAAAAAAGGTTGGGTGGTATCGGTAAATCTGCCCCATTCACCTAGCATGGTGCCAACTTTAACGGCTGCCACAGTTAATTAAATCAGTGATCTAAAATATTTTGCAGACGCCTATTACTATTAGAATCTCTCGCTCAGATAACATGCCTCTAGTAATTCATGCTTTTTTAAGTGATTCTGTATCACTAATTTTCAGTAGGCGTCTGCAATTTATACCTATGCTTGGCCCGACGATTCTGTAGAACGGCCTAAGTGCTCAGTACAATTTAACCGGGTAATCAACCAGGGAGAATTCATTTCTATCTCGGTAACAGAGGTGTTGCCCCACCGAGAAGGAGCCTCAAGACCCGCTAATAAGCTTGTATGGTTGGCGGTAATTGAATGACATACAAATCCGTGGGTTACGATCAAAATATCGCCTTTAGCTCGGGCCGCGAGAGAAGTAATATGCTCCCAAGCCAGCGAGATTCTGTTATCGAAACTCAGCCAGCTTTCACCATTAACCGGCTGGTAGTCTAAGGCAAAGGGATCAAAGTCTAACTGCGCATAGGGAAGGCCGCGGATATCGCCAAAATTACGCTCTCTTAGAAGCTCTGTATAGTTTGGCTGAGTTCCACTTTTCTCGGCAATATGGCTGGCGGTTTGCTTAGTACGAAGATAGTCACTACAAAGAATCTCACTAATATTGAATTGGGCTAAATGTTCTGCAAGCTGAGCCGCCTGAGTATTGCCGTTTTCAGAGAGCGGCGAGTCAGGCATCTGAAATGTATGGCTAGCATTATCGACGGTCTCGCCGTGGCGCACTAAAAGTATGGTCATATTAATTATGTAGATTTGGTTAACTAATCGTCTGCCAGTTTAACCTAGACGACGCTGTGTTAAAGCAAGCATGGGCTTGCTTGATAGTAGTAAAAACTATAATAATTGAATCCAAATTCGAGTTAGACGCATCTGAATTTATATAAAACACACAATTCATAATCGCCAGATCAACAGGAACCTCACCATGTTAAGCATAAGCAATATTTCTAAGACCTATGACAATGGCGTAAAAGCCCTCAATTTAGTTAATCTGAAAATTGAGAAAGGTTTGTATGGTCTTTTAGGGCCCAATGGTGCAGGTAAATCTAGCCTTATGCGTACCATCGCTACGCTCCAGCAACCCGACCAAGGGAGCATTCAATTTAATGATATTGATGTATTAAATCAGCCCAATGAATTACGTCAGCGCCTTGGATACTTGCCCCAAGACTTTGGTGTGTACCCACGGGTGAGCGCGTTCGATCTGCTTGATCACTTGGCGATTCTTAAAGGCCTCTCTGATAAGAAGCAACGCAAAGAAACCGTTAACGCACTACTCGCTCATACAAACTTGCACCAACATCGCAAAAAAGCAGTCAGTGGCTTTTCGGGCGGAATGCGGCAACGCTTTGGTATTGCACAAGCATTATTAGGTGACCCAGATTTGATCATCGTTGATGAACCAACCGCGGGGCTAGACCCAGAAGAGCGGAATCGATTTCACAATTTGCTGGTTAGCTTGGGCGAAGAAAAGGTAATCATTCTATCAACTCATATTGTTGAAGACGTATCTGAACTGTGTATGAAAATGGCAGTACTGGGTAATGGCGAGATTCTGCTTGAAGGAAATCCGCTGGAGGTTACAGACAGTCTCAATGGTAAAATTTGGCGCAAACTGACATCACGCGATGAAGCGGCCGATCTCGAGGCCTCACTGCCGGTAATTTCGAAACGTTTATTGGCCGGCCAAACGGTATTACACGTGCTTGCTGACGATGCGCCCGAGGGCTTTGAGCAAGCGGCGGCGACCTTAGAAGATGTCTATTTCTCGACCTTGCACTCAGCTCGTGCCAACCAAGCAATCGCTTAAAGGGAGGTAATTATGTTAAGCAATATGATCAAATTTGAATGGCGCTATTTTACCCGCCAGCCGTCGTTTATCGTCACCTGTTTAGTGTTCGTTCTACTCCCATTTCTCGCAATGACGGTCGAAAACGTACAAATTGGTGGTGGAGGCAACGTTACTAAAAATAGCCCATACGCTATTTCTGAAGTACTTCTGATATTAAGTATCTTCTCGATGTTTGTGGTGGTGAATTTTCTTGGCAATACAGCAACTCGAAATCACACTCAGAAAATGGCCGAAATTATTGGCACCAAGCCGATACAACCGTTCGGCTACAACCTTGGCCGCTTTCTGGGTTCTTACTTAGTTTGCTTAACGGTGTTTCTAATGGTGCCCATCGGCGCCTTCATTGGCTCACTAATGCCATGGGTCGACGCAGAACGCATCGGCCCCAACCAACTGTCTTACTATGTTGTTCCGTTCATCATATTCTCAACAACGACCATTTTCACTCTGTCAGCGATTTTCTATTCGGTTGCCCGCAAAACCAATAGCCTGATGATTATGTACGTTATAGCCGTCGCTATTTACATTGCCTACAGCGTTTCAGGGACTATTTTCGACCAACCAGATCAACGTTTCTATCGGGCACTATTCGATCCGTTCGGCCTAAACACGTTTCGAGAAACGTCGCGCTACTGGACTCCATTTGAACGAAACACCACAGTAGCAAGCTTAACGAGCTCGATCATTGCTAATAGAGCGTTATGGCTCGGTATCGGCATTGCGGCACTCGCCACAATGGGCGGCCTGTTTAAACCTTTGCGTCTCAAGACACTGAAGGCTAGCAAGAGTAAAGTAAAGCAAGAATCGGTTGAACTCGCTCAAATCAATCAAGACATATCATACCGAGTCATGTCCAAGTCTGGGCGCTCACAATTTGTATCGAGCTTGAAGTTTGAAATCAAACAAACGATTTTCAGCGCGCCATTCTTAATCCTGCTCATCATTTCAGTGGCTCAACTTCTGGCCATTGTTCTAACTGAAGAAGGCGGTTATGGACAACCTATGTGGCCGATTACTCAGACTATGGTAGAGAGTATTGCCGGTGGCTTTGGTTTACTCATGCTAATCATTATGGGTTACTTTACCGCCGAAGTTGTCTGGAGAGAGCGAACGGCAGGCATTGGTGATATCACTGATTCAACACCCACGCACAACGTTGTTATGTGGGCGTCTAAACTGATCTCCGTCTGTTTAGTCATAGTGATACTAATGATCGCTGGAATAATAATCGGCGTGGCGCTACAGGCCAGCAAAGGTTATACCAACTTTGAATTCGGGCAATACTTCATACGACTAATGTACTTTGGAGCCTACCCGCTCGCACTAACCGCCGTTTTAGCATTCTTCATACAAACAATCAGCCCGAATAAATACATCGGTATGATGGCGTTTGCAGGCTTCATTCTCTTGCAGATCGTGTTGTTTAGTTTAGGCGTTGAACACACTATGTTTCTCTACGGTGAATCCCCCTCTTTAATCTACTCCGACATGAATGGTTATGGCGACTACCTAACATCTCATCATTGGTACATGCTTTACTGGACAGCATTAGCCGTAATATTAGGCTTGGTCAGTTTTGGCTTATGGCGTCGCGGTCCAAGCTCGAGCCTACGCAGCCGCATGAGCTTGTTGACATACCAACTGGGCAGCAAAGGCTTGATCACCGCCTCGATTGCGGCGGTGGTATTTATCGGCTCGGGCGCTAATATCTTCTACAATACTCGGGTATTAAACAAGTTCGTCAGTACTAATGAGTTTCGAGATTTGCAAGCGAGCTATGAGAAAACCTACTCAGCTCACAAAAACGATAACAACCCAATCATCACCAGCGTTGACATTACGGCTGATATTTTTCCCAAACAAAGGCGTATTGAAGCCGCCGCTGACATTACCGTTGAGAACCGCGGTGAGTCACCAATAAGCCGCTTTCTGATAGCTTGGCCGCAATATGCAATGACCAGCGATGTTAAGTTTGATCGGGGGTTAATTGTAGAGCGCGATGAAACCTTAAACAGCGCCTGGTTTGAGTTTTCTACGCCTTTGGCGGTAGGTGAGATCCGCAAGGGTCAGCTAAGCACAGTAATCGACCATGATGGTTTTAAGGATCAAGGCGAGGATTTTACGATTCTCGAAAACGGCACCTTTATCAACAACGCAGAGCTACTTCCTTACTTCGGCTACAACCGAAGATTTGAGTTGCAGGATAGGCACGAACGTCGTAAGCGAGATCTTGGCGAACCCGAGCGTGCGCACAAGCTCGAAGACCAATCTCGGCACCATGAAAACGCCTTAGATAGATCGCTTACTTTCATTGACTTCAAAGCAACTGTGTCAACCTCAAACGATCAAATTGCGATAGCGCCCGGTTATTTAACGCGAGAATGGGAAGAGGGCGACCGTAAGTATTTTCGTTATGAAATGGACAGCCCTATTCTAAATTTCTTTAGTATTAATTCTGGTCGTATGGCGGTTAAAAAAGAAGATTATAAAGGCGTGAGCATTGAGGTGTACTACCATCCAACTCATCATTGGAATATCGATGACATGATAAAATCCAGCAAAGACTCTTTGGGCTATTTTCAAACTGCTTTTGGTCCATACCAACATCGCCAATATCGCATAATAGAATTCCCGAGATATCGCTCGTTTGCTCAAAGTTTTCCAAATACCATCCCGTTTGCCGAAGGCGCTTTTTTGAGTGACCAACGTTCTGACGAATACATTAATCAAGTGTACTTTGTGAACGCTCATGAGATGGCCCATCAATGGTGGGCACATCAACTCGGCTCCGCTAATGTGGAAGGTTCGGCTGTTTTGTCTGAAACCTTGGCCGAGTACAGCGCCTTGATTGTGATGGAAAAAGCTTATGGTGAAACCAACGCACGCAAATTTTTGACCTATGAACTAGACCGTTATTTACGTGGCCGTACCAGTGAAATTTTGGATGAAAATCCATTGCTAAGAACCGACAACCAGCAATATATCCACTATCAAAAAGGCGCCGTTGTAATGATGTCGTTACGCCATAGAATGGGGGAAGATCGAGTAAATAGGGCGCTCAAAGGCATACTCGATGAATTCAAGTTCAAGGACAATCCGTACCCAACAACCTTGGATCTAGTACGATACTTAAAAATGGATGCAAGTGACTCAGAAAAATCCCTGATCGACGACCTGTTTAATCAAATCACTTTGTATGAAATGCGCGCAGAGGAAGTCGCGAGTGAGGAACTGGAGAACGGTAAGTTCAAAATCACCTTCAAGGCATCAGCAAAGAAATTTTCGGCCGATGGCGAAGGTCAGGAAACTGAACAAGCCTTAGATGAGAGTGTAGAGATTGCCATGTTTACCAATGATCCGAATAAATATGGTCTAGAAAATCGAGTTATTTATAAACAGCAACACTCGGTGGTTAGTGGCGATAACACCTTTGAGATTATAGTCGACGAGAAACCCGCCTATATTGGTATAGACCCTTTTGTTCGATTTATTGATCGAGATACCGGCAACAATATTCTCGAGCTTTAATTAGCACTGTCGATATCGTAGAAGCCGAGCGGTAAAATCCTTTTAATTAAAGCAGTGATCACTCAACACTATACCCTGTTGAGTGATCACATTTGAATTGACCTAAGTCTAGAACATCCAACCGGTCGGGTTTGGATGAGGCTTGCCTTCATCTAACAATTTCATGCCTTTAACGCAGCGTACGATGAACCAAACTAGCACGGCCAACAAAAGAAAAAACCCTATTACAACTGGTATCAAAATCATTGATATCACACTGTAGAGTAAGCCGATCCAAAATGTTCTTATTAAAAATTGATAGTGTGACTTCAACCATTCTGGCGCGTCACCCTTATTAATGTAGGACATAATCAAGCCAATAATACTGGTCAAACCGAGTACGATACTAACCAGATAAAGGATGTAAATCAGTTTAACGCTCTTAGCCGGCGCTGGATCTGTGGTGGTGTTTACAACTTCACTCATTTTTATTCTTCCTAAATATTGTATTTTTAAAGTTGTGACTAATAATAGTCGACCACAATACTATATTGATATTTAAGCAATAGTGCGCGTTTTTTTAGGTGTTTTTATCACATTGTGCCAAAACTGCGAACCGTGTACTTCATATCTGTTAGCTCGAAAACGTTATCTTGGTCACAAAAGCGTATCTCAACATAGTGATCAATTTTTCCTTATCATTAATACTTACATTGTCGATACCGCCCATAGAATTAAGCCGCTACGGCTGGCTCGGCCACGGTCTTTTCTGCAACTGGCATTTTCAATAAATACTCAAACGCCGAAAGTGATGCTTTGGCACCTTCGCCCATTGAAATAACGATTTGTTTATAGGGCACCGTGGTAACATCGCCAGCGGCAAAAATTCCGGGCTCTGAGGTTTGGCATTGCTCGTTAATAACAACTTCGCCATATTGGCTAAGCTCAACAACGCCTTTCAAGAAGGCACTGTTCGGGAGCAAACCAATTTGAATGAACACTCCATTGAGATTCAATACCGACACTTCATCGCTTGCCCGATCTTGATATTCAATTGCGTTTACCTTTCCGCCTTGTGCCAAAATTTGCTTAGTCATGACGTTTTTATGAATGGTAATATTGTCGCGTAAGCCAGCTTGGTCAACTAATATCTGGTCGGCTTTTAACTCGGGTAAAAATTCGAATACCGTCACCGATTTAACAATACCAGCTAGATCGAGCGCAGCTTCAATTCCCGAGTTACCACCACCGATCACAGCGACATCTTTGCCCTTAAAGAAAGGGCCATCACAATGTGGGCAGTAGGCAACGCCGTTACCAATGTTTTCTTTCTCGCCCGGCACACCAAGCTCCTTCCAACGCGCGCCGGTGGCAACAATGATGGTTTTCGCTTCAATTACTTCTCCGGAGGAGAGAATTACTTTTTTAATGTCACCCTTTTCAACCGAGGTAACACTCATATGTTCTTTAAGCGTTACTTCATAGTCGTTCAAGTGCTTAAGCATTGCGCCGGTTAACTCGGTCCCGGTTGTTTTAGATACGGAAATGAGGTTTTCAATACCCATTGTATCTTTGACTTGCCCGCCAAAACGATCGGCAATGATGGTAACGTTCAAGCCTTTACGAGCGCTATAAATCGCCGAAGCTACGCCCGCTGGGCCACCACCAATTACCACCACATCTTGTAACGGCATAACTTCGGACGGTGCGGTATTAGCCGCTTGCGGAAAACGCTCTGTCAACTTACTTACTAGGGATGCAATATCAACTTTACCGTTAGCGAAAAGCTCACCGTTGAGGTAAACGCTTGGGACACCTTGTATGTCTCGCTCTTGAATAATGCTTTGGAATAGACCGCCATCAATCATTTCTGTCTTAATGTTGTCGTTTAGCAGGGCGAATTGATTCAGGCCCTGCACGACTTCTGGGCAATTATGGCAACTCAAGGAAATGAAGACCTCGAAGTGGATATCCTCTTTTAAGTTACCAATGAATGTTTGGATTGTCTCATCAAGCTTCAACGGCGTACCGGAGCTTTGTAAGATAGACAATATTAGCGAGTTAAACTCATGGCCACTGGGGATACCAGAAAAATTGATGCCGGTATTTTCACCCTCAACTTCAAGAAAGAAGCTGATGGGGCTACGTAAGTAACCTTCGGTATCACGTTCTTCGATACTGATTTTGTCGCTAGTGGAAGCGACGCTCGTTAGGAATTCGAGTAGCTCACTTCGTTTCTCATGCTCGCCTGTTTGCAAAACAAGGGTCAGTGGTTTGAGCATATTGGCCGTGTAGCCTTTTAATGCAGTTAAAATGTCGTTACTAAGCATTACCTAGCTCCTTACTTCTGGCATGGGTTAAGTGTCACGTTAAAGTTAGAGTGACTGCAAGAGGCCTGAGATTTCAGGCCTCTTGTTAGGACTATTTGGCTGATCTTTATTGCCGAGCTTTTCAGTCAAGCTTAGATCAACCCAAAGTCTTAGATCATTCCAACTAGGTCTAAAGAAGGCTCTAGCGTTTTTTCGCCTTCTTTCCATTTAGCTGGGCAAACTTCACCTGGGTGAGCCGCTACGTATTGGGCCGCTTTTACCTTACGCATCAGGTCTTGCGCATCACGGCCGATACCTTCGGCAGTAATTTCCATCGCTTGAATAATGCCTTCTGGATCAACTAAGAAGGTTGCACGATCAGCAAGGCCAACACCAGGGCGCATAACTTCAAAGTTGTTAGTGATTACGCCATTCGGATCGCCAATCATTGTGTACTTGATCTTGCCAATCGTGTCAGACGCGTCGTGCCATGCCTTATGGGAGAAATGTGTGTCGGTTGATACCGAAAATAAGTCGACTCCAAGTGCTGCAAACTCTTCTTGGTAATCAGCAAGGTCGCCTAGCTCAGTTGGGCATACAAAGGTGAAGTCCGCAGGATAGAAGAAAAAGACGGCCCATTTCCCAGCTATATCATCGCTTGATACTTCGATGAATTCGCCGTCACGAAAAGCGCTTGCGTGAAAAGGTTTAATTTGGGTATTTATTAGGGCCATGGTGGTCTCCGGTTAAGTTTAAATTAAGGGTATAAGTTGTACACATGTCGTGCATTATATTGATGCAGAGCATAATACAAAACTATAATTTAATAAATTTGATTATACAGAACGTGATGTTCTAAAATACCGAACAATAGATGTGAGAGACTCAGTCAATGTAGCCTTATTTCAGGCTTATAAAATCTGACAAACTGAAGAGGCCCATTATGATCTCATTTAAGCAGCTTAATTACGCTTTAGCAGTAGAAAAAAATCTGCATTTTAAGCGTGCGGCTGAGTCATGCTCGGTATCACAATCGGCCTTGAGTACCGCCTTGAGTCAATTAGAAAAACAATTAGGCTTACAAATATTCGAGCGCGATAACAAAAAAGTATTAGTAACCCCGATTGGCAAAAAGATACTGCAGAAGGCCCAGGAGATTAAATTGCAGCTTGATGATATCTACAAGCTTGCTGAGGCACAACGCAGCGAGCTGAGCTACCCAATATCAATCGGCATTATTCCCACCATCGCTCCTTACCTACTGCCAATAGTTCTTCCTGGGTTGACTCAACATTATCCTCACCTCGAACTCGAAATCGTCGAAGAACAATCTCATATCCTAGTAGATAAAGTTCGGCGCGGAGAAATAGATACGGCGATCTTAGCGCTACCTTACGACTGTGACGGCTTGTTGACTTTCGAATTCTGGGAAGAAGATTTTTACTGGATTACCCATAGCGACAAGATGCAAATCGGTTGTACAGAGGTCACCGCGAAGCAACTCGCGCATTCTAATCTAATGCTGTTACAAGATGGTCACTGTCTAAAAGATCAGGCTTTATCAGCGTGTAAGTTCCCAAGTGAGGCTAAACACAGTGTTGGCGCAACCAGTTTAAATACCTTGATTCAATTAGTTGCTGGCAAACTAGGCACAACTCTGGTTCCTGAAATGGCATTGGAACAGTTGATTGAAAACAACCCCTTGCTTAGCAAGGCCCGATTGAGTGAATCTGGCCCGCACCGACGTATTGCGTTTATTGTTAGACCAAACTATTCAGGGGTAAACAATATTGAGTTATTGATGACACAGTTCAAAGCATCATTGAAACAACACTTTAGCAAAAGCAGCGACTAGAAAATGAAAAAGGCGACCGTTTTAAGGGCCGCCTTTTTGCTAAATAAACACTACTCTACAGCTTTCTACCAAGCTTTTTCTCAGCGATTATTCGCTCCCAATTAGCGTTGAAAAAATTAATTCGCTCGTACGCATTCAAACCGTGGATTATTAGTCCGACAGTCCAGCCAATCAGCCCCCAGATCACAAAACTGTCATCAAAACCTTTCACCACAGAAATGGTTACAGAGAATATTAAGTACATCAGTAGATGGTTATAAAATTCTTTAATGCCTTTAGCGTAGTTAATTGCGTACTCTTCGTCTGCTTTGATATTTTCGATTTTTACTGTATTTTCTTGATTGCTCATGTCGGTCTCACCTTGATCTGGTTGAGCGACTTCTTCTACTGGTGTTTCGAAAGTCGCTAGTTGAACCTCAAAGGCCGCTGCTAATGCTTTCTTAGATTCCAAGCTTGGCGCTTGACCCCGCTCAATACGCTGAATGGTTCGCACATTCAAATCGGCAATATGAGCAAGCTGCTCCTGCGACCAACCTCTTTGCAATCTAAGTTTTCGTACAATCATTATTAACTTACCTTCTTGGTTATGAGCCAACATTGTTGACCTATCAACGACTTAAGAACACGGCATTAACACGGCAATAGGGCGACAAACACCCGACTATGATCAAGATTAGATCGATTGTGCTATTGAGTAAAGCTTAAGCGACAAAGACTCAGGCTAAGTGATTATCAAGAGCCTTGCTGATAGTTAATTTGAAGATCAGCCATTGGGGGGAATTAGAGACTTCGATAACAAGGAGTCTGGTATTGAATACTGGTAAGCTGGTGAAACTCTTTCCACATCACTCAACCGACATCCATTGTGTACTACAATGAGTCACCAAGTATTAGGAGACAATATGGACAATTTAGTTTTTGTAATTGCTGGCGTCATCATTTTTGTTCTCGTGTTTCGAAGTATTGTTCGAATCGTGCCACAGAATTTAGCCTATGTCGTTGAACGTTTAGGCAAGTATTCTTCGACTCTCGAAGCTGGCTTCCACATATTGATACCATTCCTGGATCGAGTCGCTTACAAACACTCGCTAAAAGAGTTTGCGTTAGATGTTCCCGCTCAACAAGCCATCACCAAAGACAACGTGCCACTAGGTATTGATGGGGTTTTGTACTTGCGGATTATGGACCCCAAGGCCGCATCGTACGGGGTAGAGAATTTGCGCTTTGCGATCACCCAGCTAGCTCAAACAACCATGAGAGCCGAGATTGGCAAAATCAGCTTGGACGCAACATTTGAGTCGCGCGAGCATATTAACGCCACGGTTACTCATGCTATCGACGAAGCCTCTGAGGCGTGGGGCACCAAAGTCCTGCGTTATGAAATTAAGGATATTTCTCCACCAACTACTATTCTTGACGAGATGGAGAAACAAATGGCTGCTGAACGGCAACGACGCGTAGCAGTGACCACTTCAGAAGGCTATCGCCAAGCGCAGATTAACGAAGCCGAAGGCGACCAGCAAGCGCTTGTGCTACGTGCCCAGGGTAGTGCCGACGCAGTTGAAATTGAAGCCAAAGCACGAGCGATAGCGATTGGCACTATTTCAGCGGCAATCAACCACGAAGGTGGCACAACAGCCGTCGCACAGCAGTTATCAGAGCAGTATATTACAGCCTTTGAGAAGCTAGCACGTGAGGGCACCGTGGTTCTTTTACCGGCCGACGCCTCGGATGTCACCTCCGTAGTGAGTAAAGCCTTTACCGCATTTGACGCATTGAAGACGCAGGTCGACAAAACAAAACAAGGGAGCTAAGGCTCAAATACCGACGTTATGACAGAAATTTCACCAACTGTTTTCTATCTGTGCCTAGCCGTGGCCTTAATCGGTGCCGAGCTTCTAATACTGCAGCTTTCAGTATTCTGGTTTCTGTTCTTCGGAGTTGGAGCGTTAATCACCGCCGTGATCAGTTGGTTCGTGCCATTAACTTGGCTAATGAGCACCAGTATATTCCTAGTTTCATCGGTCGTTATAGCCCTGTTGCTTTATCCCATTCTCCGTCGGTGGCAAGCTAAGCCGGGCCCAATTGCCGGCAATGATGCCATAGGCCAACGGGTTGTAGTGCTGCAAACCATTAGCCGAGATAAAAACGGTCGAGTTCAATGGTCAGGCTCTAAGTGGAATGCCGAATTGGCTGATGGCGAAAGCGAGATCGCAGCAGGCGAGCAAGCGGTGATTATTAAACTTGAAGGCATTCGTTTATTTGTCGGGCGTGGTCGTTAGGTTTACTCAATACTCTGCGCGTGCTCATAAAGCCGATCGATAAGACTATCAAAGATATCGCGTTCTTCCTTACTGAAACACTCTTGTAGCAAGTTTTCGTAGTCATACGATACCGGGACTATCTGCTGGTAGATTTCTAAACCGGTTTTTGTCAGGCTTAAGTTTTGTCGTCGCCGATCAGACTCGTCAAGCTCTCGACTGACTAAGTGGCGCGCCAAGAGCTTTTGTAACGCACGGCTAATCATCGATTTTTCTATTTGTACTTTTAACGACACTTCATCAGCCGATGCGCCTGGGTACTCCCCCAGCACTGCCATTATTCGCCATTCGGTAATCGACAGCGCGAACTTATCTTTATAAGTTTCAGCAATAACGCCACTAATTCGATTTGAGAGAATCGATAATCGATAAGGCAGAAAGCGCTCAAGCGTGAGAACAGCGGGATGCTGGGCAGACTTTTTAACCATGTTTGCATTTAGTTGCAACTACAACTATATTGGTTGTGATAGCAACTAGTTTAAACCATTTTTGAGCGAGACCCTAATGTCTGATTTATTTGAAAACCCAATGGGATTATGCGGCTTTGAATTCATTGAATTCGCCGCCAACACATCTGGTGTACTTGAGCCAATTTTTGAGATGGCCGGCTTCACCAAAGTCGCCCAGCATCGCTCCAAAGAGGTTCACCTTTATCGCCAAGGCGATATTAACTTGCTGATTAATTATGAGCCAACGAGCAACGCCTACTACTTTGCCCAAGAGCATGGCCCATCAGCCTGTGGTATGGCATTTCGAGTCAAAGACTCGCAAGTCGCCTATGCCCGCGCACTCGAATTAGGCGCGCAGCCGGTCGACATCCCTGTGGGGCCAATGGAACTGCGCTTACCCGCAATTAAAGGGATAGGCGGAGCGCCCTTATATTTGATTGATCGCTTTGAAGAAGGCACGTCTATTTACGACATCGATTTTGAATTTATTGAGGGTGTTGAGCGTAAGCCAAAAGGCTGCGGATTCAATGTGATCGACCATTTAACACACAATGTATACCGTGGTCGTATGCAATACTGGGCGGATTTCTACGAGCGTTTGTTTAACTTTAGAGAGATTCGCTTTTTTGATATCAAGGGCGAGTACACTGGGCTAACGTCGAAAGCGTTGTCAGCACCGGATGGTTTGATTCGAATTCCGCTAAACGAAGAAGCATCTAAAGAGACTGGGCAAATTGAAGAGTTTTTGATGGCCTATAATGGAGAGGGCATTCAGCATATTGCTTTCTCCTGCGATAACTTAATAGAATGCTGGGACAAACTTAAGGCGCGCGGCATGCCGTTTATGAGTGCGCCACCCGACACCTACTACGCGATGCTTGAAGATCGTTTGCCAAACCATGGTGAGCCGATCGATGCATTACAGACGCGAGGGATTTTGTTAGACGGTAGCACTGAGAACGATGACCCGCGTTTGTTGCTACAGATTTTTTCTGACACGCTTATCGGCCCAGTATTTTTTGAGTTTATTCAACGCAAGAAGGATGATGGCTTTGGCGAGGGTAACTTTAAGGCGTTGTTCGAATCAATCGAACGCGACCAAATAGAGCGCGGTATAGTTGGCGTCAAGTAACACCGCTTAGTAGGCGTAAAGTAAATAGTTGCTGAATATCTGACACAGTAAGAAGAAGGAATCTATGATTGTATTAAACGAAACACATCAACCAGAGTTACGCAGTTGGGTCGCTTCGGCTAACGATAGCCAAAGTGATTTTCCAATTCAAAACCTGCCGTTTGCAATTTTCAAACGCAAAGGAACTAAAGAAAAATTTAGGGCCGGAGTAGCGATTGGCGAACATATTGTTGACCTAAAAGCCGCTCATAAGGCTGGTGTGTTTAGCATGTCGCTAACGCCGATGCTTAAGACTTTGCATAAATCTAAGCTGAACCAGTTTATGGCTCTCGGCAAAGATGCGTGGTCTGAATTACGCCTCGAACTATCTCGTGCGCTAAGGACCGACTCAAGCTTGCAAACACAGTTAGAAAATTGCTTAGTACCGCAGAGCCAAGCTGAATATAAGGTTCCTGCGCGCATTGGCGACTACACTGATTTTTACACATCAATTAATCACGCGACCAATATTGGCAAACTTTTCAGGCCCGATAACCCCTTACTTCCAAACTATCAATGGATACCGATTGGCTATCACGGGCGAAGCTCTTCAATTAAAGTATCGGGGCATGGGTTTCATCGGCCTAAAAGCCAACTCAAGGCACCCGATGCCGATGCCCCGGTTCTAGCGCCAAGCAAACGACTCGACTACGAACTCGAGGTCGGTATCTATATTGGTAAAGGCAATACCTTAGGCCATTCTATCGATATTAACGACGCCGAAGACCATGTCTTTGGTCTGTGTATGTTTAACGACTGGTCAGCACGAGATATTCAAGCCTGGGAGTATCAACCGCTTGGCCCATTCTTATCGAAAAGTTTTGCCTCTACGGTGTCACCGTGGATCGTCACGATGGAAGCAATAGCACCGTATCGTCAAGCATGGTCTCGCCCAGCTGACCACCCGCAGCCGCTACCGTATTTAGAGTCGCACGATAACCGCAGTGCTGGCGCAGTCGATATGCACCTTGAGGTATTACTACAAACCGCAAAAATGAAAGCTGACGGCCAAGCCGCCGAGCGACTCGCTTTGAGCAATTTTAATCAATCGTATTGGACCATCGCACAGATGGTGGCGCATCACTCAGTCAACGGCTGTAACCTAAAGCCAGGTGACTTCTTTGGCAGCGGCACACAGTCTGGCACTACCGACAATAGCTTTGGTGCGCTAATTGAAGCAACCACCGGTGGTAAAAACCCGATAACCCTAAGCAATGGCGAAACACGGGCATTTTTAGAAGATGGCGATACCGTTACGCTTAACGGTTGGTGTGATTCCGAAGTAGCCCCTCGGATTGGCTTTGGTCATGCAACCGCAACGGTGCTCCCTGCACTCGAGGATTAGTATGAAAATAGAACGAATTCATCATGTCGCTTATCGCTGCCACGATGCCAAAGAAACCGTCGAGTGGTATGTCGAGAATTTGAAAATGGATTTCGTACTTGCCATAGCCGAAGACCAAGTGCCCTCGACCAAAGAGCCCGACCCTTATATGCATGTTTTTTTAGATGCAGGGCAGGGCAATGTTTTAGCGTTTTTTGAACTACCCACCAAACCCACCATGGGCCGCGATGAGAATACCCCTGAATGGGTGCAGCACATTGCCTTTAAAGTTAAAGATATGGATACTCTACTGCAATATAAAGCGCACTTGGAAGGAAATGGCATAGACGTGCTTGGCGTAACCGACCACTCGGTATTTCAGTCGATCTACTTCTTCGACCCGAATGGCCATCGACTGGAGTTGGCGGCACCTGACCTGGCTGAGCAAGCTAAGCTCGATCGCCTAGATACGGTTAAGTGGGATATGCTCGAAGAATGGTCAAAGACCAAGCGCGCGCCAAAGCACGCTGAGTGGCTGCATAACAATGAGTTTCAGGCGCTTGATTAATACCATGATACTCACGACCTACTTTAGAAGTACCGCGGCCTATCGCGTGCGCATTGCCCTGAATCTAAAAGAGCTAGAGCATGAGCTATCGCCGTTAAACCTATTCACAGGCGAGCAAAAAACAAATGAGTTTTTGAATCATAATCCAGACGGCTTGATTCCGACTCTACAAGTCGGTGATAACCTTCTCACTCAGTCCATGGCTATTCTTGAGTACTTAGAAGAAGTCTATCCAACAGTAAGCTTGCTGCCTAAAGACCCCATACAACGCGCCTTTGTAAGAGCATTGGCACAAACTATCGTTAGCGATATCCACCCTCTTAACAACTTACGTGTGCAACAGTATTTAGTTAGTGACATGGGTGCTAGCGATGATAAAAAATTGCAATGGTATCAGCACTGGGTAGCAACAGGCTTCGAAGGCTTAGAGACGCGCTTGAAAAAAAGTGCCGGCAAGTTTTGTTTTGCAGATACGCTAAGCCTTGCCGACGTTTGCTTGATACCACAAGTCTATAACGCACATCGATTCAATTGCCCTATGGATGATTACCCAACCATCAATAGACTTAATGAGACATGCTTAATACTCGATGCGTTTGCTAACACTGCACCCGAATTTCAACCTGACGCCACCTAATTAATTACTGAAAAATTAACTGCTGACAATCGTGCAAAACCAACAACAAGTAATACAAAGCCTACCGTCGCATTTACAACCGTTTGTCGCGACACAAGACTATTCAATCTACACCTCACGCGACCAAGCCGTGTGGCGTTTTCTAATTCATCAGCTTCGCTTTAGTTTAAAGGGTGCGGCACACGAAACCTATTTCGATGGCCTAATAAAAACCGGTATTGGCTTCGAAAAAATTCCGCGCATAGAAGAAATTAACACTCGCTTAAACCTATTAGGCTGGCAAGCTGTGGCCGTTGACGGGTTTCTACCTCCCGCGGTGTTTATGGAGTTTCAAGCGATTCAAGTATTAGCCATTGCGGTTAATATTCGCGCCTTTGAGCACATGCTGTATACCCCAGCGCCTGACATTATTCATGAGTCCGCCGGTCATGCGCCGTTTTTAATCGACATAGATTATGCTGAATTTTTACAACGCTTTGGCGAACTTGGCATGCAAGCAATTGCCAACCAACATGACATGGATCACTACGAAGCGGTGCGGGATCTCTCAATTGTTAAAGAAGATATCAAATCTACCGACGCTCAAATCGAGCACGCTGAACAACGTGTTGCCGACATTCAAAACATCACAGTAGAGCCATCAGAAGCTAACTTACTAGCAAGGCTGCACTGGTGGACGGTTGAATATGGATTGGTAGGTGAGGTCGATGATTATCGAATTTACGGTGCTGGTTTATTATCATCGTTGTCCGAAAGCCAGCTTTGTTTAGATGATGCCAAGGTTAGCAAAAAAGCGTTAACCATTGACTCAATAAAAACGGCTTACGATATCACCGCACAACAACCTCAGCTATTCGTAACTCAGTCATGTCGGCATCTAAGCCACGTGCTAGAAGAATACGGTCGTCATATGTGTTGTATCGCCGGTGGTTCGTCGTCATTATTGAAAGCCTATGAGGCAGGCTCAATCGTCACCGTTACCATGAATTCAGGGCTTCAAGCATCTGGAAAGATTAGCCGTGTAATGTGTGATGCCGTTGGCAACGCCATTTATTTGAATACCGAAGGGCCAACTCAATTGGCCTTTGCTAACTGCGAATTAATTGGCCATGGCACTGACTATCACGGACAAGGCTTTGGCTCGCCCATCGGCCGCTTAATCGGCTTAGAGCGGTGCCTCTCGGCCTATAGCGTTGATGAATTAGCACGTGATGGGATTGCACTAGATAAGCCAACCACGCTACGATTTCTATCCGGCGTCACGGTTAAAGGAACCTTAACTAATATTCTTCGACGCGAGCAAAAAAACATATTGATGAGCTTTAAGGATTGCACCGTTACTGATGTCGACAACACGCTATTGTTTGACCCAAGTTGGGGAATATTTGATATGGCAGTTGGCGATTCGGTTGCTTCTGTTAGTGGCGGCTCGGCAGATCAAGCCAGCTTCCCAATGTACGAAAAACCCTCAGTAAGCGCACACGCAGAGAAAAGCTATAGCAACTATGAGCAGCAGATGTTTTTACTCTATGACGACATCCGTGCGAGTCGAGAGAGGTCTAATAATCCAGCCAAATTGGCTGAGCGAGTGATTGCCCTTGAGTCTGTTGATTGGCTAGCTCTGTATGAAACTCTCGAGTTAGTGCTTGAGCACCAAGGGGATGAGTCAATTCGCGCTGAATTGGTTGAGCGTTTAAAATTGGAAGTCGGAGACAATGCAGTGTTGATTAAGCAAGGCTTACAACGACTAGACGCCTTAGCATAAGGGTTGATCGGGTTTTTAAAACCCGATCAACAGAGCTTGCGTCATTCCGATAACTTGATTTGGCCCCACAAAGTCAGCCAAAAAAAAGCCCGACAAACAGTCGGGCTTTTCACAATTAAAACGAATCAATCAAATTACTTCAAAGTAGCCTGATAACGTTCTGCTGATTCGATAATCTCTCTACGAGCCTCTTCTTTACCAGCCCAACCTTTTACTTTCACCCATTTACCTTGCTCAAGGTCTTTATAGTGTTCGAAAAAGTGCGCGATTTTGTCGAGCATTTCTTGTTGCACGTCGCGGAAAGTAGACACGTTGTTATAAAATTTAGTTAGCTTCTCAACTGGAACAGCTAGAATTTTAGCATCACCACCAGCTTCATCGTCCATCTCTAACACGCCAATTGGGCGGCAGCGAACAACGGAACCAGTTACCAGAGGGAACGGAGCCAGCACTAGTACGTCGGCAGGATCGCCATCATCTGACAAAGTTTGCGGAATATAGCCATAGTTACATGGGTAGTGCATTGCAGTAGACATAAAACGATCAACAAACATCGCGCCAGTCTCTTTATCTACTTCATACTTGATCGGGTCGCCGTAACGAGGAATCTCAACTACTACATTTACATCGTCTGGTAACGATACACCTGGGCCTACATTGTTTAGAGACATCTAAGTCCCTCCAAAAGATTGGTCATGAAAAAGTCGCTGTATTATACTGATTTAGTAGCCATTAACAGCTACACACAATAAGAAACACTAATAATTTACATTCCTTATAAACAGGCGAGGCAGACTCAAGCAGATTTTTTTGTGAATTAAGTTTAGTTAGTCTCTCGAAACTATGGTTTTCTGCATCGGTTTTGATTAGACAAATTAGAATTACAGAGACGTATTCAATTCACTCATTGCAAGGACGTTAATCTTTGTTTGTCTATGCGAACAGGTAATAATACCTGCTTGCAGGGGATACATCGGAGGATAATCTATGTCTGAACAATCAGTCCCAGCGTTACTTGGGGTATTAGGTTTAGCAATTGCATTTGTCATTTATGGCGTCATTGCAAAGTTAAAAGTGAATGACCCTAAAGTAGAAGCTATTGGCAAACAAATTCATATCGGAGCCATGGCGTTTATGCGTCGTGAGTACACCATTCTTTTAGCCTTTTTAGTCGTACTTGCCATTCTTATCGGCATCTCAGACTTAGGGCTACATACCATGATCGCCTTTATTCTTGGAGCATTTTGCTCTGCGTTTGCTGGCTACGTAGGTATGTTCACCGCAACCAAGGCAAATACCCGAACTACCACGGCAGCGCATGAGCAAGGCGCCGCAGCGGCCTTAAAAACGGCCTTTTACGGTGGCTCTGTAATGGGCCTAACGGTTGCCTCCATGGGCTTAATCGGCATCGGTATTCTCTACTACTTCTACGGTGGCAACCCAGAAGCCACGCATACTATTCATGGCTTTGGCATGGGCGCGTCTGTCGTTGCCTTATTCTCGCGTGTTGGCGGCGGCATTTTCACCAAAAGTGCTGATGTTGGTGCCGACTTAGTTGGTAAACTAGAAGCAGGCATTCCCGAAGACGACCCACGTAACCCAGCGGTAATTGCAGATAACGTTGGTGACAATGTTGGTGACGTAGCCGGTATGGGCTCAGATATATTTGAGTCTTATTGTGGCTCGATGATCGCAACCATTGCCATAGCCTCGACTCTAAGCGTCGCCGCTTTAGCATCGCTAGGTGGCAATCAACAGGCATTGATGTTCTTACCCCTTGCGTTGTCTTCTTTGGGTTTGATCTGTTCGATACTCGGTATATTGCTAATAAAAATGTTGAGCAGCCAAGCACCTGAAAAGGCCTTGCGCACGGGCACCATGGGCACTGCGATTTTATTCATCGTAGCGTCCTATTTTATGATTCAATATTACGGCATTAGTTCCGGCGTTTGGTACTCAGTACTAATTGGCTCGGTTGGCGGCATCGTCATCGGCTTAGTCACCGAGTACTACACTGCCGGCAAACCGATTCGTACCATTGCCGCAGCAGGGGAAACTGGCGCAGCAACCGTAATGATCGCGGGTTTAGCGATAGGCATGGAGTCAGTCGTAATTCCGATTCTTACACTCTGCGCGATTATCTTTTTCTCTGATCAATTTGCTGGTCTCTACGGCGTCGCGATCGCGGCGGTCGGTATGTTAGCGACGGTTGGTATTACCATGGCCATCGATGCCTACGGCCCGGTTGCTGATAACGCGGGCGGCATTGCCGAAATGGCAGGCCTTGGAGAGGAGACTCGCAAGATTACCGATTCGCTTGATGAGGTAGGTAACACCACTGCCGCCATCGGCAAGGGCTTTGCAATTGGTGCAGCAGCGCTCGCCGCATTAGCAATCATCTCGGCCTTTATTGAAACAGTATCGGCTAATATTGACGGTTTTTCCTTGCAAATGAATGATCCAGAAGTGTTAGTCGGCATGTTCATTGGTGGTATTTTACCGTTCTTGATCAGCAGCCTAACCATGAAAGCCGTTGGCGAAGCCGCTTTTGACATGATCAAAGAAGTGCGACGTCAATTTAAAGAAATACCCGGCTTAATGGAAGGAACCGCTGAACCAGATACCGAACGTTGCGTAGACATTGCAACAACAGCGGCGCTAAAGCGAATGATTTTACCTGGCGTATTAGCGGTTTCGGCACCAGCGGTTATTGGCTTTGGCATTGGTGCCCAAGCCTTAGGCGGCATGTTAGGTGGCGCCTTACTTGGCTGCGTATTACTAGCGATTACTATGGCTAACGCAGGTGGCGCTTGGGATAACGCCAAAAAGTATGTCGAACGCGGTAATCATGGCGGCAAAGGTTCGGATACTCATGCAGCGGTTGTTGTTGGTGATACGGTTGGCGACCCATTTAAAGATACCTCGGGCCCGTCAATGAATATCCTGATTAACGTTATGGCGATTGTCAGTTTAGTTATTGCACCGTTGCTTAGTTCTTAATTTAGAGTTCGTAGAACTTAAGTAATTAGCATTCAAGCTAAACAGGTAAAGTGGCCAGCCTTGCTGGCCACTTTTTTGCGGCATAATCCGCTATTTGAAGCCCACTAAAACTTACCGGCTCCACCGCTTAGAGGGCTCAAACCCAGATTTTTCAACTTTTCGATAGATGTTTTTGATTTTCGATAGCACTTTGCTTAACCATCATCACTAAATAATGGTCAAATAGTAATCACCAGAAGTTTAATTTGATTTGATCGCACTTCGCCACTAATAATTTAATTAGCATTTTTGCCTTTATGGAATCAGTAATATTTGCAGCTCGTTTTTTAGCTTTGTCACAAGTCGTGCTATTGCTAGTTTCGCTCGCCGTCTCTAAAAACCCACCGTGCGTAAGAACCGTCGGTGCAGGGCTGTTTATTGGAATAATCGGCTATTTGTTAGGCCCACTTGCAGATGCCAAAAGTCAAATAGAGCTAACCGCTTTTTTGTTCACCCTTGCGAGTCTCACACCAATGTTTATTCTTTTGTTTGTTTGGGTCGCATTCGAAGAACAACATACGTTTCCAAGTTGGTTCTGGGGCCTCATTGTGCTTAATATTCTATTGGAACTTGGAGCCCATACCTTTTATTCAATGAGTGGCGCGATATCGAGCTATATGCGAATAATGCAATTGGTAGAGATGTCATTGGTGGTAGTAGCGCTAATATTGCTCTGGCGTGGCAAGGAAGAGGATTTGGTCGAGACCAGAGCAAAGTTGAGAAATTGGTCAATTTTGGGCATTGCATCACTAACACTTTTGATTCTTTTCTTACATCTAGTGACCGCACACCTTGTTCCAGACGGCTTTGAACTGTTTTTTATGCTTTCCGTTTTCGCATTATCTTTATCAATAAATTTCGCTATGTTAAAAATTAACCCTAGCGGTCAAATAACAGCGCATGGCAAACCCATAATTGTCGAAAGCAAAGACCCGATGATCAGTAAGTTACTTGATCGCATGCAAGACGAGCGCTTGTACGCCGACCATGATCTACGCGTTGCCAAACTGGCTGACATAGTTGGTTTGCCAGAACACAGCTTGCGTAAGAAGATTAATAAACAACTGGGGTATCGAAACTTCAATCAATTCGTCAATCGATATCGTATTGAAGAAGCTGGACAACGTTTAAATAAAGAGCCAACAATCCCCGTTTTGAGCGTTGCATTAGACGTTGGATTTCGATCAATCTCGTCCTTCAATACTGCTTTTCAAAGTCAGTTCGGCATGTCGCCTACAGAGTACCGTCGGCAAAGTATCGCTTAGCATTACTAATATAAATTATGCTCGTACGATTGCTCTAACGATGTTTCAATCTGCTGTTGATCGAGGTCGTTTTTATTAGCAAAATGACGTGCCATTAATTGCTCATCGGGCTCCCAACTCTCTGGCTTCCATAATTGCGACCGAATCATCGCCTTGCCACAGTGAAAGAAACATTCTGCCACCTCTACATGAGTACAAAGCAGCGCTGGCTTGCCCTGCGCTGCTAGTGCTTGGAGTAAATCCGGATCTCGACTGAGCGTGGCTCTACCTTTGACACGTAACGTTTCACGGGCACCAGGAATCACAAATATAAGGCCCACCCGATTGTTTTCCAGAATATTGTTAAAGCCGAACATAAGCTTATTGCCAGGTCGCTCGGGGATTAACAAAGCACCATCTTGATTAACCTGTACAAAGCCCGCCGCATCACCCTTTGGTGATATATCTGGTAAGCCGTTTTCGCCATAGCTAGCGATAAAGATTAATGGAGAACGTTGTATGAAATTGACCATCATGTCATCTAGGTTCTTGACAACTTTTTGCTTAACCATCTCTTTAGGTTCACCAAGAAGCTGTTGCAACTCGGCGGCGTCTTTAACCACGTAGTCCTTATTCATATTGCCCTCAATTAGTTGCAACGATTTCCCGCGATCAAATCAAGATTGCGCGCGTCACTGCTCATAAGTATTTAAAAATAGTCGGTAAGAAAAATTCACTCACTAGTATTTGTGAACCTTCGTAATCATACGGGGTGCGGCGTGCAGCCACTTGATTACCTAGGTATGAAGTTTGACTAAATTGGCGCCTTGACACTTTAATTTGGCCATCCTTAAAAAGCAAATGCCCAAGCGGTGTGCGGCCCAAGTTAGCTAAGCCACTGCGGCCCTTAGCGACCAATGGCAAAGGAATGATGCTTCGCGCGAAAACGACCGTTTCAGCATAAAGCTGTAGTTCGACTTCGCGTATCACAGCGGCACGAGAAAGTGGCTGACCTAACTCTAGCTGCTCGTGGAAGAATGGCAGTTTAGTAACCTGCTGTAACACTTTCACGGCAAAATTATTATCACTCAAACCAACCAATGCCGAGGTTAGCGAGCCTTTATCGCTTGCCAGTGATGCTATCTTTGGGTTTAGTTTTGCAATCGAAAGAGCGTTGTCTGGCCACCAATTAGACTGACAAGCGAGATCAATATAAGTTTTTTCCATGAATAAAAAATTTTGGACCTACGGCTGTTCAACAAGTAAGCGATTTATATTTCGCCAATTGTCGTTATCATACCTAGACTTATTAGAAATACATCATAGCTTAACGAGCTGTCGAGCATCGACGTATCTATAACGACTTGATAGATTCGCCCCCCACCTTCAGACGCTTGCAAGTCTGCCAGTTGTAAGCGAGACGACTCAACTTCAGCCGCCGCTTTAAGCAAAAATGCCGGACCGTCAACTATTTGAGGTACGAGCACAACCTCATGAACCTGAGCAGAGTTATGCACCGCAAAAGTAAAATACCGAAAGCTGCCGAGTCTATTATCTCTCACTACCGTGGCCTCTAGCCCATCGGTGAAATCTGCGTATTTTAAATACTTTAGCTCTCTGGAGGGCGTCGCTAACAAACCAGGGGTATAAACACCTAACGCCATTGCCTTTTTAACTAAGCCGCCAGCCTTGGCTGGCTGATTAGCAAACTCGAAACCCAAGGGATTACCTCGCACTAAAAAGTCGACCATGGCGTTACTTTGAGCCTGTTGATGCGCCGCTAGGTTTCTGCTTTCACTATGATAAGTTGCAAGCATAAACAGGGTGCTGACACCGACAATAAACGCGAGTGCATTTTTGCTCACCAATTGTCGATTAAGCAAGATAATTAAGCCTAACAACCATAACGTTTTCGTATAAACAAAATATCGGTCAGCGTAGGCGCCAACTTGCTCTTGAAAGCCGACACGGCCGGCCACTACAGAGCCGATCATAAGTAACACGTATAGAAACGCAATCCCCTCGGGCGAAGCCATCAAACTAGGAATTGAGCGGTTTCGAATTATGATGACAAAAAAACCAGCAAACACCAATATGCCAAGATACCAAAGTAAGTTAGGCTCGATTAAATCACTGAGAAAATTGCTCAACATACGAAAAGTAAACTCAAAGGTAAACCCCGGCTGTTGTAGAAAAAACCATATTGACGGCTGATTTTGATGCGATTCGTAAGTGCTGAAATAACCTATTAGAAAGGCTAACGATGAGGCCACCCAGATAAGACTACTATGCTTTATTATCTTTCGACTCATGAGCAAATAGCCTAGGCCAACGACCGGTACGAGAACGCCGCCTATCATTGAATAGATTGCTAAAAATAATGCAACGATTGAAGCAAATAGGTACCACGGCTTTTCAATGTGGTTTAGCCATTTGAGTGATAATAGGCTAAACAGAATCAAGGCGTAGTATTGGGTAGTACCACCGACCCACGTTGCTGAATGCTCTGGGCTTAAAAGCAAAAGCGACGCTACTAACAAGACAATTGGGCGATGCTTACGATGACTAAACGATGCAACAACCAAAACTAGTGATATTAGCAGCACTAAAGCTACTAACAGTTGATTATCAAGGTTTACTTTACCGCTAATAGCGTACTCTATGGAGGTGCCAATATGTGTAGTAAAAAGACGATGAACATTGTGCTGCCGGAATAGCGAGGCTGTTACATCAGCGCCTTGCTCTAGTTGTATCGCGGTATAAATTTGTTGATGAAAGTCATCAGAGTAGGGTACGTTTAGCGAATAGCCAGAGACAGTTGTGAAATAGCAAACCGCTAAAATACAAAACGCCAACCAGGCAGCTCGATGGCTATTTAGTATTGTTGTCATCGTTATCTAGCCCTAATGCCCTGTGAAGCTTATTTTAATCATTTACTATTTCGTTTAGGTCGCTGACCGCGTTACTCTTAGCTTATGTAACTCTTCAACGACGCTGTCACAATGAACAACCCGCAAACTCCGAGTAAAAAATCACTCGCTACCTTATTGAAGTTTGGCATGACTGGAGTTTGTTCTACCTTAATCCATATCTTAGTGGCTACAACGTTAATTTCAGGATTTGATAAAAGCACGCCAATTGCTAATGGAACTGCATTCATTATCGCAACATCATTCTCATATGGAGTAAATACTCTATGGAGTTTTTCAAATCAAATTTCATCGAGAAATGCGCTTAGATTTATCATTGTATCGTTAGTTGGTTTAACTCTTACGATACTAATATCGTTATTTGCCGATAGCCTTAACCTCCACTATATGATTGGTATTGCAATGGTAGTTATAACAGTGCCTATTTATACTTTTTTAGCGCACTCGCTGTGGACTTACCGCTAACGGAAATTACTCGGTGAATCAAATTGCTGTAATCAAGCTCGCTGACTAAAGCGACGCGCTTAGAGCCCGCGATAAACATTGAAAGCAGGCCGAGGATTAGTACTTGAAATAAAATCAGCACTAGAATTCCTGACAATGTAGAGAACCAACCGGGGCTTGCAAGGCCCATTACCTTCAAACTCGCAATCGCAATCATTGCCACAACCGCAACTACCGCACACAGAATACAGACAATTGAAATACGCACGAGCACGCGGTCGAAAAACACCATTATTCCTCTAAAGCCATGCAATACAAGCGAAACAAAATTCATTTTGCTCGCTCCGGTATAGCGAGAACCCCTATCAATTGCACAATGCGTTACCCGTAGTTTGGCATTCAATACAGAAGCCGCGACATGATGCCAAGTATCCGGACTCGCAGCTAACCTTCTTGCGGCGTCACGATTCATCGCCATAAAATTGCCAAAACTGATAGTTCTGCCCACTAAAAGAAAAAATATCAGTTTATAGAACTTATAGAATACCTTGAATTTTATTGTCTCAACTCGAGAACGACGGCTTGCGACGGCAATATCGATTTGCTTGCGGTCCAACACTTCTAGTAACTGACGACTTGATCTGGGTGTGTCTTCACCATCTGAATCCATTATGATGAGACGTTGCCATGACAAATTTTCTAAAGCATAATTAATACCAACGGTGATAGCCGCCTGATGCCCTACATTTTTCCTCAGTCGTAGGATGCAACCACTAACGCCTACATCGTCAAGCCAACTCGACTGTACCTGATTTTCGATAGAACCGTCGTCTACAACAACCAAATAAAAACTAGTTCCGTACTCAGTAGACAAGTTTTTTATCAGCTGCTGGGCCGCCGCATCTTCATAGGTTGGTATCACAATAACCGTAATCGATTCAGCAGGCTGATTCGTTTCAAGCGCCGGTTCTTCCTTCGCCGCTGTCCCTTTTTGAGACACCTTTAACCGTACACCTTGTTCCATTCCTAAATCCGTAAGCTACATTCAATTTCACGCTAATAATATCGCTAATGTAAGACTATTATCCAGTTACGGAGGTTAAGGATTGTTTAGCTTTCACCGAGTAGTGGTATCGGCACGTGAATCAGGGCACATATCACACGCAACATTTCATGCTCAGCTGTGAGAACTTGTTTGTCGTCAAGAACGGTTCTCACTAGCGCCGCGACAACGGTAGATTTATCTTTAGGCTTGAGTTTGTCGAGTACTGATATCGCGAGATCTAAATCCTGTTGCCATTGATCACTGAAACTCAGATTCATGTGGTTAACGCCGGCGATGCTCATACCTTCTTTAAACGCTTTTTGAGCTCGCTGCAAACCTTGAGCACTTGAACGGTGTTGTCCATGAGCAGCCAAAATACTCATCACGACTGATAACTCTTTCATGCAGTCTTTAATGTTTTTACGCCCATGCAATCGCGTTCTATTAGGCAAATCGGCTTCGTTTAAATATTGTTTGATTAAGCGGGTGAGCAGGAACTCAAACGAATCAATTTTACTATCAGCGTTGGCTAATAACTCAATCGTTAGTTGAATACGCTCGATATCCGAAATCGGACGACGTTTGAGTGTAGGAAAGCTCATTTCAAGGATTGCTAAGCGTTGTTCAACCTTCACCAAGCCGTGCGTTTGAACCAAGTGTTGAATTTTACGCTCGCTGATATCGCCCATTTGCTCTACTACAATCAATAATTGCTTAGAACGTATTTCATCATCTTTGTCTAGCAGGCAATAAAATAGAACTTCGGGCGCCCACTCCAGACTGTGTGCTGAACTCGATAATCCCGACGCGAGAGAGGCTGTGAGCATGGCCGCCGCGGCAATTCTTTCGTTACTCGGGTTACCGATATCACCAAACATTCCGTCGATATCAAAAAAGCCTCCTTTGTTTTTTGAGTGCTTCTTATTTTGCTGCTCTTGCGCCGCCTTTACCGCTTGTAGATGCTCGACTTTTTCTTGCTTCGTTAGTTTCTTAGCGAGTACTTCTATATCGGCTGCGTCAAAGCCTTTCTCGATTCTAGCAATACGCTGTTCAAGTGGCGGGTGAGTCGAAAACATTCGAGAACGAAAACCGCTACTAAATAGCATATGGCTTACTTCTTCTGAATCTGATGTCAGATATGACGAATGGCTGTACGCTGCGATCTTTTTAAGTGCACCAGAGATCCCGTCTGGGTCACGAGTAAACTGGACCGCAGAAGCATCCGCTAAATACTCTCGTTGACGTGACAGAGCAGACTTCATCCAACGCGCAAAGAAGAGACCAATATAACCCACTATCATTAATACAATGCCGATGGCGACAATTGCGGAGCCGTTATAATCACGAGAAGAGCTAACCCGATAACGACTGGCGTGAAGAAACTTACGACCTAGAATTGCTATCACGGTAATACCGAATATCACGCCCATCATGCGGATATTAATGCGCATATCGCCATTTAAAATATGACTAAACTCATGCGCAATAACACCTTGAAGCTCAGCGCGGCTCAATTTCTCGAGCGTTCCTTGAGTTACTGCTACCGCGGCATCGCTAGGTGTATAGCCCGCGGCAAAGGCATTGATACCTGGTTCGTTTTCCATCACATAGACATCAGGCACCGGGGTACCAGAAGCCAATGCGATTTCTTCAACAACGTTGTACAGACGACGACGCAAAGGATCTCGCGTATCGGGGGTGACTATGGTGCCGCCCATATCTCGCGCTACCTTACCGCCACCACTTCGCAAACTGGCAATCTTACCTAGGCTTGCTAGCCCGATAGCACCACCTGTGGCAACGCTACTGGTGAGCAATAAACCACCGTTAGCTAGCCACATTTCTGGGTCTAGTGTTGCAGCAAAACCTAATTGACCACCGTTAATCGAAGATGGCATTTGTGTAGAAAACACAAACATTACAACTAAGTCCACCGCCAACACGATTAGAAGCGCAACGCCAAAGAAGGCAAAGATTAGCCATCGAGACTGTTTACGCGCTTTCTCTTGGTGTTCAAAAAAGTTCATATAATGGAAACCCAGATACTCAAATTAGCCTCTAGAACTGTACCTTTGGAACCTGCTTCATAGCCTCGTCTTCAATCTCTAACAGCTCGGCTCCCTTAAACTGAAACCAGTTGGCAAGAAAATTACTCGGGAATTGCTCGCGTAAATTGTTGTACATCATTACCGCATCGTTGTAGGCCTGACGCGCAAACGACACTTTATTTTCAGTGGTGGTTAGCTCTTCAGAAAGCTGCATCATATTTTCGTTGGCTTTTAAATCTGGATACGCTTCTGATAAAGCGAATAGTCGACCTAAGGCGCCGCTCAATCCCTGTTCAGCCTGCCCCAGTTGTTTCATAGCAGCAGGGTCTGTTGGATCGGCTTTAGCGTTGTTTAGGCCGCTAACCGCCGCATTGCGAGCATTGATAACCGCCTCAAGAGTCTCTTTTTCGTGCGCCATGTAACCTTTGGCGGTCTCGACTAAGTTTGGTATTAAGTCATGCCGACGAGTCAACTGAACATCAATTTGAGCAAAGGCATTTTTATAATTGTTGCGACCGGCAACCAGCCGGTTGTACATACTGACGCCGTAAAAAATTAGGCCGATAAATAGTATTAATAGAATAGTTCCGGTTCCCATTACGATACCCTCAATGTTTTAGATGATTCTTTATACCAGATACCAGCGATTTTTTGGGGTTTGATCGACATTGTCAATACAATGATCGGTAATAAAGCGATTAGCTTAGAAAAATCGTGCGATTTCTCCAATTCATTCAGGTTAAGGGAAGTAAGGTATTTTGGTGTGAGTCCGCCGATTATATTCAGCTTATTATCTATGATTTGGCAACCCCGATGTCATAAGTCTTCTTTATGACACAGGGTTTAAACAGTTAATTAATAATAGGGTTAAAATGATTTCAAAAAAACTTAGCGCAGGCATTCTTGCATTCTCATCGGCTATAGCTCTTTCGACTTCTCCAGTGTCAGCTAAAGAAGCAACAACGGTCGAAAATGCATTCTCTCAATGTGGTATCGGTGCTGCAATATTCACAAAGAATGAAACCGCAGCTATTATTTCGAATGTTATTTGGGATTTAGGCACAACGGCATTCAGTTCACAAACGTCTTCTCCGGAATCGTGCTCGGGCGCTAACACAACAGCTGCATTATTCATCAATGAGACTTACCCAGTATTAGAAGAGCAGTTTGTTAAAGGCAGTGGCTCACACGTTGCTGCTTTGTTGAATATTATGCAGTGCGAGACAGGCGCTCACAATGCTGTTATCAGCAGCGTGCAAGATGAGTTATCGACTTCGTTTGCTAATCAAGCATTTGTTGCTTCGTCACAGACCGATAAAGCACAGCAAATGGGTGCTATGATCGATCGTGCGATGACATCCTGTAACGTTTAAGCCTTTTAGGCTTAGCTCAGATGAATTGAGCTAGCGTATACAATATGAGAGCTCGACTTAACAGTCGGGCTTTTTTATTTAATACAGTAAATGATATGTAAGACAATAACTATATGTAAGACAATAACTATATTTAAGACAATAACTATATGTAAGACAATAACTATATTTAAGACAGTAACTATATTTAAGACAGTAACTATGAGAGACCTCTGCATAACTCTAGCACAAGGTAAAACGACTAATAGTTTCCAACATGCTTACCAAAACATCTGGCAATAGCTATTACACTCAATTTTGATAAAAATCTTTAAAAGATCCTCTTATTTTCCTGTTGCACTAGAGTTATGCAGAGGTCTCAATGAATAAAATTACTCAAATTATTGTAGTGGTAATGCTATCCACACTGGTTGCTGGTCAGGCACTCGCAAGTGCGGCGAACGACCTCCAAAGAGCTAAGAATACGGCCATCTCTAAGCAAATTTCGGCATCAGCAGATTGGCGGCATCTAATACAGTACACATCACGCTTGTTTGGTGGTGTATCAAGTGAAATAAAATCCCAGCAATCTTTCTTCGCAAGCAACGGCTCTACTGACCCTCAGGGCGAGTTAATAGCAACACTTGAAGCGATGTTTTTGCCACTTAAGGTTGGCGAATCACCAGACGCCCACCCTCGCTGTAAGTTTATTGCGCGTTATGAGTTTCTCAATGACCTTATCGATTTCCCTGACGAAGTCGACTCTATAGACTGCATTAGGTTCAAGCAATGGGTCAGTAGCGAAAAAGTAGACTCGATTAGCTTAGTGTTTGCTTCTGGCTAACTTAAAAATCCGGCGTCATTTTATGGGCACCCGTTACTCAAGTTCAACGTGGGTAACGCTGCTACAGGTGGACTTCTCGATACCACTATAAATAATGGTGCCATTGTTCCAGCGAATGAAAATCCTGTGGTTTATATGATTCGCGGTATATTTGGAGGATACGAAGCTGCATTTTCCGATACCAAGTTTTACCGGCTTAATCACTCGTATTCTGAATCAGACTTACGTGACCTTTGGGACTATCAGTTAGACTTAACTCAAGCTCAAAAGAAGCGCGTCATCTACTATAGCTGGGAACTTCTAGGTCAACGATTCACTTATAAATTTTTCAGCAACAATTGCGGTTACTTTTTAGAAGACTTATTAAAATATGCGTTAGGCAAACGGATTTCGCCAAGGAACCGCCTCTATACCGTTCCGAGTAATACATTTTTTAATCTCATGGAGACCACCAATAACGGTATACCATTAGTTAAGAATATTGCACGCACTGCATCGAGGCATAGTAGGCTTAATGAAAATTATGCAGCATTAAATAAGCCTGCGCAGGCTGCGGTTCACAATTATTTGCGCACACATAGCATTGCGCAATCATTCGACCAAGACCAACAACGAAAGATCACTGACACGCTTACTGATTATTATTCGTTTCTTATATCCAAATCAGACAACGAAGATAGAAACCAAGAATATACGACTAAGCGAACCATGCTTTATGCCAAACGTTTACGCTTGAAGAAAACGCCGTCGAAGACCAATCAAAAAGCCAGCTCAACGGCGCCGCATACTGGATCTCGACCTAGCTTAGTGAGGCTGGGTTTAGTTTATAACTCTGAGTTAGGCGATGGCGTACGCCTACGAATACGACCAGTAAGCTATGATTTACTCGACCTCGATGATGGGCACGTTGCCAACTCGACTCTTAATATGTTTAATATCGAAGCGACAAGTATTAACGCTCAACAGCGCCTTACACGTTTTGATCTAGTCGATATCAAGACCCTTAATATCTCACGAACAGGCTTACCAGGTGACGGTGGGCTTGGCTGGGGCCTTCGTTTCGGGCTAGAAAGAGCGAACAACTCTTGTATCAATTGTTTGGTAGGCCATCTTTCAGGTAGTGGCATAAAGGCGATGCAGATCAACAGCAAACTCACCTTGTATACCGAGGGCGAATTAAGTTTCCATTCAAGCTATGAGGGTGGATCATTTCGCACGTCTGCAACAATTGGTGCTATAGCTAAACCCATTAATGTCTGGAAATCTCAATTCATTGTTGGAAAGCGCATTGCTATTGATGGCGACGCCGACGCTGAATCAGTTGTTCGATGGGAGAATAGATTTGGCGATAATCCAAGCCGTAATTTTCGACTCGATATAAACTACGATGGCACTACTGAAGTCCAACTTGGTTATGGCTTATATTGGTGAACCGTCGTATTTGGCCAGTCTTAAGCTCGCCACTCGCGGCTTACTAAAAGCTGATTGCCATTGAATACGCGTCCTATAAAAATATCAGCTTTATTGACAATACCAACGCCGCTTGGCGTTCCCGTCATTAAAATATCACCATTTTCAAATGACATAAACGACACGACCTCATCCAATAACTCTAATGGTGAGTTGAGCATATGGCTGACACCGCCTTGCTGAACAATGACTCCATTTATCTCTAATTCGATTGTTAGGTTTTTGAGATCAGTTGGAGCCTCGACAAATTCACTAAATACCGCTGAGTGATCAAAGCCCTTAGCTCTCTCCCAAGGAAGCCCTTTACTCTTTAGCTGCGTTTGTATATCTCGCTTGGTTAAATCAATGCCTAGACCGACTGCAGCTAGTTCATTATTAATGATTAAAAATGACAATTCAGCTTCATAGTGAATATTCTCTCTTTGATCAAGCACGAGTTGATTTGAAATCGCCGAGTTAGGCTTTAAAAAGATAACCGGTTGGGTAGGGACTTCATTACCCAGTTCCTCAATATGGTCAACATAATTTCGCCCGACACAAACCACTTTCGATGGCTGTAGTTTTTGATTACCGTAATTTACTGAGTTCATTGTGATTAGTTTATTCGGTGTTTATTAGATAAATTATACCCATCTAATAAAAAGCCCGCTTACTCAGTCGAGTAAGCGGGCTTTCTTAAAATGCTATCAACGCTGTTTTATCGACCGCGTTTGGCCATTTTCTTGATCGCCGCTAACTGTGCAACAGCTTGAGCTAATTCAATTTTCGCTTTGGCGTAATTGATATCCGCTTTGCTGTCTTTCAATGCTTGCTCAGCTTTACGCTGTGCTTCAAGAGCCGCCGCTTCGTCAAGATCATCAGCACGCATCGCAGAATCTGACAGAACCGTGATTTTCTTAGGCGTTACTTCGAGAATACCACCGGAAACATAAATAACTTGCTCTTCACC
This sequence comes from Gammaproteobacteria bacterium, assembly GCA_017854775.1. GTDB lineage: Bacteria > Pseudomonadota > Gammaproteobacteria > Arenicellales > Arenicellaceae > Arenicella. Next base: position 22,151 of record JAFMHC010000003.1, on the reverse strand, counting down.
GTCAGCAGTTTGAATTCGAACATCGCCAGGCTTAAGGCTTGTCAACAGAGGGGTGTGTTGCGGGTAAATACCCAGCTCGCCCGACATTGCGGTAGCAATCAACATAGTTGCTTGGCCAGAGAAGATCTCTCGCTCAGCGCTTACTACTTCAACTTGCATTGTACTCATCTTTTTTATCCGCTAAAACCGCATTCGCGGTTAGGTTGCTTGCAACCTCGAGCTCAAGGCTGCTTGTCTAATCAATCATCTAAATGTAGCCTACGACTCCCCCTCAAGGGGCACCTAGTCCTTCGACTACGCTCAGGATGACTATTTTTAGAACTCAGTCCTAACGAGGCAGATTTGATTCAGAACAAGGCGCCGGTTTATTTTAAAGGATGGGAGCATACTCATGTATGTGACCATTCTTAAAATAAACTGGCAACGCAGTCTCTGGATCAAATATGTCCGTTAGGATTTGCCTTTGGCAATCACTTCGTCAATCCCGCCAACCATGTAAAACGCTTGCTCTGGGTATTCATCCATTTCGCCGCTCAAAATTGCTTTAAAGCCTGCGATGGTGTCTTTCAGAGAAACATACTTACCGTCAGCACCGGTAAACACTTGTGCTACGAAGAATGGTTGCGATAAGAATCGCTGAATCTTACGCGCTCGCGCTACAGCTTGCTTATCTTCTTCAGAAAGCTCGTCCATACCTAGAATCGCAATAATGTCACGTAGTTCTTTATAACGTTGAAGTACGTTTTGTACACCACGTGCTACTTGATAGTGATCGTCGCCGATAACTAATGGATCAAGTTGACGTGAAGATGAATCAAGTGGATCTACCGCAGGGTAAATACCTAGCTCAGCAATTTGACGTGACAATACAAGTGTCGCATCCAAGTGAGCAAAGGTTGTTGCAGGTGATGGATCAGTCAAGTCATCCGCCGGTACATAAACGGCTTGGAATGATGTAATTGAACCATTCTTTGTTGATGTAATACGTTCTTGTAAGGCACCCATCTCACTCGCTAGAGTCGGCTGGTAACCTACCGCTGAAGGCATACGACCAAGTAGCGCTGATACTTCAACCCCAGCTAGTGTGTAACGATAGATGTTATCGATAAACATCAATACGTCACGGCCTTCGTCACGAAAGTATTCAGCCATAGTCAAACCTGACAGTGCAACACGTAAACGGTTACCTGGAGGTTCGTTCATTTGGCCGTATACCATGGCAACTTTATCTAGTACGCCGGCTTCTTTCATCTCATAGTAGAAGTCATTACCTTCACGAGTTCGTTCACCAACGCCCGCGAATACTGATAAACCTTCCGATGCGACTGCGATGTTGTTGATCAGTTCCATCAAGGTTACGGTTTTACCTACACCCGCACCACCGAATAGACCAACTTTACCACCCTTAGCGATAGGCATAATCAAGTCGATTACTTTTACACCAGTCTCAAGAATAGCCGTTTCTGACGCTTGGTCAGCATAGGCTGGTGGCTCACGATGAATTGGGTCACGACGAACAGCTTCAACGTCACCAGCATTATCTACTGGGCGGCCTAGCACGTCCATGATCCGACCAAGCGTACCTGGGCCAACCGGAACCGCAATTGGGCCACCAGTGTTGCTTACTTCCAAGCCACGCTTTAGACCTTCGGTAGCGCCCATGGCGATAGTACGAACAATTCCGTCGCCTAACTGCGCTTGAACTTCCATGGTTAAATCGGCACTTGTTACAAGCAATGCGTCATATATGTTTGGCACTGCATCTGCAGCAAACTGTACGTCTACTACCGCGCCAATGATTTCTACAATATTTCCGGAACTCATTTTGGTTTCCTCTTAATACTAAATTTTAAATTCTTTCTAACTATCTAACGCTATACAGCCGAGGCGCCTGACACAATCTCAGAAATTTCTTGAGTAATCGCTGACTGACGAGCCTTGTTGTAAATCAACTCTAGCTCACCGATAAGATCACCAGCATTGTCGCTTGCAGCCTTCATCGCCACCATACGTGCAGACTGTTCACAGGCGACATTCTCGACTACCGCTTCGTAGATTTGCGACTCAATGTAGCGCTTCAAAACGGTGTCTAATATCGGCTTAGCTTCAGGCTCGTAGATGTAGTCAAATAATGCAGGCACTTCGTCGGTCGCTTCTTTTGTAGCAACAACTGGAACCAATTGTTTTGATACAGCCGCTTGAGTCATGGTGTTCACAAACTCATTAGACACAACGTACAGACGATCAATCTTGCCATCTTCGTAAGCTTTCAACATCGACGTAATCGCACCCAAAAGGTCCGCCAGACTTGGCTTATCGCCATAGTGTGAGGCCTCTGAGATAACTTTACCGCCAGCTCTGCGAAAGAATGATAAGGCTTTTGAACCAATAGTGGCGATATCAATCTCGACGCCTTTTTCGTCCCACTCAGCCATGTCAGTCATGCTTCGACGAAAAACGTTCATATTGAGACCACCACAAAGGCCACGGTCTGAACTTACGACAATATAGCCTACTCGCTTCACTTCACGCTCAATGGTGAAAGGATGCTTGTATTCCAAATTCGCTTTAGCAATGTGTGCCACTACCGAACGAATTTTTTGTGCGTAAGGTCGAGCGGCCAACATGCGATCCTGCGCTCTGCGCATTTTGCTTGCGGCCACCATTTCCATGGCTTTGGTGATTTTCTGCGTACTTTTGACGCTTCCAATCTGATCGCGGATTTCTTTACCGACTGCCATAATTAAATCTCGTTAGTTGTCATTCTGAGCGAAGCGAAGAATCTCACCGTTACCGGGGGACTACAGCGCTACGCTCGCAATGACGGATTGTTTAGAAGCTACCGTTGGCTTTGAAATCTTTCAAAGCTTCATGAAGGCTAGCAACAACTTCGTCAGTTAGCTTAGGCGTCTTGTTAATGCCATCGATCAAAGAGCCGAAGTTAGCTTTTACATGAGCTTGCATTGCCGCTTCACATGCACCAACTTGTTCTTTTTCAACGTCATCGAAATAGCCTTCGTTCGCTGCGAACAATGACAGAGCTACTTGAGCCGTAGACATTGGCGCATATTGCGCTTGCTTCATCAACTCAGTTACACGCTCGCCACGGGCAAGTTGTGCTTGAGTCGCTTCGTCGAGGTCAGATGCGAACTGTGAGAACGCGGCTAATTCACGATATTGAGCAAGTGCTAGACGAATACCACCGCCAAGCTTTTTAATGATGTTAGTTTGCGCTGCACCACCCACTCGAGATACCGACAAACCAGGATCTACTGGTGGACGAATACCGGAGTTGAACAAATCAGTTTCCATGAAAATCTGACCGTCAGTAATCGAAATTACGTTGGTTGGTACGAATGCTGATACGTCACCGGCTTGAGTTTCAATGATCGGCAGAGCCGTCAATGAACCTGTCTTGCCTTTAACACCAGTCAAACGTTCTACTTCAGCTTCGTTGATGCGCGATGAACGCTCTAACAAACGCGAGTGAAGATAGAACACGTCACCTGGGTAGGCTTCACGGCCTGGTGGGCGGCGTAGTAACAATGATACTTCACGATATGCTACCGCTTGCTTAGATAAATCATCATAAACGATCAATGCGTCTTCGCCGTTATCACGGTAATACTCACCCATCGAACAACCCGCATAAGGCGCAAGATATTGCAATGCAGCGGAGTCAGAGGCATTTGCAGCGACAACAGTTGTGTATTCCATAGCGCCATGCTCTTCTAGCTTACGAACCACAGAAGCAACCGAAGATGCTTTTTGGCCTACAGCTACGTAAATACATTTAACGCCGTTACCTTTTTGGTTGATGATGGCATCAATCGCTACCGCTGTTTTACCAGTTTGACGGTCACCAATAATCAATTCACGTTGGCCACGACCAATCGGCACCATGGCGTCGATTGATTTGAAACCAGTTTCTAGAGGTTGGTTAACACCTTGACGCTCAATTACGCCTGGTGCCACTTTCTCAATTGGAGACGTTTCAGTAGTTTCGATGGCACCTTTGCCGTCGATTGGGTTACCTAGAGTATCTACAACACGACCAAGAAGCGCACGGCCTACCGGTACTTCTAGAATGCGGCCAGTACATTTTACTGTGTCGCCTTCAGAGATGTTTTTGTAGTTACCCATAATCACCGCGCCCACTGAGTCTTGCTCAAGGTTAAGCGCTAGGCCAAAGATATCACCAGGGAATTCCAACATCTCGCCTTGCATCGCTTCACTTAAGCCATGGATGCGGGCAATGCCGTCAGTTAAGCTGACCACGGTACCTTCGGTACGCGATTCAGCGGATGCTTCAAAATTTTTAATCCGATCTTTAATCAGGTTACTGATTTCAGATGGGTTCAATTGCGTTGTCATGACTGCAAGTCCTCAACGTTAACTGCTGTTTATTCGCTACGCGTCTTCGGCTTAGTCATTAAATGACCGGGCTGAAGGCTCACGCAGTTAGACACTAGCGCATTAGCGCTGTCGTCAATTTCTCTATTCGTCCTTTCGCAGAACCATCAATCACCATATCGCCTGCTTTAATAATGGCACCACCGACCAAGTCGGCATCCACTGTCTCTTCAAGTTCTACTTTGAGGCCTAAGCGCTGTTCAAGCGCGGCGGCCAATGATGATTTTTGATCGGCCGTTAGTGGCTTAGCGGTAATTACTTCCGCGTTAACTAGAGCTTTCGCTTTAGCAACTAGATCGATGACCTGCTGATTGATATCAACCAGCGACTCCAAACGATCATTTTGTACTAACAAGTTGATAAAGTTAGCGCCGCCTTCAGGCAGGCTATCTTTAGCAAGATCAATTAATAGCTCAGCAACTTTAGCATCTTCAATACGCGGGTCAGAAACCAGCGCACTAAAATCAGCATCGTTGCTAATCACGGCGAGTTGTTCCAGAGCAACGGTCCACGCGTCAAACGCGTTGGCTTCTTGCGCTAGATCAAACACCGCTTTGGCGTAAGGTCGAGCAATGGATGCATTGTCTGCCATTATTCTTACCTGTTTGGTTGCGTGCGTTAGCTAGCTTTTAATTGCTTAACAAGGTCGTCGATTAAGCCAGCATGAGCGGCTTCATCAATTTCTTTATCGGCAATTTTACTGGCTGCTGCCACCGCGATAGAAGACACCTGAGTGCGCAATTGTTCACGCGCCGTGTGTACTTCTTGTTCCACCTCAGTAAGAGCAGACGCAACAATGCGTTCTTTCTCAGAGGTAGCGGTGGTTTTCGCTTCGTCAACAACGGCGTTACCGCGCTTTTCTGCACTGGCAATGATTTCGGCTGCTTGTGTCTTAGCTTGGCTAATCAACTCGGCGGCTTCTTTCTCTGCTACATTCTGTGCTTCTTGGCCTTTCTCAGCCGCGGCTAAACCGTCTGCAATTTGATTTTGGCGTTCTTGCATAGCATTCACCATTGGTGGCCATACAAACTTTTTACAAAACCAAACAAACAGCAAGAACGAGATGGTCTGCCCAATAAGGGTTAAATTAATATTCATCTATCGTTCCTCGTTTTAGAAAGTTAGCTAATTAAGCAGCGGCTTTCAAAGTTTCTAATACGCTTGCGTCGATCAAACCTGATGCGAACAAGAAGTATAGAGCGATCGCTACAGCAATAATTGGAATCGCGTCGATCAAACCAGCTAGTAAGAACATTTTAGTTTGAAGTGTATTCGCCATTTCTGGTTGACGTGCAACACCCTCAAGAAAGCGACCGCCCATAAGGCCGATACCAATTGCAGCGCCTACAGCTGCTAAACCTAACATGATGCCTACGGCAATTGCGGTCATACCTACGATAGTTCCCATTTGGAGCTCCTGATTTCTAAAAAATATAAAATTAAAATTGAAAAAGTAAAATAACGCTAACTACTAATGGTGTTCGTGAGCTTGGCTCAGGTACACAATAGTCAGCATCATGAAAATGTACGCTTGAAGTGTGATAACTAGAATATGGAAAATAGCCCAACCTAGTTGTGCAACGCCGCCCAAGACACCTAAGCCCAAGCCTGCGCTATACATCATCGCAATCAAGATAAAGATAAGTTCGCCGGCATACATGTTGCCAAACAAACGCAAGCCAAGAGAAAGCGGCTTAGCAAGTAGGCCGACCAACTCAAGAACTAGATTAAAAGGAATTAGGTATTTGCCGAACGGCTGCAAGGCCAGTTCTTTGGTGAAGCCTACCGGCCCTTTGATCTTTAAGCTGTAATAAAGAATCATGATGAATACCGCTAATGCCATGCCTAGAGCAACATTCACATCGGTCGATGGCACAATTTTCATATAGCCAACGCCAAGAAAGGCAGCCAACTCTGGAATCCAGTCAACCGGCACCAAATCCATCAAATTCATGAAGAACACCCAAACAAAAATGGTCAACGCCATCGGCGCGATCCACTCGTTCTTTGCTTGTTTGGTAAACGTGCTGTCCTTAGAGTCTTGTGCCATATCGAACAAGGCTTCAACAAAACACTGCACTTTTGATGGCTTGTCTGAACTGAAGTTCTTAGCGACACTGCGCATCACCCAGAACATAATGACACCCAAAGCCAACGCCCACGCCATTGAGTCGACGTGAATAGCCATAAAACCCATACTTGCCGCTTCTTCCGCGCCATGTGCAAAGCCCCATGATCCGTCAGGGAGTTGACCGTATGTAAGATTAGTAAGGTGGTGGTTAATATAACCAGCGCCCGTTAGTTCACCGTTTTCAGATGCCATGTTCGATTCCTGAGAGAGTAAATCTCAAAATTAAATTTTAAATTCTTTCACTGCCTACGCTAATTAACAACCAGCCTAGCCGGAGTTAAATATTAGCTGTACCAGTTATCAGCCTTGAGCCGTATTAACTTAACTAACAGCCTTGAGCTACACTTTATAAACAGCCCTGAGCGGCACTTCATAAACAGCCTTGAGCGGCACTTCATAAACAGCCTTGAGCCGCACTTTACTAAGAGTGGTCTTCCGATCGCCCCTCAACAACGTCGAGCTTTGACGGAACCAACAATACTAAGCAATTTATAATAACCGCTGAAATTAGGTAAGCGATTATAAACGGCAATAAAGACACTTTGAGTACAATCAGACAAATTGCCATCATTGCCAAAGTGAATATAAATTTCAAAACAACACTGACATAAAATCGTATCAATATCTCTGCGGCGACCGCGTTCGGCTTAGTGCTAAACAAACGGCTGGCAGAATATAAACTGCCGATAACAGCTATCACACCTCCGAAGAGGGCAGATAATGCTTCCCGCGCATCAAAACAGATTAGCATCGCAATACTGAATACCGCTGTGCCAAACAATTGTAGTAAGGCCAACTTCAATAACACAGACGGTTGAGTCTTACTGGGCTGCATAACGTGGCGTGCTGCCTGATTAACGCTATCAGCTTCGCTGAACTGGCTCTCACTTTTACTAGGAGAGCTTAGGTCTGAATTATTCATAAATCGGCCGTTTTGACTGCTCGCGGAGTATAAATGCTAGAAAGACGTTTCGCAATGCTTGTCAGTCTGATTTTTACGCTTGTTTATCACGGCTATTATCAAGCAAAGACCGCTATGTTGCTTAGCCTTGCGCAATCGCCCTGAGATTTAAATATGCAGCTGTATGGTTGCGAAATATCTATTTACTATTACCACCGAGAGAAAGAGCGACATCTCAAGCTATATGCTAGGTGCCCCGGTTAAGCCCAAATAGCTACAATTCTCAGCATTTACTAGACAACAAGCTCAACTCAACGCTCGCTGTTGACGCATACCACTATCAGCTGTAGTAGACTAACAAACTTAACGTTAATGCAACGCGAACAGATCATCACAAGCGAATGATGACGGTGGACTCTTTTCAATGACCGAAACACAACACTCGACCCCAAAAAACACGGCCTTGAGCGATCTCGACGGCGCCGTGACAAACGCCTCTAAATGGCTCACAGAGGCCTTATCGGTCGAACGAGAAGAGGGCTGGCTAGACTCTAATGGAACACAGATTCATTATTTTCGCTGGGGAGATCCATCGAAGCCAGGGCTGTTATTACTGCACGGCTTCTTAGCTCACTCTCGTTGCTTCGCGTTCATAGCACCATTTTTAGCTAACGACTATCATATTGTCGCCTATGACTTATCTGGCATGGGTGACTCAGGTGCACGGGACGATTACCCTGATGATATTCGGGTAGCCGAGGCATTGGATGTTGCGCAACACACCGGGCTTTTCGATAACGCCCAAAAACCAACGGTAATAGCTCACTCGTATGGCGGTATTGTTGGCACCGCAGCGGTCAATGCTCACCCTGAGAAATTCGCTGGCTTAGTAATTTGTGACCTGATGGTTATACGCCCAGAGATACTTAAAAAACATGCCGATAACTTTCGCCGCCCGGGAAGTCAAAACCCCGATAAACCGAATCGCATTTATGCAGATTACCAAAGTGCAAAACAGCGCTTTGTGCTGGCGCCACCACAAGAGGTAGAACAACCCGAGCTGCTAGAATTTATGGCCTATCACTCACTCAAGCAAGTTGAGGGCGGTTGGTCATGGAAATTTAGTCCCAGCGTCTACCCAAGAGTAGACGGCGTCGAGAACCGATGGACTGAAGTAGGCCAAAGAATCGTTGGCACGCCGGGACGTGTGGCTATTATCTACGGGCGTGAGAGTAAGCTTTTCACGGCTGACTCGGCAAATTATATTCGCGAACTCGGAGGCAACTCTATCCCGATCATCGACATACCTTATGCACGCCATCATTTAATGCTCGACCAACCAATCGCTTTCACCACGGCCCTCAAATCCGTGTTAGCTCTTTGGCAGTAGGCAAGCTCTGCAAGAATGTCTACCGTTAGCGTTATTTTACCCAGTTGTGACTCTGAACAATGGATCGCCGAGGCGGTGGATTCCGTCCTCAAGCAAAGCCATCAAGACATACAGCTGATCGTTATTGACGACGAGTCACGCGATAACACGGTAGCAATAATTGAGCGCTTCGCAAACAATGACCAACGACTGATTTTGATCAGGCGTAAACATCGCTCTGGCGGCCCCGCTACACCACGCAATGATGGAATCAGTATCGCTACCGGAGAGTATCTAGCATTCATCGATTCAGACGATGTATGGCACCCAAGGAAACTAGAGCTGCAACTAAACGCCATGCAAGCGTACAAACTGAATTTCCTGTCAAGCTTACACAAAAGCTTTCAAAACGTGACGCCGGATGCTCAAGTTTTTAATCAACAAGAACTCGCGATACAGCGCAAAAACCACTACCAACTTATAAGTAAAAACTGGGTCGTGACATCTAGTGCACTAATCTCCAAAACGCTGTTCAGCGACATTCAATTCAATCAATCGGCTAGCTATGTTGGTGTCGAGGATTATTTGCTTTGGTTACAGTTACATCAAAGTAAAGATATTAAGAGCGCCGTGCTTATAGCGCCATTAGTATTCTACCGCTTACGCGATGACTCAATTTCAAGCTCCAAACTTGCAATGGCCGGCAAGGTATTTTATCTGCTTAGCCACTACCGTTATTTGGGGAAATCACTTGGCTTAAGCAAATATTATTTTTTCATGCGGTATGCTCTACTATCACTATTAACGCGGCTTACTCGCAACTGAGCTCGCAACTGAGGCTCAGGTAATGCTATGAAATACATTTTTTCGAAACGAGTTATTACAGTCGCAATGTCACTCGCATATTTATTTCCCTTGAGCTCTCAGGCTGAAGCGCAGGCAGATAAAAATACAAATACTGGGCCAAGCCCGAATTACTCGATGGGCGAGTTCTGCAAAAGGCTACCTCGCTCTGATTATGAAAAATTAGACCGGGTTGATGTTGATGACCTGTGGTTTCAAGTTTATCAAGTTGCACCTGGGGTCAAAGCGATATACGAACCACACCAATGGCAAGAAACTATTTCATACCTTATTGAAGGTGAGTCTAAAGCTCTGTTATTTGATACCGGAAATGGTATCGGTGATATTCATGGATTAGTTAAACGCCTAACAAACAAACCTGTATCAGTCTTAAACTCACATTCGCACTTCGATCATGTTGGTGGTAACCATGCCTTTAAACGTATTTACGGCATGAATACAGCATTCACCAATCAACGTCAAAAAGGCATTTCCAATAAAGATATTTCTGAAGAAGTATCGGCCGCCGCTTTGTGTCGGCCACTGCCGAAAGGGGTAAGTGAAAAAACTCATAGTGGGCGACCGTTTAAGATCAGCAAACGAATTGAAGATGGCTATATTTTTAAATTGGGCGGGCGTAGGCTCGAAGTTATTCATGTGCCTGGACACACGCCGGATGCGATTGCCCTAATTGATCGAGATCACCGTTTAATGTGGACCGGCGACACATTCTATGCCGGGCCGATTTGGTTATACGCAGCGGAAACCAACTTAGTTGCTTACGGACAGTCAATTGACCGTTTACTGCTCGAGCTACCGAATGTAACCACCTTGTTACCCGCTCACAATACACCAATAGTAAGCGCTGACCTGTTACCAAGATTGAAGCATGCCTTTAGTAAAGTTATGAGCGGCAGTGCAAAACGACAGGAGTCCTTCGACGGCACGGTAATTTACTCGATCGAGGGTGAATCAGCATTTTCGTTTTTGTTGCGAGACAATCCTTTTTCCTATCAGCCGGAGAATTAACATGACCGACGCTTCACAGTTTTGCTCTGTGCATCACCTTGAATCGCTTATTAAGCAGGGAAAGGTTAAGGTACTCGACTGCTCTTGGTACCTGCCTTCACAATCCATTAATGCCGAAAATGAATTCAAGCAGCAACATATACCTAGTGCCCAATTTTTTCATATTGACCTGATTTGTGAACAAAACTCTGCGCTGCCTCACATGCTGCCAAGTGCTGAGGACTTCTCGCAAGCAGTAGCAAAATTAGGCATATCCAATGACTCTCACGTGGTGGTGTATGACAGCTCCGGTTTGTTTTCAGCCGCCAGAGTTTGGTGGACTTTCAAGGTGTTTGGTCATCAAAACGTTCAAGTCCTCGAGGGCGGCTTACCCGCATGGAGCGAGCAGGGTGGGGCACTAGAGAGCAATGTAAGGCCGGTAATTAAAACCGACTACGTTGCCACGCTAAACCGCGAGTTTGTCATCAGCAAGCACGAGCTTATAGAGAACATTTCGAGTAAACAATATCGAGTGCTTGACGCTAGGTCGAAAGAACGTTTTGAGGGGCAATCTCCGGAGCCCCGCGCTGGCTTACCCTCAGGGCATATGCCGGAATCGGCTTGCATGAGCTTTGCTAATTTGATCGAGAACGGCCGACTAAAATCACGCCAACAATTACAAACGGTGTTTGATCAAGCCGGCATCAACCAGTCGACCAAAATCGTAACATCCTGCGGCTCAGGTGTGACCGCAGCGATCATCACCTTGGCGCTTGTAGAGTGCGGCTATGGCATGAACCGCCTGTATGACGGTTCATGGTCAGAATGGGCCTCAGCTGATGACACGGTGATAATGAACAGATCGCTCTAAATCAACACCTTAGCTTTCCGGTGATTTAACTTTCAAATCATTCACTATATTTGCGAATTACAGCTACTTTATCGCCCTCCAACTCTAACACCTCAATAGTGTCATAGCGTTGTTCGATTAATTCTCCGGTTTGCGGATGAACACCGACTGAGACTGTCCGATATTTGATAACCACGACGTTGAATCCGTGCGTAATGTTATTAAGGGTCGCAGCATATTCAGTGTGTGCCCCTAGGTAATACATCATGCCTTTAGTTAGGTTCTTTTTCCCATCTGCTGAGCGAGTTGCATCTGGGTCATACGGCAGATGTTGGTGCCCAACATCGTCGACTAGCAATGCTAGATAGCGCTCAATATCATCCTCGGTCGCAGTTGGCTGTTGGGTCTTAACCCACATAGAGAAATAGTCTTTGGCCCACGCTTGTTTGTTTAACGAGCCCTCGCTACTTGTTTCGCCAGCGAAGCCTAAAGTGATGCTAAGCAACACTACCAGGATCGCATACTTCATCTTAGCTGGTACGAAAACGTATACTGATGACCACCATCCGCTTGACTAATTTCCATTGAGCCTGAAATATTTTCTAGCTCACCATTGCCTGAACCTTGAAGAATTTTAACCTCTAAACTTTGAGCCTCAGCTGACATAATGCCGTTGTGCACCAAGGTGAACGAACCCACCTTCCCGTCAAGGCTACCCTCAAATTCTTCGATTGCAAGATAAACAGCTGTGCCGCTTTCAGTTCGCTTACTCAGCATTTGACCAATTCCACTGCCGCTCAAGCCACCAGTGTATTGCTTTTTAATTAGCATGCGCCCTACAGGAGCATCGCTGTCTTGTTGTGGCTCCATTATCACATCGAAACTACCGTTAACTGACTCTTGAGTTTGTTTGCTTGGCATAATCGCTTGTAGTTAATAATCTAATAGTTAATTGTCGAAATTTCCCGAGGCTTGAGCTTCGGCAGAATAAGCGTCGACAACTTGAGTTTAACCGAGCGAAATTAACAGTTATGCAAACCCAGACGATCCAAGGCAGGCTGTGGAATAACGTAATTGGATAACACCCATTGCAAATTACTTTCGGTAAATCCGAGAAGCTCTCGTTGGAGCATTAGCTCCCATACGTTGTTGGTAATTTCTAAAATGTTGGTGATATCTGAAGTGTTAGATGCTTCTAGAGTATTTGATGCGTCTAAAGTCGAACCGGGTCCTTGATTCTTTTGATAACACTCTAAAGAAAGTCTTAACTTTCTTCCTGCTCTGCCAAGTGCTGAGGCTTGTTCTTTTACTACTTCGAGCTCTATCGCGCGGTATTGAGAGGAGCTTTTTCTTTGTAAACCAAATTTTTGCATTTGCGCCAATTTGTAAATGGACAACAGAAAAATCTGCTGTCCACTATTACAGACTAGGTCAGGCTATAACGGAACAACTTTGTTCGCGCAAGGGCCTTTTTGGCCTTCGCCAACTTCAAATTCAACGGCTTGGCCGTCGTCTAAAGTTGCGTAACCGCCGCCACTTTGGATCTCAGAATGATGGACAAAAAGGTCTTTGCCGCCATCTTCTGGTGTAATAAAACCGAAACCTTTATCTGCATTAAACCACTTAACTGTGCCTTTACTCATTTTCTTTACTCGTTTTGTCGGTGAAAAAATTAAACAATATCTAAGTTCACCAGTTTAGATATATATAAATCTGACTCAATCCGTTTTTTACTAAAACTCAATTAAGCGACAGAACAGTACCATACCTGTGTTATGTACATGAAAACAATAACTAAATGCGCATTAACATAAAAAATTTTGCTAAATAAAGGCAAAAACCTTGTCTGACAAAGCATTTTTCAACTTTTCGACAATATTTGCTAAAAATTATTGCTCGAGCCATCATCGGAAAATATAACTGGCGAGCATAAATATTGACTGTTAAGGGATCATCACCCATCTATTTATTACTAATTTCACCGACAATATCAACAATAAAATATGCTGAGGTCTCATCTGCTTACCATTTATCGATAAGACCCTTGAGGTGAATCAATCCAAAAAACAAACATATAACTGAACTGTAAATCCAGAAACTGACACTATTCTGTGTAACTTGAGGATGAGTTGATATAAATGGTGCAAACAAACCAATCACGCCGCGCAACAAATACACTAACGTAATTAATACAAGAACCGGTTTAAGTAATGGGAGCTCGAAAAACATGCCTGCGCCAGACCATGCGTACGCGCCGAAAACGGCAAGTAGAGCAGAGATACAAAGGGTAATTATTGTTGGCTGTAACAAGCCTTGTTCGGCCATGAGAGCCATCGCCTCACCTGCACCAAAAAAGCGGTACCACGAGGCACCACCAACGATAATAGCCAGATGCATTAGCGATACAAAAAAACTAAGCGCACCGGCGATTTTTAGATAGTCGAGGTTCATGTTTTAATCACGATTCGCAGAGCCAACAAACGTCTTTTTACTCTAAACCTATGCCTTATCTTATATGCGCAAGAATGCCATCCAATGTATCCAGGCTTGAATATTCAATCACTAATTTACCTTTGCCATTGTTATCTTGCAGAGATACTTTGGTACCCAGCTTCTCTGCCAAGGTTTCTTCTAAGTGTCTAATGTCAGCACTTTTTACCGGCTGTGACGTATTCTTTTGAGGGCTCGCATAGGCGCGCACTAGCGCCTCAGTTTGTCTTACCGACAACTTTTTAGCATAGACTTCGAGAGCAACGGTATCTTGGTGTTCTATTGCAAGTCCTAAAATTGCTCTCGCGTGGCCCATTTCAATTTTGCCTTGCTCTAACAACTGTCTCGCACCGGAGCTCAGGCTCAACAGACGAAGTAGGTTAGTTACCGCGGTTCTTGAACGCCCGACGCTTCTTGCCATTTCTTCGTGAGTTAGCCCAAACTCATCCATTAAACGCTTTAAGCCTGCTGCTTCTTCTACCGGGTTTAAATTTTCGCGCTGAATGTTTTCAATCAACGCTACAGCCAAGGTAGCTTCATCGGGGATATTTCTAATCAGCACAGGAACTTCATGTAGCTGTGCAATTTGCGCCGCTCGCCAGCGTCGCTCGCCAGCTATAATTTCGTACTTTTCGCCAGCGATAGGACGCACCAGAATTGGTTGAATAATACCTTGCGAACGGATAGAGGCGGCCAGCTCTTCCAATGATGCTTGGTCCATATTAGTTCTAGGTTGATATTCACCGGGCTGCATTTTTTCGATCGGCAGTGTGTTGGGCAGAGCCTCTTTGGGCGTCGTCGATGTGGCGTCTGTGCTTGCTTGTGACTCAACGACACTGCTACCGAGTAGGGCTTCTAAGCCTCGGCCTAAACGTTTTTTCTTTTTCGTGCTCATAACTATTTAACTCTGTGCTGTTAGATTAGCTCTAAACTCACCGCAAGCTCTAAGCTTACTACAAGCTCTAGGCAGTCACTGACGTTGCTTTATCAGCTTTTCGTGCGGCGATCGCGAGTATTTCGTCGGCCAGATTTATGTAAGACCTAGCTCCTTTGGAGTTTGGTGCATAGCTGATTGCCGACTCACCATAGCTTGGTGCTTCCGCTAAACGAATATTACGCGGGATCACTGTTTGGTAAACCTTGTCGCCAAAGTGATTTTGCAATTGCTTACTTACTTCGCCCGAAAGACTATTACGCTTGTCGAACATGGTTCGCAACAACCCTTCAATCTTAAGCGTCGGATTAAGCGTTTCTCGAATCGCGCGGATAGTTGACACCAAAGCGCTCAGACCTTCTAACGCGAAATACTCACATTGCATCGGGATCATCACCGAGTTTGATGCCACCAATGCGTTTACCGTAAGCACATTGAGTGCTGGCGGACAATCGATGAAAATATAGTCATAATCATCTTGGACTGCGGCGAGGGCTTTCTTCAAGCGAAGCTCTCGGCCGATTTCATTTAGTAACTCAACTTGCGCACCAGCCAAATCACCATTAGCGGTCATAACATCAACGCCACTGTCGGTTTTTACGATGGCCTCTTTGGCGCTGGTTTCGTTTAACAATACATCATAGATGGTCACATCTAATTCGTCGGTATCAACTCCCAACCCCACGCTGGCGTTACCTTGTGGGTCCATATCGAGCAGCAAGATTCGTTTTTCCCGTAAAACAAGTGCCGCCGATAAGTTAATACTACTCGTGGTTTTACCAACGCCACCTTTCTGGTTTGTTACTGAAATTACTTTGGCCATAGTATTTATCATGACGAGCGTTTAGCCGTCGAGCTTTGATTTTGTTGTATTATTGAAGCTCTTTTACTTGGGCGCGCATATAACAACTAGGTTGCGCTGTGCATCAAGTTCTGGAACCTTAAGTGCAAAGGTATCAAACTTTAGGTTCATCTTCTTGAGAACTTTCAATTCTTCCTTTGGAACTAAGCCCTTCATGGCTAGCCAACGACCATTTTGAGCAATCGTCTGCTTTGAGCCGTTAACGAAATCTTCAATACTAGAGAATGCTCGAGAGGTGACCATAGAAAATTTTTCTTTTGGTTCAAAATCTTCGATTCGCACGTTTTCAACCTTGAAATTCTTTAGTCGCAGCTTGTTGGCAGCGAACATTTGAAATTGTGCTTTCTTGTTTCTCGATTCGACCGAGGTGACTTGTAATGCTGGTGATAAAATAGCCAGAATCATACCCGGCAACCCAGCGCCACTGCCAACATCCAACAAGCTCGCGCCTTTCATGTATGGCTTAATACTAGCACTGTCGAAAATATGAATGCTGAGCATCTCTTCCAAATCATCGACAGAAGTTAGGTTGTGAGTTTTATTCCACTCAGCGAGTAGCTCCATATAGGCTACTAGTTTTTTAATCGCTTCGTCACCATAAGAGACGTCGAGTGAATCCATTCCTTGCTTTATGCGCTCGGCGAGCATTTCTTGAGTCGCGGTACTTGTATCATTCATTGCGATGCCATGTGTTTTATGCCTGGTTTTAGCCGCAGGCATAAGTGTAACTCGGTCAATGATTATAGGGGATGCGGGTTACTAAGCGAAACCTTAAACGAACGGCTTTTGAAAAGGCCATTAATTCGCCATTTTTTACTAATGGCGATAATTGGCTTAATCTTTGTTGGTTAAGCCGCTTTGCCTCGCTTTTTTAAATACACAAGCAACAAGGAAACGGCGGCTGGAGTGATGCCAGATATTCTCGACGCTTGTCCTATGGTAGTTGGCTTATGTTCATTTAGTTTTTGCGCTACTTCATTCGAAAGACCGTTAACTAATGAATAATCCATAGTAACGCTAAGGGCGCTAGTCTCATTATTTTTTTGTTTTTCAACCTCTGCATACTGGCGTTCTATGTAGCCATGATACTTAGCTTGAATCTCAAGCTGCTCGGCCACTTTCGGGTCGCTTACCGCTTCGCCTGCACCTGGTAAGGTCATCAAACGCTGATACGTTACTTCTGGGCGGCGCAATAATTGCATCAGATTAGCTTCTTTCTTTAGCGTGTCACCAATGATGTCTCGAGCAATTTCATCTGAGACCGTCTCGGGGCGCACCCAAGTATTGTTCATTCTTTGCTTTTCACTATCAATCGATTCGCGTTTCTGGCAAAAAGCAGCCCAGCGAACATCATCGACAAGACCAAGATCTCGTGCTTTTTCAGTCAAGCGTAGATCGGCATTATCTTCTCTCAAAATGAGCCGATACTCAGCTCTTGAGGTAAACATGCGATAGGGCTCTTTGGTGCCCATGGTGATTAAATCGTCAACCAACACACCAATATAGGCTTGGTCTCGTGTTGGATACCAACCTTCTTGATCTCTCGATTGACGCGCTGCGTTTAAGCCCGCTAACAACCCTTGCCCGCCAGCCTCTTCATAGCCAGTTGTGCCATTTATTTGGCCGGCGAAAAACAAGCCGTCTACGTATTTTGTTTCTAGCGTAGGTTTTAAGCCTCGCGGGTCGAAGAAATCATATTCGATGGCATAGCCTGGACGTACGATTTGGGCGTTTTCAAAGCCCACGATCGAACGTATAAAATTGAACTGGATGTCATAGGGTAGTGAGGTGGAAATACCATTCGGATACACTTCATGTGTTTTTAAACCTTCAGGTTCGACAAAAATTTGGTGTGAATCTTTATCGGCGAAGCGTACGATTTTATCCTCAATTGACGGGCAATAACGTGGCCCCACGCCTTCTATTACCCCCGCGTATAAAGGTGAGCGATCTAAACCTGTTCGAATAATATCGTGTGTATTTTTATTGGTGTGGGTTATGTAACAGTTCACTTGTTGCGGGTGTTGTGACACATCACCTAGGAACGAAAACACCGGGCAGGGTGTATCACCTGGTTGATTTTCTAGTTTAGAAAAATCAATGGTTCGCGCATCTAGCCTAGCAGGCGTGCCTGTTTTTAAGCGACCAAAGGTAAATGGCATTTCACGCAAACGCGCAGCTAGCGCGTTAGACGGCGGGTCACCAGCACGGCCACCTTGAAAATTCTCCATACCAATATGAATTATGCCACCCAAAAAAGTTCCAGTGGTTAGAACCACGGTCTTGGCTTTGAACTTCAAACCCATTTGCGTAACCACGCCAGTAACTCGGCCGTTCTCTATAATCAGGTCGTCAGCCGATTGCTGAAATAATGATAGGTTTTCTTGGTTTTCGACAACTTCACGTACTGCGGCCTTATATAAAACACGGTCGGCCTGCGCCCGCGTTGCTCTCACCGCCGGACCTTTGCGGGCGTTTAAGGTGCGAAATTGTATACCGCCTTTATCAGCGGCCTCAGCCATCACGCCACCCATTGCATCTATCTCTTTAACGATGTGACCTTTGCCGATTCCCCCAATTGCAGGGTTGCATGACATTTGGCCAATTGTTTCAATATTGTGAGTAAGCAACAATGTGCGCGCACCCGTGCGTGCCGAAGCAAGCGCTGCTTCGGTGCCCGCGTGGCCACCACCAATTACAATGACGTCAAAAGATTCTGAATGAAACATACGAGTTAAAACCCACTTACACCAACTTATTTTACACCGGCCAATCAACTGTACCGATTCTATATGACGCTGATTTTAACGCTTTGCTACGCGAGTGACTAATTGTAAAGGTAAGTTTTTATGACTTAATCTTGTCTTAAATCCCTTAGTGCTGCCTGAGTTCGGTCTTCAGGGTTAGAGAAGAATTGATTTTGCAGGGCATTTACGCGCGCTTGGTAGGCACTTGTTCCCGGCTCTAAACCGTCCTGACTTAGGCTGTTTTTTTTAACTTGGTAGCGAAGGTAAGTACCATCGAACTGACGCTGTTGTTGACGTCTGGCGATAATAGAGTCTATTTGTTGTTGTTCTACTCCTTGTGAACGAAGCGTCTCATAAACTTCTGCGTCGTCCTTTTTTGAGCCAATTTCAGCTTCAATATTCTGCTGAAATTCGCGATTATCTCTCGTTTCTGCAAAACTTGCCGATACGTCGTTTGGTAACTGTGACTCCAGAACAAGCAGTCGCTCTCGTTTTTGTTCATCAGTTGTGTCTTGGTCAGCCATCAACTCAAGACTTGATAGGGTGTGATTTGCATAAGTATCTTCTAAACCAAACAAGGCTTGATCTTCCGTTGGATTGAACAGAGCTTGACGCTCTTGCTTCAACTGATCAAAACTTGTCCTTAAGAGTTGCAATGCGTCACTATCATTTAAGGTTTCTTGCGTTATAGGTGTTTGTTGAATTTGATATTCACCTTGTTTGTAGCGTAAGTACTTCGCCAATAATTCAACCGCTTGTAGGCTAGCCGGTTCTGGCAAGTAACTTAACGCGTATCGTTCGATTTCAGCGATTGCCTGCTGAGGGCCAACGTCATCAGCGATACTTAAAAAGTAATCAAAGAAGTCTCTTACGCCTAGCTCTAATATTAGGTTTCCATTAGCGTCGGCTCTAAGTGCGCCATCAATACTTGTGCCGTTTAAAGCCTCAGAGATAACAAGCTGATCGTGTTCGCCCGGTGTTGATATAATCTCTGAAGATTGTTCTATTGTCTGATCTGATGTATCGGTCAACTGGCTGTTTTGAGCCAAAACCGGGCTGAGTGTCGTCGACGTTTCAGACTCTTTTAGGCTTACTCGCTCATAACTAGCCAAAAAAAGAAACAGTGCCAACAAAGCCAGCACTGTTAATAACAACGACGCCAAGATAACTTGGCGCTGCTTATTCTGAATCATGCTTAGAGATTCTTATTCTTTAAACGATTTGCTTGAGAACGATAAAGAGATACAGGGTTAGTCCAACCGCGCACTCCAAACAAATGGTTAATCGCGTCTACATGGTTAGTTTTATAGCGGGTGCTAATTACACTTCCGAGCTTAGATGAACAGGTGCCTACTAAACCATCGTTTTGCTCAAACCCAAATGCTAGCGATGTAACGCCTAAAAAACCATCCGTAAGGTCGAAAATGTTAGTAAGAACTCGGTCGCCTGACCAAGAAAACATCTTGATATTGTATCCATTAATATTTACGTTTTCAGATATAGAGCTACAGTTATTACTGCTAATGCCTTTGTTGCCGAGCGCCTGATTTAGTTGCATGGTGCCTTGTGTGCTTAGCGCATTTGCGCTGGCTAATGCATCCTGAGGGTTGTTACTACCAGAGAAAAAGTTAATTAGGCCACCGGCAGCGTTTAAAATGCTGGCAACGACATTCTGACCGACGCCACTAGGAACAATACCCAATAACATGTCAGCTACCTTTGAGCCTCCGTTAACGCCATTTACCGACGTAACTGATGCAACTTTGTGCGGAACTAAAGAAGCGGCGACTCGTGACGTCGGTGAACCTTGACTATGACCAATTAGATTAAACTTGCTCTCTGGCAAAGTCATCAAATAGTTAGCAAGCTGCTGACCACGCGCTTCGGATGAGTTAAATGCCGACACTGATGGGGTATAAACCTTAGCTCCTGAACGACGTAAGTTATAAGGTATTGTATGAAAATACCCGATCAAACCACCGACGTTATTAAAGCCAGAAAAGCCGTGTACAAGAACAATAGGGTATTTAGTTTTGGTATAACTTGCTTGCGCTGATGCACCTACAAGCAGTATTGAAGCGCTTAACAATAATATGCTTAGCTTTGGTAATGAGTATTTCATCGTTGTATCCTTTGGGGTTATAAAAAATTTAAACTTATTCATCGTTTGGAGTATTTTTAGCCATTGAGCTTCCTGTTCGGCCACACCCTCTTATTAGCTATCAACGAGATTTAAAGCTCTCGATAGTTTTCCACTAAAAATCGTGGGGTACAGATTGCCAAAAAGATTAAATCTTCTTGGCTTTGATTTTGTATTTTCTGAGGCTCATCAGGGTTGATAACCACAACATCACCTTC
Source organism: Gammaproteobacteria bacterium (assembly GCA_017854775.1). Lineage (GTDB taxonomy): Bacteria > Pseudomonadota > Gammaproteobacteria > Arenicellales > Arenicellaceae > Arenicella. The sequence continues at coordinate 1,245 of JAFMHC010000003.1, read as the reverse complement.
GCTTACTTGTCTGTCTATATTGCCGACTGTTACCAACGCCGTTCCAGACAACATCACATACCGTTCTGTGGTCTGCTTGAGTGAATGAAGCTTGGTAGTTTTTCCAACCTCAACTCGAACTCGTGCGACTGAACAATTATCGTCGTCGGCAAGGTTGTGCCACTCTTCAATAAAACATCCCTCTTTAAAATAGGTTTCTAATGGCCTAGTCATAGTAAATAGTATCAATGGTTAAAATTAGAGAGAAAAAGGGTGACGGTTAATCACAGACTAATGAAGTGCCAAGTCATAGCTCAAGGTATAAACGCCAGTTATTAGTGATATTCCTAAAAACAATAACTACTTTGTATCAAAGTTCTAGTTGCGATACCAGACCATTTGTCCAGTAGTCGGCAAATAACAAAGATTCACCAAACATATATTCCAACGTCTATTAAAAATGGGCAGCTCAAACCTGAATATCACCGCAGCGTCTACTAACTTGATTAAAATATAGATAGTGTTGGAGCTCAAACTATCTCTGAGACCATCCATTATTTGCTCGGTTGAGCTTTAGATCGAATTTTTTCTCTGGAGTACAATCTTTAGCTACGAAGCTAGGACCAGCCGAAATATCAAGCAGGTTAATATTTTTCACCATGCAGGTTCTTTTCCCTTTTTGCTCCGTGACAAATGTGGTACTCCCTCGCGGGGTAGATTTGGGGTTGTATGGTGATAGTTCGGTAGGTGACTGATACCGTTTTGGCTCTTCAAAGGTGGTATCAAAATCAGCAATTGAGCTTGGGTTTTGGTGAGTATAAGTCTCTGTTTCAGAGCTTAACCAACGTTTGAACGAGGTGCTTTGCGGGGATGTTTGAATAACAATTGTTGACACATCATTATCGATCGACGGCTTAGTAACAATCACTTGATCGAATGTAATTGGTGGCACAACAGCGTTAACAGCAAGTTGTCTAGCCTCGCCGGTTTGCTGTGATACTGGTGATTTAAGTTCAGGCTCTGGCTGGTCTATTTGCGGCTTAAGCATGGTTACTTTTAGCGGGCTTCTCTGTCTTTGCTCAATCTGCCTAAACGCTAAGTTCTGGGCTAACAACAAACCATGCAAACACAACGCGGCAATCAGCGCGAAAGCGAAATTGCGTGTTGATGTTGCCATTCGCCCAACTCCCATTATCGTTATCAACACATAATAATTAACCCTATAGACACAAGCCTTAAGGTGGGAAATTGTTAATACTTAAATGG
>JAFMHC010000061.1 GCA_017854775.1 Gammaproteobacteria bacterium | reverse complement strand
CTTGAGCAGTCAAGTATACATGAAGCAATTCGATTGACAATCATAAAGATCATTTCTGTCAAAACGACCCTTGAACTCAGGCGGCTAGCCGTCGAATTAAGCACCTGAAAGGATTGAGGAACCGAGAAAAATACTGATTAGCATTGCGAGCAAATAAAGGCCAAAGATTATTATCCAAATAATATTAAGCCAGGTGATTTTACTATTCGCTATGCCCGCAACATCGTAGCAGGCGAAATTAGCATGCGCTTGCGCCTTAGTTAGAAAATACGTGTTCGCCAAAACAGCTAATACAAGGTTAACGACATAGAGTATTGCGGCAGCATCCGGTGTCGATAAATAGCTATCAATTGGCAAATAGCCCAGCACGCTAGAGAAAATTGCCACCAGTATATAAAGGGTGGCTAAAATATTTGCGTTCCACGGGCTACCGCCTTTTTGCTGAGAACTATCTTGAATTAAGCCAAACAATGCGTGAACGAAAAAAATCGTGAAAATCGCCCGAGGAACCGGCCAGATGTCCCTATCCGATATAGAGTCACGAAATTGCTTCCAATGCTGGTAGTGCCATACAAGCCCGTAAGACCCTATTGTTAAAAGGTTCATTATCCATAGCTTTCGAATCGACACGACAAAAAAATCGCTAGCATCAGTCATATTCTGAGGGCCGATTAACTCAGCTTCTGGCGCTTTATAGACATCTTGCATCATCTTTTTTTATCCTGTCTACAGTTGTTTTTATAATTCATAATGATGCATGCCCTGATGATAAGTTAGCCGTACTGTTATTCAATTTGAGCCTTTTTAATGCCAAATTCCTTTTTCTGTATTACCTTGAACTTCACAGTCGCGGGGCGAGAAGGCTAGATTCTGATGGTTTTTACGCCGTCGATAATCTTTTAACAGCGCGATCACCGTCGGGCTTAGTGCCAATACCGCTATGACGTTGATCAAGGTCATAAAGCCAAATGCCATATCGGCGGTTGCCCACATTGTTTTCAGCTCTAGCTTGGTTCCTAAAAACATCATGCCTAGAAAAATTACAGTGAATGTAGCTCGCCCGACTTTACTGTCCAAACGAAAGAAATGTAGGTTACTTTCAGCATACGCATAATTAGCCACAATCGAGGTAAAGCCAAATAAGGTGATAGCAATCGCGACAAAATAACCACCGAACCCTCCCAGATGGACGCTCATTGCGGCTTGAGTTATCGCAATTCCCTCGGTCGTTCCCTCAGCTAAATCACCAGCCAATAAAATAACAACAGCGGTACAGCTACAAATAATTAAGGTATCAATAAACACCCCCAACATTTGAATATAACCCTGTACCACGGGATGATTTGGCTTTGGCGACGCACTTGCTGCGGCCTGTGGCACACTTCCTGCACCCGCTTCGTTCGAGAACAAGCCTCTTTGTATCCCGATTTTCAGTGCTGCGGCAAAGGTGCCAGCCCCGGCCTCTTGCAGACCAAACGCGCACGTGACAATAAGGCTTAGTAAACGAGGTACTTCGGCTATATTGATGATGGTTATGCCTAGCGCGGTAATAACAAAGGCAAAACTCATTAGCGGCACAACCAACTCAGAAAAACGAGCAATTGATCGTAGACCGCCAACGACGATAAAGCCTGCGATCACCACCAAAACAATAGCGGTTGTGTCTTCAGATATGGCAAAACTATGATTCAATGCATCGGCGATTGTGTTTGCCTGAGTGGCACTAAATACACACACATAACCAAACAGTAGCGAAACTGAAAATAGCACTGCTAACCACGACTGATTTAGACCTTGTTTGATATAATAAGCAGGTCCACCACGAAACTCACCGTTGCGGTCTCGCACTTTATAAACTTGCGCTAAAGTTGATTCCGCAAACGCTGTCGCCATCCCCAATAGTGCAATGACCCACATCCAAAACACCGCTCCTGGACCTCCGAGCGAGATTGCAATCGCTACGCCAGCGAGGTTGCCAGTGCCCACTCTTGCTGAAAGACTGGTGCACAATGCTTGAAACGAGCTTATTCCGGATGCATCAGAACCGCGGCTGGTTCTAAGCAAGCTAAACATGTGTCCAAAGCTACGAAACTGAAGAAAACCCAAGCAAATGGTGAACCATAAGCCAGCAATTATTAATAAGTAAACTAAGACGTGAGACCACAGCACACCGTTGACGGCGGCAACAAATTCATTCAACACAATTATTTATACTCTTGATTTTTTTGTTGATTCGATAATAGTAACAACTAATAAATAGATTCACCGAACACATTTCAGATTACCAAATTCCCATCACTAGGCGTTGAACAACATAACGCCCGGACAATTTAGACACAAGCCTAACTAGTCTATATGTACTACTCTGTATGTACTATTGCTGAAAATCTCACCAAATGGTGCAATACACCTATCAAGTTTCATGGGCCCGCCGAGTAATGATTTGCCTCAGGAGAAAGTTGTGATTTGAGGCTAGTTTTTCGATTATTTGAGACTGTTCCATTGCTCGAAAATATACAGAAAAATGAACCAAAGTAGCGCTGTCGTACTAGTGAAACTCATTATCCGACGGTCCCATCATATAGATGGTAGTTTAAAGAGTGCATTAATGAACAAAAAAATAGGACTATCCGACATAAGGATTGAATGGCTGAATAAGCGCGCATTAGTGCTTACTTCAATCTTTGCTCACGCAGCAAATAAAATGGAGAACCATGTAATTGACATTCGCTCTGACGATGTCTTAATCCAAGTCTCAAAGCTAGCAAAAACATCGGGTAATGCCGAGCTACTCGACATTTATGATCGAATCAAACGCGAAATAAAAGTAAGCTTATCAGAAGAACATGCTTCGCCAGAGGCTACTAAAGAGGTTGCGGAACTGTCCGTCTACGACAGCCCTGCCCAGCCTAGAATAGCCCGAGATAAGCTTCACAATCGATATCGGCCGTTATAAATTCGGCGCTGACTGTTTACCCAGCATGAATTCAACCGCCGCCTCAGCATGTATTTTAGTGGTATCGTAAAGCGCCACCGAGGTGTCGACTTGCTGAATCAATAGCCCAATTTCAGTACACCCTAAAATTACTGCTTCGGCACCTCGTGACGCTAAGCTCTGAACAATTTCCAAATACGCCTTTTTCGACTCCGGCCTAATATTGCCCAGGCAAAGTTCTTGATATATGACTGAGTGAACCAAATCTCTTTGCTGCTGGTCAGGTATGAGCACATCAATTGCATTTTGAATCAGCCTATTTTTGTAGAACTCTTGCTCCATGGTGAAGCCGGTTCCTAATAAGCCAACTCGGCTAAGCCCATCTCGCTTTAATACCTCAGCGGTTGCCTCAGCTATGTGCAACAACGGTATACCAACTTCGGCAGCAACTTGCTCAGCAACTTTATGCATCGTATTGGTACAAATAATAAAACCGTCGGCGCTGGCGGCTTCTAAACTTTTAGCCGCGTTAATCAGAACCTCAGCGGTAGCAGCCCAATCCCCGGCATGCTGCATTTTCTCAATCTCAGCAAAGTCAACACTGACCATCACCAACTTAGCTGAATGCAAACCACCAAGTCGCTCTTTAACTCCGAGATTTATCGCCTGATAGTAACTTAAAGTACTTTCCCAACTCATGCCGCCAATTAGGCCAATCGTTTTCACTGTCAACTTCCTCACTGATTTATTACTTGCCTGCGACAACCACATAAAGTTTATTCGCGAACTACTTCAATCAGTTTACCATTTGATTCAACTAGAAATCATTAAGCAATGTATTGAGCATCAGTTTGTCGATGTTCAGAAAGTTTAGCGCTACTTCTTTTTAACGATCAAAGTATAAGCGGGATGACTAATCGCACCAACGGTCACGGTTATCAACTCAGGCTTTCCATTGCGCATCAATTTCATGGCTAATTTTTCATCTGTTTTCATTGACTTGGTAATCCGGTAATACGGATTTTTATGATCGTGTTTATTCATACCAGTCATGTCAATTCCGTTGATCGCAATGACTAAGTCACCGGTTGTTAGACCGGCCTTTGCGGCATTATGCTTGGGCGTAATACAAGTCAGTTTAACCCCTTCTGGTAACACTTCAGAGCAGATACCGATAAATGGTTTCATAAAGGCGGGTTGCTCAACGGTGATACTGTCTTCACCGCTCAGATCGAGCAGCTCTTTTGCTAAATAACTGATTTCGTGACGCAGTTCTTCTTCGCTGCTCCCGGCAAACGACACCGATGTCATTGCTGCAAACACCGCAATAATAAGGGCGGCGATTTTCAATTGGTGACTAATTTTAAACATTCTATTTACCTTAAATTTCGGATGCATTCAGCGTACTTTCTTGCTGATAATAAATTTGATTTAATTCGTTGAGGGCCTCAATACGGTCATTCCACAAGGCCTCCATGCGCTCAGGATTTTCAGAGCTCGCCTGATTGATTAGTTGATCTACATAGGTCAGACGCCAATAAAGCCGATCGGCGGCTTTTTGATTGGCGACATTTAACGCTAGGTTTTGATCAGCTACTTTTTGCAATACGTGCTCAAGCCCACGAGAATTCAACATTAGCTCGTTCAAGCTAGCCTGCATAATTTGTGTTTGCAGTTGGTTATTCTGCTGTTGCGAAAACATAAACACAGAAACAATACCAACAAATGCAATTGAAGCTGCAAGGGCATAAATAGGTCTGCTTAGAGAGTGTTGTGACCTCGTCGCAAAGCTATGCACATTGCTCGCCTGCTGAGCAATCTCTGGCTGCGCAGTTAAAGCCTTGTCCTGATCTAAACTGCTTTGAATTCTCTGCCAGACATCATTACTGGGTATTTTGTCGGCGGCAGCAAACATCTGAAGGCCTATCTCAGATTCGAATGACTGCAGCTCGGTGAGCGCAATTTGGCAGTGCTCGCAGCTAGAAACGTGCTGTCTCATCTCGCTCGGTTCGCCGTCTATAATTTCTAATAGTTGCTTGGCCGTGGCGTGCGGTTGCTTGGCAGTGGAATTGGCCGTTGGCTTGTTAGTAGGGTGCATTAGTGTTCACCTTCTGTATAACTTAGATCATCGTGTAGTGTCATTCGCGCACGTAGAAATTGTAGTGCGCGCGATACGACAGATTTAGAATAACTCGGTGTTTTGTTTACCAGAGTCGCAATTTCGTTGTGCGTGTAGCCTTCAACCTCTTTTAGCCATAAAACCAAACGCATATCTTCTGGTAGTTTATTTAACATGCTATGCATATCGCTTTGGCTATCAAGTCGCTTGGTAAAGTCAATCGAAGAGGCTGGGTAAGCCTGATCACAATCACTATCTTGATAGTCTTCTATGTAATCGTACTCGTCACTCGAAATGACTGCTTTATGCTTTTTATGCTTACGCAAATACATCAAGCTCTCATTCACGGCTATTTGCCTAAGCCACATGCCCAGTGGCGCACGACCTTCAAACGATGGCAATTTGTTGAGTAGTTTAATATAAGTGTTGTGCAGTACATCTTCAGCACATTGCTGGCTTCCACATATACCAAAAGCCAGTGTATAAACGGCATTTGAATACGTTTGATACAGCACCGAGTGAGCCTCGCGGTCTCCGCGTATCGCTTTTTTCAGCACTTCGCTCGATACTTGTATCTGAAAGCGCTGATGTTGAACAGACCCATTTGTAGCATGCATGTTGTTAAGATGCATCAAACTGCCATAGCGTCGCAAGTCTTTTGCAAATAATTACCAATAAGCGCCCATTGGCTAATATCTAGTCTCAAAGAACCTTTTTCATATCCTTAATGTAAAGCGCCGAGCCGTTATTACGCATTTCGATTTCGAAGATATCGATCGCTCGAATTAAATCACTGAGTTTCTTATAGCCGTAATTAATCGCCGAAAAAGAGCTATTATTATTCGACACATAGCTACCTACGCGCCCCATATGCGCCCAGTCATCATCGCCCGACGTTTGCTCGACCGCAGTTCTAAGTAACTTCACCAAGGTTGAATTTTTGCGAAGCGCTGTTTTAGTCTTTTTGTTGCGCGTTTCAGAGTCCTCGTTTTTTTCATTATCGATCACCAGATTCTCGGTGAAGATAAACGGCGAGCATGCGTTTACAAATGGCCGGGGAGTTTTCTTCTCACCAAAGCCGTAAACGGGTAAGCCATTTTCATGTATCCGTAACACCAACGGCGTGAAGTCGCTATCGCTAGTCATTAACGCAAACGCATCTATATTATTACTATAGAGTATATCCATAGCATCGATAATCATCGCAGAGTCGGTCGCATTTTTGCCCTGAGTATAAGCGAATTGCTGCATCGGTCGAATCGCATTTGGATGTAGGCGCTCAGCCCAGCCCGACAATGACGGATTGTTCCAATCGCCATGCGCGTGCCTTACGTTGACGGTTCCGTACTTAGCGAGCTCAGCCAAAACGCCCTCAATGGCATTGTGGCTTACATTATCGCAATCGATTAATAACGCAATTCTTTTTATGTCTGACAAAATAAATCCCTTAATGTTTAAATTTAGTTAACTTCCACGGCAACACTATCACACAAACTTGTTGGAATATTTTTCCTACGAGCCCTCATTTGAATCAAATATCAGGTTTACGTCGCTAGCAGAGCAAACCTTGTGACCAATTATTACTTGCTCGATGATAAGCGTAACACCTTGATTAAACTCTAAAAATCGTTTTAATGCGAGTACTAACGCCTGTCGATGCTCTGAATAATTGATTGTTTCAAGAAATAACTTTGAAACTGTCATCCGCTTAGTCTTGCGATCAATTTTTGCGTCCATTCGGCCAATGAATTGCTGGCCCGCGAGTATTGGTAAAACAAAATATCCGTGCTTGCGTTTCTTTGCCGTGACATAGCATTCTATTTGATAATCAAAGTCGAATAGATCCCGCATTCGTTGCCGCTGAATCAGCAGATTGTCAAACGGCGATAATATTTTCACCCTACGCCGACTAACATTCTTGTTCAGCGCGGTTGCGAAATCAGACAGGGCAAAATAGCGTTTGCCAGCGACCACCAGTTCGGCTATTCGCTGTTCTTCGATTAACTCTTTACAGCGTTTTTCAACTCGCGGTTTGAAGCCCTTACGTAAATAGGCGATCTCGGCCGACGAGCCAATGCCGTTTGAGCTTAGAAAACGCATAATCAAATGATCAAGATGCTCGGTCTCAGTCGGCATTGAACTATCGACGTCGTCAGGTATAACCCGCTCGCTAAGGTCGAATACTTTTTGAAAGCCATCACGGCGAGAGACCATTAATTCGCCCTGCATAAAGAGTTGCTCAAGCGCCATTTTCGCCGGTTTATGACCTCCCCAAGCGTGATCGCTTCGGCTACGTTGTTGATCAAAGTCTTTGACTCTAAGCTCGCCTTCAGCCGTAATGCGATCTTTAACATATTGCATTTGCTTTGGGTTTTTGTGGTACCAATGCTGGTCGCCGTTTAGATAGTCATGCTTTCGTGGCAACGAAAAGCGCAAATCGCGCATTGGCAAATAGGCCGCCGCGTGCGACCAATATTCAAAAACGCCCCGCTTAGCAACTGCTTGGTTTAACAACATTGGCGAATACTCTTTCAGCCTGTTCCAGAGCGCATGGTGATGCGCTCGCTCAACCACTGAAATAGTGTCTATTTGCACATAGCTAAGCCGCTCGATTGCATTTACCACCCCCTGATAGCCAGCACCGAACTCGGTTTCTCGATGGATCCCTTGGCTGGCTAATACCAGCTTACGCGCCTGCTTTTGACTCAAATGATTCAATCGACTGTCACTCTCAAATAACTAGTCATAGATCTGAGAAATCGCTTCAAATGCCGACGCGGTCTCGGGGTAACGAGTTAAAAAATCATTGTCAGCCGATGTTTTCACAATCACTAGATTGCGTGCCGGGTCGACCCAAATAAATTGACCATAAACACCTGCCGCAAAAAACACACCGTCTCGCTCTGGTAACCAAAAGTGATAACTATAACCACGCCCAGAGTATCTATCACCGCCGGGCCTATGCGCGAGTGTCGCAGGCTTAGACAAATTCTCAACCCAGCCTTCGGGCAAAGCATCTACGCCTAGGCCGTTACCTTGAGCTGCATTTAAATAAAACTCGCCAAATCTTGCGTAGTCTCTTAGGCGCGCATTCAAACAGCAGTATCCAAGCGCTATTCCTTTTTCGTCATCTCGGTGCTGCAGCCAGGTAGCATCGGCCTCCATGCCCAGAGGTTGCCAAATTTTTTCGCTGATGATGTCGGCTATGGGCTTTTTGTAGACGCCACGAAGTACCGCCGAAAGCACATGAGAGTTCGGCGAAATATACTCAAAGTCACTAAACGCCTCGCGGCTACGCTTGAATGGCAACAATAGCTCGTCAGGGTCTTTACCAAGAATAAAACTGTTAAAAAAGAACGGTCGAATATCAGACTCGTCAGAACTATAATCCTCGTTGAATTCAATTCCGCTGGACATCGCTAGCAGGCTTTTTAACGAACTAGAACCAAAATCTGAGCCCGCATACTGTGGCGCATATTTTTCAGCTTTATCGTCAAGACTATTAATCAACCCCTCTTTCTGGGCCATCACAATCACCGTGGAAACAAAGCTTTTAGCTACCGACCACGAGGTAAATAATGACTCACGCGAGCCACCGTTGCGGTACTGCTCGTGACGTAACACCCCATCTTTTAGTACGATTAGCCCTGTTGTATTTGATTCATCCAAAAACGTATTTAGGTTTTTCTTACTCCCGTTAAATTCAAAATCGATCTCTAGCGGCTGTAATTGTTCAACAAACCCCGACGCCCGCGCGGCCTTAACTATGACTTTATTGGGCACAATCGAACTCATACTGCGAAAGCTCTTAGCGATCTGGTCAGGATCTTCTAACATCGCCATTTTCGCGGGCGAATAGTCTGACCAAGGTCGGTAGTACCAAGATGCGGCCGCAATCGCAGTAACCACAATAAGGATTAAAAGCACTTTTATTATTTTCATTTTGATAATTACCCTTGGCCATTTATTTTGTTATATCCAGTCTTACATAATACCGAACAGAACTGAAACTTAGGTTAGACTAGGCAAAAGCTCATCGCCAATAATAACAATTATGACCTCTAAACTGTTTGCCCCATTAACACTACCCAATGGTGTAACTCTAAGCAATCGCATCTGTAAAGCGGCAATGGAGGAGAACCTGAGCGATCAAGGCCAGCTTCCCGGCAAGAGACTTTTTACGCTTTACAACGCTTGGTCTAAGGGTGGCGCTGGCCTGTTGTTAACCGGTAACGTAATGATAAGCCCCGATGCCTTAACCGGCCCCGGTGGGGTGGTTTTAGACAATCCCAAACACTTAGACGCGTTTAAACAATGGGCGGCTGAAGGGACATCACATGGCAATCAGTTATGGATGCAAATCAACCACCCTGGTCGTCAAGTATATAAAGCGATGGGAGAGCAAGCACTATCTCCGTCGGGAATTGCGTTAAATATACCTGGCTTCTCAAAAATGTTTTCTCAACCCAAGGCTATGACTGAGGCTGACATAGTTGATGTCATAGAACGTTTCGCCAACACCGCAGCTTTAGCCGAACAGGCGGGATTTACCGGTGTGCAAATTCATGCGGCTCATGGCTATCTACTGAGCCAGTTCTTATCTCCATTAGTGAACCAGAGAACTGACCAGTGGGGCGGTAGCTTAGAGAATCGAGCGCGACTTGTTTTTGAGGTTATAAAAGCTGTTCGAGCTAATGTAAGCGAGAAGTTTTGCCTGTCAATAAAAATCAACTCAGCGGATTTTCAAAAAGGCGGTTTTGATGCCGAAGATGCTAAATGGGTGGTAACTCAACTGAACGATTATCAACTCGATTTAGTTGAGCTCTCTGGCGGCAGCTATGAAAGCCCAGCTATGTCGGGCAGTGCCGCTGAACCGACAAGTGGCAATAGCACTACTCAACGAGAAGCTTACTTTGTAGACTTCGCTCGCGAAATTGCCGAGGTCGCGACAGTTCCCATTATGGTTACTGGAGGTATTACCAAGCGGTCGGTTGCTGAAGATGCGTTAAATGAACGCGGCGGCATTTCAATCGAGATGCTGGGCATAGCTCGAGCACTAGCCTACGAACCTTCGCTGCCGAATAAGTGGCAACAAGACCAAGCCTTGGAAGTCGCACTGCCGATAGTCGACTGGAAAAATAAAACCCTAGGCGCACTCGCCAGTATGGCGATTACCAAGGCCCAGCTAACCCGCATGGCGGACGGCAAATTGCCGAACCCGAACATGAATCCATTGTATTCCTTAATTAAAGGCCAAATAAAGACCAAATTACGCACTCGTCAGTATCGAAAGTGGCGCGAAAACTCGAGATAATTAGACTCTTTTTTGAAGCTTATAGTCAGTTAATGTCAAGATAGAATCTATCTGCGAGGTAGACCTTATCTAATTGCTTAACGGCGGCTTTGGAAGTGCTCTAGGTAAATGTTGACTCTGATCACGATTTACTCTCGGAGCACTATCCAGGCGCGTATCAGACAGCGGCAAAGAAAAGATCTTATTTATTGCGACCTACTTAATTTGGTCATATTTACTAGTCATACTATGAAAATCTTAGTTATACGCTTCTATCATTTGGGCGACACAATTTTGACATCGGTACTGTGTAATAGCCTTAAGCAAAGCTTCACCGATGCGCAAGTCGACTTCCTCACCTATGCCCCATTTGGCGAACTCTTCGAGCATAATTCATCGATCGATACGGTTATCTCTATAAGCCAAGATCAGCGCCGCAACCCACTTAGATATTTACAAACAGCATGGAAAATTGCATCTAATAAGTACGACATAATTATTGACGCACAAGCAAGCTCTAAGAGCGGAATCATCAGCCTTTTCTCGCCCAACGCCAAATATCGTATAGGCCGATACCGAAAAAAAACTCGTGGCTTGGCATTGACTCACAAAGTCCCTTTACCGGCGGTTCGAGGCAACAAAGTACAAGAACGATTAGACCTATTACAGCCTCTTACCCAAGCTGGGATGGTCATCGATAAGCGTGCCGATTTAGAAATAACGGTTACCGCCGAGGAGCAGCAAAGCATGATCAAGCAATTGCTCCGCAACCAAGTCGACTTGCAGCGGCCAATCATTGTATTTTGCGTTAGTGCTAAATACACCGAGAAGAAGTGGAATCTCGGCGAGATGACAAAACTAGTTGAACATTGCCGAGATACTCACAACGCTCAGATATTACTGTTTGGCGCGCTACCTCACGAACGAGAGGATGTCAGGCTGGTTTACCAAACGCTGAACCACAAGCATGATGTTTTTTGGCAAATAAAAACTAATTGCCTTCGAGACGTGCCTGCACTATTTAGCCTCTGTAACGCCTATATTGGTAACGAAGGCGGCCCAAGGCACATCGCACAAGCGGTAGGCACGGCGACGGCCTCCATCTTCTCGCCGCACGCCGATAAAGCCGAATGGTTACCGAGCACGTCAAAATTTCACCAAGCGATCGAGTGGCGTGATGTTGCTAGTAATCTTGAGTTCTTAGGCGAGAAGTTTGAATACGGTGACGACACGTATTTAAAACTCTATAACAATATAAAAGTGGGCGACGTTACCCGCATGGTCGACGAAGTGATCAGCTTAGCTCTATCGAGCAAGAGTCCATCAGCAATCACTAAGCAATCCATCGACTGACGCTAAACTGGCTGAGCATAGGGCTCATATAGAGAGCACCATTTTTAGCCCAGCCTACCGAAGCCCACCGTCAAGCGGCTAGCATTACATCATAGACTGCAAGTAATTCTGTTCACCGACTTTGCCGAACAATTCGATTTGAGTTTCTAACCAATCGTAGTGCTCTTCTTCGCTCTCAAGAATATGAGATAGCAAATCACGAGTTACGTAATCACCTACTTCTTCACAGTGAGCAACCGCAGAGCGATACATCGGAAGAGCCTCTTCTTCCAAGCGTAAATCGCATTTCAGCATTTCCAATACATTCTCGCCTATGTACAACTTACCGAGGTCTTGTAAGTTTGGTAAGCCTTCAAGCATCAAGATTCGCTCAATTAGCATATCGGCGTGCTTCATCTCATCAATCGACTCGGCATACTCTTTCTCGTTAAGCTTTTCTAGGCCCCAATTCTTATACATTCTGGCATGCAGAAAATATTGATTAATCGCGGTTAATTCGGCTCTTAATGCGGTGTTCAAAACAGCTATTACGCCTTCTTTTGCTTTCATTCTACTTGTCTCTGGTTAATATTACATATGTGTAAAGTATAGCAAGCAAACTCATTAAAAACTCATTAACAAAGGGTTAAGCCTTTGTTTTTAATCAATTTTAACAATGATAATAACTATCATTAAGTTTCGCATTATGAATCAAGTTATTTGGCGCGTTGCCACACTAAGCATTGATTATTAGCTGGCATCGAGTAATCTTTAAGCAAATCAAAGCCTTGCGCATGAGCCAGTTTGTTTACCACTTCGAAATCACGTATCGCGCTGCCGACACCTCTAGATCTTAGGCTGGCATCGAAATTTGCATTACTCTCACTGGTAAACTTTGTTTGGTACTTAAACGGCCCGTAAACAATCAGGTAAGCACCTATTCGGGTTATTGCGCCCAAGCCTGCAAAAAATTGCTCAACGTCGTCATGACTCATAATGTGCAGCGTATTAGCCGTATAAACAGCCTCGAATCGCTGTCCACTTTTGACCCAGACAGATTGATTCACATCTAACTCTAGCGGATACAAAACGTTATCCAATCCATGCCCGATCAACTTAGCATTATTCAGCGCGGCGTGTATTCCCTCTAAATACTCATGCTGATCGCTTGTTTGCCATTGCAGAGAGCTTAATGCTTGCGAGAAATGAATTGCGTGTTGCGCGGTGCCGCTGCCCACCTCTAATAAGGTATTAACCTTTTCTAGATAAGGCTTAATAGTCTCGAGAATAACGTCTTTATTACGCTCACATGCTTCTGAGAATGGGATAACGATGTTCATGGTCTATTGCTGTACTTGGGGTTAAATGATTAGTGTCATTATAAAGTTAAGCCTCAGCATAACCGCAACCCACGATAAAGTACCCAATAAGGTGCAATATTTTGCTAAAGATAGCGCACGATAGCGGGCTAACATGCTTGGCAGTCAAAATAAGTGCTGAGCAGCGTCACCGCCGCTTCGACATTAGGGTCAACGAAAAAATCGTCTTGTTCGGCGATTAGCATAGTAACTTCTACGTGCTCACCATTAGGCAGTGTACATAGAACAGATTCGGGCAATAGGCTGGCGATGATAATCATTTTGACTCCTTGTCGTAATGTGGGCCTCTCGGATATGTCTTATCACTCTAGCAAATGAGGTTAAACGCCGCGTCACCCGCAAAGGTGATTCTTGGGCAAAAGTCTGAGTATGACGTTATTGCGAATTACGCCGCTGTCATGCTCAGCATGACCTTGCTTGTGAGCTCGGAACCGTCTTGAATTACCTAGCCTCCGGGCTTAAATGGAGCCTAGTAGTTCAAGCGCATTGCCGCGTAATAAATCAAACCTATGCGGCTCCCTAGCCGGCGAATCGGTGACAATTAGCACTTTGGCCAGCGCCGATCCAATATGATAAAAAGGCCAATCAGTGCCGAACAGAATTCGTTTGCCCTTGGTGCTATCAATAATTTGATCAAGCTTGGTGACACCTTGCCCGTGCGTTCCCAGCCAAGCGTTAGGATATTTTAAACGCAGCTGCAACATTGCATCAACATCACGCGCTCCTCCGTGACCCAGAATAAAATTCACTTTAGGGAAATCACGCAATGCTTTTTCATAGTGCCTAGGCATGGCATAACGGTGTGACGATTCGGCCTCGATACCGGCGCGTCCACCATGAAAAAATATTGTCACGCCCAAAGACTGAGCCTCCTCATAAACGTTCATCAGTGCTGGGTCATCCGGATAAAATTTTTGCACTACCGGATGTAACTTCATCAGCTTTAAACCGGCTTTGGCATGAGTCCGCATTTGCTCAATACCGTTATCCTTCAAGGGATTTATCGAAAAGCCCGCTAACAGCCTCTGTTGATGAGTCGATTTTTCGATCTCGGCACGCCATAATTCGGTTTGATCATCACCAAACGGCAAGCCTAATTTGATCGGCAAAATAACCGCTTGCTCAACTCGCATCGCATTCATCTCATTGATCAGATTGGTGATCGTATGAGTTCGTGTGATATCGCTTCCCCATAATCCTTGAGCAATAATAGTGCTCTCAAGCTTGTCTAAATTCTCATCACTAAAGTTGCCGTTTATATAGATATCAAGATCCAGTTCACAATTGGGTGTGTCGCCGTCGCAATCGAGCAAATGCTTAACACGTTCGGTTTTCGCTTGTAAATCAAGCTCAGGTTTAAACAGCACCGACATGCCAAGGTGGGCATGCATATCAATTGCCATAGGTAGGCTATTGTCACTGCAAACAAGTTGGCCACGATCGTCTAGATCGAACCATGGCAATCTTGACAAGCCTCTATAGCCTGCATATCGCTGCTCGCCAAATGGCCCATTACCGGACGCCGCGGCCTCGGATATTCGTTGCTGCGCAAGCAATGCGACATCATCAGAATTATATCGATGTTCAGGTGGCGTATCGTTGCAGCCAGTGGTGGACATTGCTAACGTGGATATTCCAGCGTAAGTCAAAAATCGACGGCGATTTATCATTGATACTCCCAAATAAATAAGTAAGTGGATCGCATAAGCTATTACTGTATCACCTGATCATAATTCAGCGCTAGGCTGATTGTTTCGGTCAAACAAGCAGGTATGATATTGTTCAATGAATAGTCCGTGCAATTAACAACACTTTGCTGATGCAAATTCGCAAATAGTAAACCATATAGGGTCAAATGACGTCCAAATCACCATTTATGCAATCGTACCAACAATTGCCCACTACTCTGCCGGTGTTCCCGCTTAGCGGTGCCGTGGTAATGCCGAGTGGAGCCCTTCCGCTAAATATTTTCGAAACGCGCTATTTAAATATGATCAGCGACGCCATGAAAAGCAATCAACTGATTGGCATGATCCAGCCAAAAGATGAACTCATACCGGCAACGTTGCACGCCGTAGGCTGTGCGGCTCGGGTGATTCAGTACACCGAAACTAAAGATGGCCGCTTAGAAATTGTGCTCGAGGGGCTTTGCCGCTTTGGCATCGATGAAGAGTTAAGCAGTATGAGAGGCTATCGATTGATCAAACCACGTTGGCAAGATTTCCAGCATGATTTTGATGACCATCAAACGGCCGACGCCAATCACTCATTGCTATTCACTAGTGCGCTACGCAGCTACTTGAAAAAACATAATATCGAAGTCGATTGGGCCGCCATAGAGAGCTTGCCTCAGGATCGCCTAGTCAACAATTTAGTTGCCCAACTACCGATATCAAGTGACGATAAACAGATACTAATCGAAGCAAAAACCTTGGCCGATCGAGTCACCTGCTTTACCGGCATACTGGCAGCAACAGAAAATGCGCAAGAGACTCGACACTGAACCATCGGGATTAGTTGCCGTGTATTCGAATACCTACTCGACAACACCAACCTCGCCTTGGCAAGAATGGCAGCGTTAGAAATAACAGGACCGCTCGGTAATTAGCATTGGATGCGACTCTCTTTAGCGCCATAGCATTTGCTATGTCTCAAATTATTCTAAGCGCTCTACTGCTGACCCGCTTTCGACGCAAGCAAACACTACAAGAACGTTTATTTTTGACGTTTCTAATAACGGTCGCCGCCTACCTACTCTTCCCCCTTTTAAAAGATCACTGGCTAGCGCCATTTCAAACTGTGGTGCAAAATTTCCTGCCCGGCGTGTTTTGGTTGCTGTGCTCGAGTTTATTTAATGATCGTTTTAAGATCAGGTTATGGCACCTGTGCTTAGTTGGCATTACCGTCGCATTTCCGTTTCTAGGTCAGGCACTAGCGTGGCAAAATCTCGACGCCTCAGCATTGCTTTTTGAGCACATTCCACAGCTGTTAGAGTTTGTGTTATTAAGCCTTGCGCTTCTGGAGGTAGTTAGACATTGGAACGACGATCTGATTGAAAGCCGCCGAGACCTTCGACTGTGGTTTTGTGCTATGGCAGGCCTCTACATTTTTGGCCTAATAACGCTGCGCGAATTAATTTTACCAAATTCGAATTGGTTCGCATTGTGGCAATATCTACCGGTCGGTGTTATTTGCTTATTTACCAATTTACTATTACTCCAATATCGCCCTGGGCTGTTAAGCACAGCCGAGCAGCCTAACTCGGTCAAAGAAAATAGTAGTCGACGAGGGCGAACAAGCCGAAAATCAACCGCTGATGATGACGAGTTTGAAGTGCCCGCCGACGTTGTTGCTCAGCTAGACGAACTAATGACCAAGCAATTTGTTTATCGAAAAATGAGCTTAACCATCGGGCAATTGGCACAACAACTTAGTGTTCCTGAATACCGTTTGCGGCGCATCATCAATATCGGCCTTGGTTTTCGAAACTTCAACGACTATTTAAACGGTTTTAGAATCAAAGAAGCAGGCGAGCGGCTTGCCGACCCGTTAAAAAATGACGAAGCGATTCTCAACATCGCACTCGATGTCGGCTTTAAATCTGTGAGCTCGTTTAATAAAGCCTTTAGGGATTCATTTGGAGTCACCCCAACCCAATATCGACAGCAGCAAAGAGAGACGGCACCGCATGTCGAGGGCGAATAAGGCATGCGTTGCTCCCTGCTATTGCCCTACAGTTTTGAACCTCAAGAAACGTCAGAATGTGAAAATCAAACCAATCGTTATCGACAAAACAGAGTCAAATTTTCCACCGGTCATTTTAAGTCACCCAAAAGATTCATCTAACAAACAATGTGTTAATTTTTTCTAGTTATTCATGCCAATTCTATCGAATCGATGCGCTCAAGTAAGCTTGCGCAAAGGAAGTCTCGTACAGCGCGCACCTTGGATGTGTAGCGCAAGTCGCTGTGATACACCACCCATATATCACCCATATGTAAGGGCTCCGAAATGCGCACCAGTTCGGGAATAGTTTCAGCTAACAGACAGGGTAAACTAGCGACCCCGGCGCCTTGGCGGGCTAGTTCACATTGCAACAAGATATTATCAAAATATCCAATGGCAGTAAGGTGGTCGAATCCGTGGCGGGGCTTCCAAGTGTCCGGAGAGCCCCAAGCAAGCATCCCTGAAGTAGAGTTTCGTGCGTGTGGTTTACGCTGGTCAATGTGATCTTGTGTCGCGTAGGCAGCCATATGGAATTCACCTATGTTCCGGCCCACTAGGTCTTCTGGCGGGTGGGCTGCAATACGAATTGCGACATCTGCTTCGCGCTTCATTAGGTTTGCTGGGCGATAGCTTAAATCTACTTGCAGTTGAATGTTGGGGAACTGTTTCCGAAATGAGGGCAGATCAAATAATAAATTCGAGTGGGTAAACAAATCTAGAGAAGAAAGTTTAACTACCCCTCTAAGTTCAGCATCGCGCCCCGTCACCATGCGCCCGATACCTTGAACGCTTTCTTCAAGCTCCAGTGCGCCTTGGCGCACGTCTTCTCCTGCTCGTGTTAATGATAGCTTTTGGCCGCGTCTCTCGAACAATCGCGCACCTAATTCTAACTCCAAAGAGTCAAGTTTCCTTAATACGGTTGAGTGACTGGTGCCCAAGCGCATGGAGGCCGCACGAATTGATGGCGCGCGCGCGACGGCAAGAAAAAACCGATAATTATCCCAATCCATAGTGGTCGCCTTATGAACCATAATGTTGCATATAGAGTGTTTACTGTCATTAATTAGACCAATATAGTTCGACTCGAGTTGTTTCTCAACTCATTCACTAACAAAAAATTAGGACTTATATGCTAACAATTTTAATTTGCCTCTTGATCATCATGGTTATGCCCCTTGCGCTCGCAATATCTACTGCGCCGTTTCGAGCTTCTCAATTTGGAAAACCAGATCTTCAACAACCTCGCCGGCAGGCAGAGCAGTTAGTTGGAGTAGGCTATCGGATCTATGCTGCTCAGAAAAATGCTTGGGAAGCATTGCTGCTGTTCAGCGCTGCTCTAGTGTTTGCGTCACTAGCAGGGCTTGACTTCAAAGACTTAATGAACGCGGCAATCCTTTTTGTCGCTGCTCGTATACTACATGCTGTGTTCTATATTTTAAATATTGGACCATTGCGATTTATTGCGTTCCTGGCATCAGTTGTTTCGATTGGCTGGATTGTCGTGACGGCATTTAAAGCACTATAGTGAATTAATGACTGAGCGTAATAATCAAAACCGCGCGCACGTCGAGGTAAATGCTGATTACCTCGACGTGTACGGGGAAAGGGCATTACCTTTCGCGCCCAAAGTGTTGGTGTTTAACGAATTGGAGGCTGTGCCACAACAATTTTTGATAGTGTCGCGAAGTCTCTCTCAATTAGTTGAGATTTTGGCGAGAATCAAGGTGCTTGACGGCTATATCTTGTTCGCGAGTAAGGTTGATAATGCTCTGACGCTACAGGTCGGCATTATCGGGTATGAAAACTATCCTGCTGCTAACGATTGTAATCCATCACAAAGAACAAAAATTGTATATGGGCGACGCTGGTTAATCGAGGATTCAACTCCAACCTCTGAAGTTATTCAAACAGCATTCTTGGCGGTACAAAAAGCCCGCGAACATGAGCTTAGAGAAAAACTCAGCATTGAGTTTGATCAAGAAGGTCATAGGGCGACCCCGTTCAACTCGCATCAAGATACGCCATTGATGGCGCGGGTCAGCTCGGTGGCGGCGAGCCCTAATTTAGATACAATAGAGCAGGCAATATCGAGAGTAACCTTTGATGGGCGTACGGTTAACTTGGTCAGTGTAAAGTCAATCAGTGAATCTGCAATGGTTGTGTGTTTACGGCTCGAGCTAGAAAAAAAATCAGCTTATCCATTTGCTTTTACTGAACTAAACGATCGGGATATTAACATCATCTGCTACCAAGAAAACATTAACGCCCTACTGCATGAGCTTGTTGAACACCTAATTATGTTGAGTAATCGCTTCATTGCGGAAAATTTTCGGTTTGAAGGTTTCAACCGGTTCAGCCATAAATTAAACCCCATTGCGATCGCTGAGTTCTCATTCGACACTCGACGGCCACTTTCAGTTAGCCGTGATTTTGCGCCATATTTTTCGAGTATGAGTTACCACGTTGATTCAGGTAAAGCACCCGCCTACAATTCCGGCCATTTAGGTCAACAGCAATTACAACAGATTGAAAGGTATGATGTGAAGCAAGGTTTTTTGCCTACATCAGAAGTATAACGGTTGTCGTCGAGCCTAATTATCAGGCATTCGAACAGTTGAAACCTTTGACCCAAAATGCAACTCATGGGTCAAAAAGATTTGAAGGGGAGTTATGGAATAACTCAAGCAAGACTGGTTAAATGGTCTAAATCTTTACCATCAAATAGTGGTTTAAGCCTGAAGAATCCACGCCAAGAAAACGCCCTATTTACAATTCATGTCCCAGTCATTTTCTTTCGCCGCGCAGTGAGTGAAATGAACGAAGCAAACTTTGCAAACTTGTATGTGCTAATTGCTCAATGAGAAAGTAACTCCTTGAATTATAGACAATAAGCCCAACATAATTAGTTGCATTATGAGAGCCACTTACTAGAAGAAGGACTTACTAAGTATAACCATAAAACCAGGACCAAAACCAAAAAAAGAGGATGGGACAGCAGATAAAAGACGCCGTGTAACACCAGAAAAAAAACCTAAGCACCCAGCTCTAAAACCTCACAAACATAAAAAATAAAGATATATAAAAAGGCT
>JAFMHC010000304.1 GCA_017854775.1 Gammaproteobacteria bacterium | reverse complement strand
GCGAAATAGTACAGATGTCTCAAACGGCTTAAAATCGGTTTCGGAAACCTGACTATCCGAATGTTTAATTAGTACCGAGCCTACCGGCAAGCCCCAAAGGTCTTCTTGAGTAAAGGTAATTTTTTGCTGATTCGGCACTGATAAAAAGAACCGTTGCTGAGCGCCATCGAACCATGGCTTAGAGTTGACTTGATATTCGATCACGCCGGCCACCGGAAACTGTTCTTCCAAGCTGGCAAATATACCCGTCTGTGACAGCTTACTGGGTATAACCGCGGCGACGGCATCTCGATCAATAATGCGATATAGTTGCGACGCCCCCGACTCGAAACTAACGGTTGACACCAAAACCTGGTCTCCGCTCAAGTCGGATCCAAATGACACGATGTTTGAAGGAAATCCGTCGCTTAATAAGGTTTTATTTTCTCCCTTTTCAATGGACCAAATATTTTTGCCTATATAATCGCCAAAGAGGAATTTTCCACGCAGAGCTGGAAGAGCATTGCCGTTATATACGAGCCCACCGATAATCGACACTGAGCCAGTATCATGCGAATAGCCTTCAACCGGGCCTTCTAAATCGCCAGTACAAGAACGCCTGACCTGAGGGTCTCCTCCGGCCTGCCCACGATGATTTACGCCTTCACATATCGGCCATCCGTAATTTTTACCAGGCTCAATAATATTAACTTCCTCAAACCCCGCTTGACCAACCTCGGTCTGCCAAAGGGTGTAAGGGAATGTCGTCTGAAACGACCAGCGCCAGGGGTTGCGGTGCCCAAAAGACCAAATTTCATCCCTAAATGCCGTATTGCCGAAAAAAGGGTTATCGTTTGGCACCCGATAATACAGATTATTTTCAGGCGTATTCAACATCTCTACACGGATAAATGTGCCCAGTAGATTATCGGTCTCTTGCGCTGAATTATTCTTGCGGGGGTCATTAGGGTCAACCGGCTCGCCGGCCGTTGAGGCGTAGGCGCCATCACCAAAACTCATATAAAATAAGCCGCTGGTTGGGTGAAACTCCATTTTCCCGCCTTTGTGGTCATTGCCCACTTGAGGAACCCGCAAAACATCTACCCGAGAGTCAGAAGCAATAGCAGTCGGGTTATTTGTATCATTAAGCGTTATTCGTTGGAGTACTCCATCACCAAAAAAACCACCACTTGAGGGCTCATCATTCTCGCCTTCTATGTAATAAATATAGGCAAAACCATTTTGTGCAAACTGCGGATGAAACACCATTGAGATAAAACCTTGCTCATGGTTATTTCGCACCTCATTGCTGATATTTAACAGCTCTACAACTTGAGATTCTTCAACGTTAATATCATTTGGATACACCCAAATAATACCGGGCTTGTCGACCACATAAATTAAGTCATTGACGCCATCATTTAACACCTGCACAGGGGACTCAAATTTGCCAGCTAAATTGGGGAAAGCGATTTCAAACTCATAGTTGCCACTAGCAACATTGCCTGTCGTAGGGAAATTCAATGGCTTGGCTAATTTTGGCCGCTCAGGCAATGCGTTGATCGAGCTGACAACCTCGAGAGTAAATTGATTACTAGCACTGCCAACCGAAACAGTAACGGTAAAGTCCCCGACAGTCTGCATAGCAGGGGTTACTACCGACTCGCCAGTCAACACCCCAGACCAGGCATCACTCTGCCAAGTCACTTCGCCAGACAGATCATTTTCAGGCAGCGTCAATGCTATTTTAGACCCTCTATTAACCTTGCGATCGCCGCCCACGTCAAGAGCGTTTTGAGTCGGCACCCCGCATTGCTCTAAGGTCAGCCATGCACCATTATTGTAACAAAGGCTTGCTTGCGCAAAGTCCAAGTCGAGTGTTTGGTTTGCGCCACTATTGCTAAAAATCACTTTGCCTTGTTCAGCGTCATCACCCAACTCAATGAAAAATAAATCTTTGGCACCGACTGACTCTAACGCTACGCCAGGCCAGTTAGAGTTGGGAATAGAGCCGACTGGAGTGACATTCCAAATATAAGCTGTGGGCGTTGCCCAGCCTGGTGAATTAACAAAATAGAGTGCTTTAGAGTCTGCGTAATTTAACTCTGAATCAGGGGTGGCGCTGTAGCCACATTCATTCATGCTGACAAACTTACCATTTTCATAGCAAGGCGCAGTCGAATCCAATTGTAAATCGACGCTCTGTGCCGCGCCATTATCACTGAACACAACACCAGCGCTCTCTAGCCCTCCCTGAAACTCAAAAGAATACCAATCATCATCCAATGCATTCATTGGTTCGCCAGGCCAATTCGAGTCTGGATTACTGGGCACTAAATCAAAAAAATGTATCCTTGGGTTCGCGTAATTAGCGTCATTTTTAAAATAGACTGTGGCTAAATTGCTATTTGTAGCATCGGTTGATAAGCCGCAGTCGGCATGTGTCTGCCACTGATTATTTGCTCTGCATCGCTTATTACCGAGCAGTTCTAGGGTTTCAGTTTGTTGGGCGCCACTATCATTAAAAATAACATTCAGTGAGTCAAAATCAGTGCCAAATTCATGACAATAAAACGCACCCGTTTGCTGCATCGCAAGCCCCGGCCAATTAACCGCCGCAAGTACACCAGGGTTAGGTAAGGGATTCCAATAATAAATAGTGGGGGTATCAAAGTTAGACTGATTGTCAAAACAAACCGATCTCGTCGTTACCGTCTGAGCAAACCCGGTCGAGGCAAAAAAAGTGGCCGCCAACACTGATATTAGTAGTCGCCATAAATAGTTAAAAGGGTGATGTAGCTCAACTTTTTTATAAAGATCAAACCTTGCAAAACTACCAACATCTACAAGTTTAAATGGCTTTTTAGAGACAAGATTAATCACGAAATTTCCTCAACGCTGAAGTTATTACTTTTATTCATGACGTCATGATATAGATTCATGCTGGACAAATAAGACACTACATACGTATTCAAAGTCCAATATTACAGATGTATACGTATTCATATACTGGGCTATTACAGCTATGAACATGCATACAAAGTAAACGTTATCTCTCAGAGAAACTAAAGTGACAATAAAATGATCAACGGAAAATGATCAACATATGTATAGCTACCCTGGTGAAAAAGTATTACATCGACTTTTTTCGCCAGAAAGTGCGCCTAAATTTTCACAATGATTATTTAAATTCACCTTTATTATTAGTATTCAGAATGTTGCGAGTCACACGGTGACAGTGGGGTAACGCGTATCCCTTATTCTAAATATAGATTAATAGAAGCTCGCGTAGCATTTGGCGAGGTATTGTCGGATATCCTTAATTACCGTATCAGTCTTTTGGCATATGAGCGCTGGCAGATCTATCGCCTTGAAATATCTTGCTAGAGGGAGTGTTCGCCGCGGCTGTCTTTGTGGTTCGCTCAGTTAGCTTTGTCGGTTTTGAGCAAGTGTCAGCCATATCAAATAGTCCTTTTATTTAATCGAAACTCACCACCGACTTCATCAACAATATCTTCAAAATTAGACCTTGTCATTAATTTGATAATAAATCTATGACTTAACCCCATATTCCGGCACTAGCCCCCTACTCCCGCTAGCCTCTAGCCCCCAATCGACTGAAAATCCCCTGCAAATTTGAAGCGATATTGCCGCTTGGTTTATCAACCTTATGGCGCTGTTGAGACTCAGTGTTATCTTTAAAATACAAGTGACGACGAAAAGCAGCGTCTATCGTTTTGTATAAGGTATTAAGCCCGATAGGCTTAGCCAAATATTTGAAAACTTGACCTTGGTTGATTAGCTCGACCGCTATTTGTGCATCGTATTCGTCGGTTAAGACGATTGTGATTAAATCGGGGCGTACCTGCTTAAGCAGGTTGATTGTTTGCAGAGTCTGGTCGGGTAGAAGGCCCGAAAGGTCAATTATTATCACACCTACGTTGTCTTCTTTGGTGGCGATGGATATCGCTTCTTCAACGTTATCTATGCCGGAGACCCTGATTTTACGTGTACGACAAAACCGGTTGATTTGCTGACGCACATCTCGTTTCCTTTCAACTACCAAAATAGCCCTATCCTCGTAAACAGTCTCAGAATCATCATCACCCCGTTCCTCAACCGCCTCGCCATCGCCTAGAAAGGCTGTCTCGACGGGCAAATCAGATGCCGCAGCGGCTTCTGCCAATAAAAGCCTCATGGCGATATTGTCCCATGGCTTATTGATGAAACGATATATCTCCCCCTCATTGATGGAATCAACAATTGCTTGCCGATCAGTAAACCCAGTGAGTAGTATCCGCATGGTTTGAGGGTAGGTTCGGCTTACAGTAGTTAATAATTCGCTACCCAACATGCCTGGCATGCGTTGATCGCTAACCAATACATCTACTTGGTTTTTCTCTGCTCCGTTGAATTGCTTGAGTAACTGCAATGCTTCGCGCCCACTATTGGCCGTTAACACTCTATATTCACGGCGAAACA
>JAFMHC010000303.1 GCA_017854775.1 Gammaproteobacteria bacterium | reverse complement strand
CGCAGGCATTCAGAAGCAGTAGCACCAATATCAAAGAACTGAAGGAAATGAGCTTGTATGAAAACATAGTTTGACTCCAATGTGATTTAGTCACAGCTTATGATCATTGGTTTAAAAAAATATTGACCTAAGTCACATCAGAGTTTGAAATATTTTGGTTTTTAGTGTCGTTATTGCGTGCTGAAAAATGATCCATATCAATGCCGTATAAATATATTTGAGTTTAAATATGCACATCTAATGATTTATTGTGGAGCAGATGATGGCGTCGGACATGACTAGGAACAACTCGACTTTACTATTGTTATTATTTCTGACTCTATTTATCTTTTACACTAGCCATCTGGTGAATTCGTCTAACTATGTTTATGTACCCTATAGTGAATTCAAGCTATTGGTAGCTCAGGGAAAGGTAAAGTCGGTGTGGTTTAAGGGTGACCAACTTAAAGCCATACTGAAACAAGCGTCTGCGTTAGATCAGCACTCTAAGAAAATAGATTCCGTCAAGACTTATACGCCAGCACTGGGTGATGATGAGCTACTTGGTCTCTTGGAAGAGAATAAAATAACCATCAATGTCGAATCCAGCGATGACGGTAACTCTTTTATATCAATGCTACTGGGCTTAGCGCCATTTATTTTGTTTGTCGGTATTTATTTATGGTTTTTTCGTAAAATAGGGGCGTCGATGGGCGGCGGTCTTGGTCAAGATAAGCGTATAAGTGGTTTTTTGAAACCAACATCTAACGTATCTGATGCGCCACCTGATACGACCTTTGATGATGTTGCCGGACAAGAAAATGCCAAGCAGGAAGTCAGCGAGTTGCTTGATTACATCCGTCACCCTAAAAAGTATCAAGCTCTTGGAGCCAATGTGCCTAAAGGCGTGTTATTGGTGGGGCCACCTGGAACAGGCAAAACATTATTGGCTCGCGCGTTAGCTGGGGAAGCTGGGGTGCCGTTTTGTTCAATCTCAGCATCTGAGTTTATAGAAATGTTTGTTGGCGTTGGTGCCGCACGTGTTCGTGCATTATTTGATCAAGCAAAAGAAAAAGCTCCTAGCATTATCTTTATCGACGAACTTGATGCTGTCGGACGCGCCAGAGGAACAGGCCTTGGCGGTGGCAATGATGAGCGCGAGCAAACCCTTAACCAAATACTCTCTGAAATGGATGGTTTTTCAGGTCATGAAGCCGTCATAGTATTGGCCGCCACGAATCGCCCTGATGTACTTGACCCCGCTTTGTTAAGGCCGGGACGCTTTGATCGACACGTGACCCTTGAGTTACCCGATATTGTCGCTAGAGAAGCCATTCTAAAAGTACATACCCGCAAAGTACCATTGACTGACGATGTAAAGCTTAATGAAATTGCCGCTGCAACCCCAGGCTTCTCGGGGGCCGATTTAAAAAACTTAGTGAACGAAGCAGCCATGAATGCCGCCCGTAATAAAGCTGAAAAGACTTGCATGGACGATTTTGAGAAAATGCGTGATAAAGTCATTTTTGGTAGCGCCCGTAAATTAGTCATGCAGCCAGAGGAGCGACACCGGTTGGCTGTTCACGAAGCAGGGCACACAGCTGCTGCGTTTTACTTATCTGAAGCTGATCCTATTCATAAGGTGACGATTATCCCACGCGGGCAGGCTTTAGGCTTGACTCAACAGTTACCCGAAAATGAACGTTATACGCTTCCGCTACCTTATCTTAAGCATCGTTTAGCGGTGATGATGGCTGGACGAGTCGCCGAGAAAACATTTTTAGGTAATGTAAGTTCAGGTGCAGACGATGACATTAAACAAGCAACTGCATTAGCGCGAGCGATGGTGTCTCGTTGGGGGATGTCACCTGAGGTAGGCCCGATTGATTTACGCGAATCTGACGAGCATCCGTTTCTAGGTCGTGAAATAACCACACCAAGAACGCATAGCGAATCATCTGCTAACGCAGTAGATGAAGCCGTAAGAAAAATATTGATGGAAGCCGAAACGCTTGCTGGAGATGTGTTGGAAAAGCACAAAGCGCTCATTAGTAAACTAGTTACTCAACTCGAAGCAAAGGAAACTTTAGATAAAGATGAGATTTACGAAGTTTTTAACGAAGGGTAATTTACGAATCCAGAACTAATCTTGTGAAGTTAAATTGGATCTAATTTCACATAATTATAATGAATATTATTAATATTTTAATAACATTACCTAATGTGAATTGGCTAAATGGAATCATGGCAGTGGAACGGAATAACTAGTGAGTATTTGTGGAAACTGGCCGCGGTTCAGATCATGATGTCCCCACGGCTATGATAAGAGCAACCATTACGGTCAAACTAAAACCCATATCATTAAAAATAAACAGAAGCCCCCTCAACGGCGATTTCAGCATCAATATCCGCACGCATCAAGAGTTGGTCACGCAGTTCAACAATCGCACTTTGTTCGCCGTGGACTAAGCAGAATTTTGGCTTGCCCTTAAAGTGTTTTGCCCATTCGACCAGTTGGTCTTGTCCGGCATGCGCTGAAAAGCCACCGATGGTATGTATTTGCGCTTTTACGGCCAGCTCTTGACCAAAGAATTTTATCTTTTTTGGGCGTTCAATTAATCGACGACCAAAGGTACCCTGAGCTTGAAAGCCGACAAAAATAATGTGTGAATTTTTTTTCCAGATACGCTGTTTAAAATGATGGCGAATTCGGCCGCCGGTACACATGCCGCTGCCGGCAATAATGATGGCTTTGGACTCAACAAGATTAATCGCCATAGAGTCTTGTACTGTTTCTGAAATCGTTAGACAAGGTAAAAACTGTTCTAAGGTCATGCTGCCATAAGCTTTCATTAGATTTGTGTCTTTGATATCTAATGTGGCAATGCATTGGTTATAAACCTTGGTCACCGAAGTGGCCATGGGGCTGTCTAAAAATACGTGCCAGTCATCTAGTTCACCTTGTTGATACATGCCGCCCAGTTGGAACAACAGCTCTTGCGTTCGACCCACGGCGAAGGCTGGTATCATAATGCAGCCTTCATCTTTTTCTGCTTGTTTGATGACCGCTTTGAACTCGGCTAGTGTTTCGGCTTGGTTGCGGTGGTTGCGGTCGCCATAGGTTGATTCAAGCAATACCAAGTCAGCGTGTTCAACGATACTCGGCTCATACATTAACGATGTATCGCTATTACCAAGATCGCCAGAAAACACAATGGTTTTGGTTTGTTGGTCATTGCTTATAGTGAGTTCAACAATGGCCGAGCCTAAGATATGTCCCGCATCATAAAATTTCAGTTCTACCCCAAGGGCAATAGTTTTAACGTCTTTATATGTCACCGCATAGAGTTGTGATAAAGTGTCTTCGACATCTTTTAAGGTGTACTCCAATTCCTCAGGCTCTCGGTCTTGGCGTGCGAGCTTGATGTTGCGATGTTGCTGATCGTTTTCATAGATGTGAAATGAGTCATGCAACATGATTGGCAATAGTTTTTCGGTGCCATTGGTGACATAGATTGAGCCTCGAAACCCAGCATTAACAAGCCTAGGGAGGGCGCCAGAATGATCTAAGTGAGCATGCGAAAGCACCACCATATCAATTGATGCTGGGTCAAAATCAAAGTCTTCACTATTCTTTTTACGTGAGGCCGCTCCGCCTTGCCGCATGCCACAATCTAAGAGAATCCGTTTACCCATGGTTTCCAATAAATGGCATGAGCCAGTTACTTCTAATGCAGCACCTTTAAAGGTGATTTTGCCCAAGCGGGGAGTTCTATTGGCCGTATCGCTACTTAATTGAGTCATATTCAGTCTCGTTTTTAATGTGTTATTTCATAATAGATCTGTACACAGAAAAACATCTTGATCTAGCTCAACCATCGTTAAGAACCGATTACTACACTTTTATTGTTAAGTGACGTTTAAAAGGCTTTCGATGGCCTTACTTAAATATTCGCCAGACCTTAAGCCGGATGTTTTCGCCCATAGATTGATGTAAGTCAAGAGGTGAGTTAAGTCGTCGCTCTAGACTTTAGATTCTATTAATCAACTAATTATAAAGAGCAATTTGATGCCTCCGCAAAAAGCACTTATTTATAGAGTTGGCGCCGGTAAAGCCATAGGGTTTGCTTTTGGACTAATCGCTTTCTTTCTAATTCCTTATTTCATCAGCGATGCATCTCTGATCTTTCGCTCGGCGGTATTGCTTTGGTATCCAACTCTTGGTGCGATAGTCGGCATGTTCGGCATTTTTGCGTATCATCCTGTGTTAAGTTTTCCAATGCCGTGGTGGTTTCGTGGTGCAATTGTCGGTGCTTGGATGAACTTCGTATTAACGCTATTTGCCTACGACCAAATATGTACCATGGTGGTCGTTATGATGGGTGAATACAGTGCTTATATATCGCCCTTCGTAATGGTGATTGAGGGCGCATTGGTTGGTGCGTTCATGGATTTTTTCTTAACGCGTTGGTTTGGCGAGGGTTGGTCCGACAAGGTCGATCCATAAA
>JAFMHC010000060.1 GCA_017854775.1 Gammaproteobacteria bacterium | reverse complement strand
CTGATACTAAAGCCGCCTCTAATGTAACGTGAGCGGCAACGCCAGTTGAAATCATTTGCCAAAACTTCTCGGCCGGCGACGGATTTAAGTAGAGATGACTCATCACAGCTGGAACTAATCGTTCACATTTATTGGTCAACGAATAGCCTTTTGCCCACCTTATCGCTGAGCCTTTATTTGGCGCAATGTAGGTGCATTTCGGGTCAGAAAGCTCTCGCTTTGAGCATCTTGGTAATTGATCTAAATCGATGCAGCTAGACCCCAATTCATTACCACTGGCGGTAATAAAATCTACCTCGCTACTGGCAAGCGTCGCGTATCGCTCAGCGCCTTCCATCACCGCTCTAATCCACGCCAGTTCTGGGTCGACGTCAGCACCAGCTCCGCCAATGCTGTCATTCGAGACATCAACCCCATTAGTGCCACTTAGGTGGGGAAATATTTTTGTCAAATTGCTAAGGTCAGTCGCCGCAATTTCAAAGTCGGTGGCATGTCCGCCTGAAAGTCGCACCAAGCCAGATAGAACGCCACCATCAGGGTGAAGTAAACTCGCAACCGGATACTTACTGCGGAGGTAACGATCGCCCAATGCGAGAAACTTATTCATAAACAGTCTCTAGTGACGCTAACTGCTCAAGTAATGCCGCCATGTAAGACTCTTCAAGCGCCGTTAAACCGAGGCGGTTTAACATTAAATGTGAGAAGTTAAAACAGAGCACGTTATTGGAAAACTCGGCATCAGCTTTTATTTTCTGATATTCAACATAGGCCTCCTTTAACGCACTTGTCCAGTCCTCGAGTACCTTGGCCGCTTCGTTCGGTAAAGTTGAAACGTCTTCGAGAATTGTCTCACCTTGCGCCATTAGCTCTTCGCCCTTGGCAAAAAAAGTATCACGCCTATCTTCTGCAGCGGGAGTATCCCCGCCTAACCAAAATTGACTGTACTGCCTCCAGTAGTCTTCCGGATCGCTAATTTTAAACTGCGTAAAACAAGCAGACATCAACAATGGCGCCATTGTCTTCCTGGAATAAATCGAACTCCCTTCTTGTTGTAAGATTCGACATGCCAGCTCTGATGAGCGAGCAAATAATCTCTCAGCAATCGAGATACCTAGAGCGCCACCGTATTTATCGTGCTCTGGCTCATAATCTGCATAATTGGCAGCGAGGACCTTAGGGATCGAATCTAATAAGCTTTGCTCATTTCCATATTTTGGCATTTCGACCATCGGAGTGTACTGCGATGGCAAAAACTGAGTCATCTTTGAAGAAAGGCCAGCCCATATGTTTGCAATCGCTTGCTCGGCTGCCTCTTTCTCACCTGACGCCGGTCGAACTCTAAAGCGAATATGAAAGCCGCTTTCATCAAAATATCGAATAAAAAACCATTCTTCGAAAACACTCTGTTCAGAGGCAAGTCGGCCGAGCTCGACCAATAGATCATCAGCTCGATCATCGGCTTCACCTAAATATAGTTTTGTATATAGCCAACTCTGATCACTTGTTGAATTCATATTATTCCCTTCCTATCGATTTTTTTGTTGTAGGTAATACTGGCTCAAGACCGTTGAATGCTAAGCCCTCAAGACTTGCCCTGTTGATTGTCGAATTTAAATGTTCTTACGGTGAAAATAATAGCCACTAAAGAGATTCCAATAATCACCGCTGCATCGGCCCAAATTGGCAATAAACCTGGCATTCCAGTGACCACTTGCCGGAACATATCGGACAAGTACGTCAAAGGAATCAAGTATGAAAAATAGAGCGAAAAGTTTTCTGCGCTGGGTGCCCAAAAGACATTACCCATAAAGGCCATAGTGAAATTTGTGATGAGTACTATCGCCATACCTGATTGTAAATTCGGTGCAACACCGGCGATCGCATAGCCAATTGATGTCAGCATAACGATCCCCATACAGGCCACTCCAAGTACCGAAATCCAATCAATTAGAGTCAAATCAAGTAGGTACATTCCAACGGCCAACAACAATGCTATTTGTAATAATGCGACGATAAAACGAATAATGAGCTGAGATGAAAGCAACTGAAAAGCCGTTAATGGCGTTAGCAAAAGGTACTTAATCGTTCCACGCTCCTTCGCTTGCAACAATGGAACGGCTGTACCAAAAAGGGCTAATTGCAATAAGGCGAGTGCTAATATCCCAGGATAAGTGAAGGTGAATTCGCTTCGGCTCTCATCTTCAGGAACAGTAACTTGGTATTGCAGATTGTTCTGATCACGCTCGCTTCCATGATCCAGCAGCTGTGCTCGCACTGCGTCCATGATAAGAGAAATAAACTCCTTAAAACGCGGATTGACAATCAACTCGACCTCATCGGCGCCGCTTATAAAATCACCTTTTGGAATAACCAAAATAGCATCCAGATCTCCTTCATTGAGTTCCTTCAGCGCAGGGTCTAACTGTTTGGATCTAACGTTAATCATTAAATTTTCAGTTAGGACATCGACAAATAATTGTGAATTTTCATTTTGATGAGAATCGACCACACCGAAATTAAGTGTGAAATTGCCGGTCAGTGAATTGTTCACGATCAGCGTTACAGCGAAAAATATCGGAAAAACAAAGCTTAAAAACAGACCTCCCTTGTCGCGAAAAAATTCTATTCTTTGCGCTTTTAGTACGCTAAAAAAGCCAACTCTTGATAAAGAACTCATCCTCTTATTCCCCTGCCAGTAAGCTTTAAAAATACATCTTCCAATGTCTGCTCCTTAATTCTTAGACCGCTATACGATAGACGGTTATCAGTTTTTGCTTCTATTATCTTTAGCAACGCCTCATCAACATTGTCGGGGCGTAACTTAACTTCAATGTGATTTTCTCGAACCTTTCGTACTTCTATATTTGCAATACCAAGCATGTCTAGGTCAATCATTTGACTCATAACAAACTCGATACTCTTTTGCGGACAATGCTCGTCTATCAATTCTTTTGGGGTACCTAACGCCAGAAGTTTCCCATGGTCCAATATCAAAACTCTATCGCACAATCGCTCAGCCTCTTCCATTTGATGAGTGGTAACTACAATTGTCGTACCCTTGTTGGAACGTTCATCTAATAAAATGTTCCATACTACTCGCCTAGCTTGAGGGTCCAGCTGAGATGTCGGTTCATCCAAAAACATCAGCTCGGGGTTACCCACAAGTGCTAAGGAAATCGCTACACGCTGTTGTTGCCCTCCGGATAAACTTCGGAACCTTGAATTTTTCTTTTCGGACAAACCAAGCAGTTCAATCAACTCGTCTGGATCCTTAGGCTCAGGGTACAACGCCTTGATAAAGTCGAGCAGTTCGGCGATTGTCAAATCTGGAGGCAAGACACTGTGCTGCATAGAAACGCCCAGCTTATAACGCAAACTCTTCATAGCGTCATCGTCCTCAACATTAACGCCGAGCACACTGGCACTGCCTGCACTGGCACCTCGTAAGCCTTCGAGTATTTCAATTAATGTCGTTTTACCGGCACCATTGGGGCCGAGCACGCCAAATATTTCACCTCTATTTACCGTTAAATCCAAGCTAATTAAAGCATCCGTTTTACTCTCAGCCTCACCATAACTCTTGCGCAAAGATGAGACTTTGACGGCTACCTCAGCAGTCTGATCTATGCTCAAAGGCACATTAATAGGGCTATTTTCAGCAGGGAGATCTAACAGTTCGTCTACCTTGATACGTTTTGTCATGTTAACAATATAATCCTGTCTCAAATTAGTTTTAGGCAATTGCTTTAATGCTAGCTACTGCCATGCGCATAGAGTTTTTGAATGAAGAATCTACTGATAAAAGCAATTTATGTGTCCACAATTTAAACTGCTAATGACTGTTTCATCTCTGTGTTATTTTTGTTCTTGAATGGTTCGTACAATTATTCGGGCTATGCTATTTTGTTTTTTTAATTTATAAGTTTTACAAAAAAGCGGTAATTATTATGGGCATCAAATTTTGGATTAAGCGATTTTCGTTTGTATTTCTTATCGTTTTAGTCGTGCTTTCTTTAGTGCGGTTACTAAAGGGAGATTCCTTTGCCGACGCCATTCTTTTTTCATTAATTTGGTCTACTATCAGTAGCTCTATATTCATTGGCTCTAGACTTTATCAATCGAGTAAGAATCGAGAATGTGTCATTTGTAACGACACTCCTGAATCAAACCGCCCCGACAAGTGAGACGGTCACCTAACTGATCTAGTTTTCGGCCGATCAACTCACCACCTCCGAGATTGCGTTATCCCAAGCAAGAATTCCTCCTTGCAGACTAAAGACACGCTCAAATCCTAGCTTTTTCAATTCACGTGCTGCAGTTAGCGAACGCTTGCCCATTTGGCACTGACAAATCACCATACTCATTGGATCAATCGTAGCGGCTTGTCGTGATAAGTCATCTAGGGAAATATGCACCGCGCCATCAATATGATGATTCTCATAGTCATGCTTTGACCTCACATCAATTAGCGTTGCCCCTGCCTCAGAGGTCATTGCCAAATGCAATTCGTTCACCGTAATTTCTTCGACTGGATCGAGCACCACGTTGTCCGGCTCGGGTGGCTCAATGCCACAAAATGAAGCGTAGTCTACTAGCTCTTTTTGCGTGGCCGACTCAGAACAAATCACACAACTAGGGTTCTTACGCAATTCAAATTCGTTGAATTTCAATGCGAGTGCATCAAACGTGATAAGACGACCAATTGCCGGCACTCCTATCCCTAAAATAAGCTTAACAACTTCATTTGCCTGCAATGTCCCCATAATTCCAGGCAAAACGCCAAGGACGCCGGCTTCTGAACAAGATGGGACCATGCCCTGGGGAGGGGGTTCTGGGTATAAGCACCGATAACATGGTCCAAACTCAGACGAAAAGATTGATAGCTGACCTTCAAAGCGATAAATCGATGCATATACGTTCGGCTTGCCTAACAGTACACATGCGTCATTTATCAGATAACGAGTGGGGAAATTGTCGGTTCCGTCTACAACCAAATCATAGTCTCGAATAATATCCAAGGCGTTTTCAGCGCACAGTTTGACGGGGTGTGGGTTGATCTTTATATGTGGGTTTAGTGCTTTCAGGCGTTCCTCTGCACACTCCAGCTTAGTTCGACCGACTTGGTCGCTTGAATACAAAATTTGCCGATGGAGATTACTCTTCTCGACCACGTCGTATTCGACAATGCCCAAAGTACCAACGCCCGCAGCGGTTAAGTATTGGGCTAGAGGAGCACCTAGCCCCCCGGCACCAATCATTAACACCGACGACGATTTGAGTTTCTTTTGGCCAATAACTCCTATCTCGGGCAATAGTAAGTGTCGGCTGTAATGAGCAAGTTCCGCTTCAGTTAAGCTTTGATCGAGATCATTTGTTGCTTCATCTGGGGCAATCATCCTGTGCTAACCGCCTGCAATCGCGGGCACTAATGTGATGGAATCTCCAACTTTAACGGTGGTATTTTCCTGCTCCAGATAGCGAATGTCTTGATTATTCAAAAACACATTAATGTAACGGCGAATTTCGCCATCACCAGCAAATAACTGCTGCTTTAATTGGGGGTGTTTTTCGATTATTTGATCCAATGCGCCAGTAATGTCGGTTGCATCAACCTCAACGGTCGCATTATTTTCTGAATACTGCCTTAAGGCAGTTGGGATATTAACTGTTGTTTGCATACATCCATATTTTTCAGTGAGGGCTATATCCTTAATAGGCTAGACCTTTAGATTGGCGATTGAATTGCTTTAATAAATCAGTGTTCTAATTGACTTAAAAAGCTGTCGTGATAACGACTGGGAACCAAATACACCGTGCGATCCCTGCAAAGATTTAAATTAACCTTATAACGAAACTCAAAACGATCGAGTTCCCAGACGGTCCTTGTGAAAGAGTACTACTTACTTTCGCCAGAGCTAACGATAGATCCGATGCTACTTACTCCGCATACGCTACCAAGACTTGATAGGCAATCAGAAAGCAACTGAACTTGCTCAGGAAGTTCCTCAGCAAACAAATCTAACTCGACATTTTCAGTCATCACTACATCAAACTTATGTAATTCCATGATTTTCTCCATATTGATTTGGTTAAAATAAATCACCAACGATCTCGCTAGTGACAGAACAATTAAAATCTAATTAATAGACTAAGTCAATCAATTGTCTAGCTATTTGCAGACAATCGTCTCATTTCATCGATTTTCTTTACAAAATGGGTCATAAATTAGAGTGTAATTTTGAAAATTTTTTACTGCTTATGAGTCATGTACATCTAAATATTCGGCGTATAACTCGTTTAAAAACTGCCTCATCGAGGTAAAGCCGAGCTCTGCAATATGCTCGTCTAAATGCTGATGTACCTTAGAATGCTTATTCTGATACCAGTCCAGCACTTTATCGCGAGACTCTATCAAATCTTCGGTTATGTGCATTGAGCCTGTTTGCTCAACTCTTTTCCATTTCTTGGAAACCTTACTAATAGTCTCAGAATATTTGCCATCGGCTAATAGCACGGGCCTGAGCTGTCGATCTATCTGTTCGGCATAGCGCTGCTCCATTCTGAGCATTAGCACCTCCAAACGAGCAATCTCTAGACATTGCTCTCGCGTCATCTGTTTCTCTGCTAACCATGCCAGCAATTCGCCTTGGGTCAAAAGGCCTCGCTTATATCGAAAGTGCTGTAACGCAGCACGGTCATCAGTTACCTCTAAGCCGGTTCGCCTAGCTTCTTCTAGCACAAAAAATAGCAGTAAAGCTCGCTGCCTAACGCTATCCCTGTCGGCGAAGGTCAGGCGCACATGATTACGCACACGATCATTACTAACTTGATGCTCGTCAGAAATCCCCGCGCGACCACAATACGTGACTAAATATTCCCAGAATACGGTATGTTCAAAGACAAAGTCATTGGTTTTTTTTGCTGGTGAAATATCCGCCATTTCCAGCCCTACTTGGCGCAAAACTTGTATCGCGTCATCACGTTTTTGATCGGGCTGCTGGTCATCTAAAAACACATTAAATTTTTCCAACTCAATTGAATTAATAGACTCTTTCTTCGCGTAACTCAATAAAGCTTGCCAGTTCCGATCAGGGTAAAACATCGCCTTGCCTATAGCCGTTAGTCTGTCGCCCGTTGCCTCGGCAATCACTCCCTGTGATATAGCGGATTGTATCGCAAACCGAATATTAACCATGGCTTCTGAGCGGAAACTATAAACACCGTCAGAAAAACTATGTGTTATTGCAACTTCATCATCGTCTTCCAATTCGCCAGAACTGTAAGCCGAAAATATACGCCCAACGCCAAGCATCCCAAAAGCTTGCAACTCAGTCGCTCTGAGCGCCCCCATACTAGCCCCGCCATAGACTTTAATACCTTGGTCTATGGCATAGAGTATTTCTTTGTGCCAGACGGCTGGTGTTTGCTCAAAAAGCCCATCAATAATAACGATTGCGCGAGGCTTTCGCTGAACAGCCGCGTAAACATCTCCCATCTTCACCGGAGGCAGGTAATGAGCATCCAGAATTTCTTTCGCTTTACTTTTATCAAGACTCGGGCCGAGAAAAACAACGACGCTCATAAGGCTAAACTCCGCTTGTAATCTAAGGCCCGCGGCCCAGGTTTATAATAAATCGTATGAAAAGGCTCTAAATGGGGCACAACAACCTTTACAACAGGGATGCCAATCTCTTCATGCTCTAGGCTTACCACGACCGCTGACTCAATGCCAACTAGCTTAAGCTGCCCAAGAATGGTCTGCAGATCGCCACCAAAATTCTCCGACAACGGCAATAATGTCTTTGCAAACGGCCGACTGGCGGGGAATTCCATAAGCGTCGAGATGATCCGTCGATGGTCATCTTTATTGCCTACTTCTACATAATCTTTAGGGAACATATCATCACGACTTCCGGAGATCGCGGTGAGGCGCCCCTGTATTGCTTCGTGAATAGCACGAGACAATGCTATTTCGGGTTTCAGGTGACACCCGTGTCCCGGAAATGAGGGTACTGGACGCCATTCGGCCGACTCTGGGTTCTCGATGATTGAACAAGTGTAAACCGGAACCCCGATATCGCTAGTAATATCCCAAACACCAAGAACTAGGCCTTTTTCCTCAAGTGTATTAATAATGTCAACGAGGTGAGGCTCAACGATGGTAGATAAATCAACGTGCCTAGATCGTCGCTCTTCTTCAGTAACACGCAACCACATGGTCACAGCATCTCGCTCAATCACTTCGCATAAGCCGTGTATCGTTGCCTCTAAAGCGTGGTTGCCAGACGAGAGCCCGTTGGTACTAGCAAGGAAACTTGGTTGATGACCTTGTTGCTGAACAAAATTAGTCGAAACAGTGTCATAGGGCAACCAAGTAGGCTCTTCGCTAAACAAGTCATGGCCCTCTAACCAAGCGCAAGGTCGAGCTGGATCATAAGTCGCACCAAGAGGAATGCTGAGCCCGCTAACGTCAATAACATTTGCCTGGGTTTTTAAACGAGCATATGAGTCATACCTAGCTGGCAAATCAATATGTTCCGCATGCCAAGTCTCAATAGACTCCATTAACGCAGAAACTTTAGCTGCGTCGTTAGTTTCACCCTTACCTTGCGAGGTAGATAGCGCCCTTCCGTTGGGTCTTACAGCCACGTAAACTGGTAAACCGACACGATCCAAACCAGTCACGTTGGCCAAACGAGTTATACCCATAGCCGGCATTAGTGGTGCATAGGCCTCGAATGTTTCTCGCGGCGAGCGAGTTCGATGTGTACCTTCAAAGTAACCTTTTCGAACAGTACCCGTTGATTCAAAAAATCCCATTTTCTTTTCTCTTATCTAAATATCACTTACGTGAGGCAAGCACCTTTGCCATTGGCAATTTTATCGTCTGAATAGCGGGTATTAAACCACCTAGAATACCAATTACCGCAGCCAACAAACCCGCTTGCAACAAAATACCGGCGGAAACGTCAAATGAAAAAACCACTTGGCTATGATTGCGCGACATAAACAGTGTAGAAGCCGAGTAGCCATGAAGAAACCAATAGGTTATCAGCGCCCCAACAAAGCCGCCTATAAGTGCCAAAACGAGAGATTCCAGAATAATCGAGGCGACAATGGCCGAATTCCGAAAACCTAACGCCTTTATCGTCGCCAACTCACGAACTCGCGTGATAACGCTGGAATAATTTGCATTGAGGGCGGCAAACGTCGCGCCAAAACCCATTAACAAGGAAATGGTATATCCAATAACACTAACAAAACTGTTTAGATCCTCGGCCTGCTCTCCATAATAGTCATCTTCGCGCACCATTTTGATGTTAATACGCGGGTCTTCGTTAGCAGTTTCGGCTACTGCATCTGCTTCGTATCCATCGGCTAACTTGGTGTAAAGGGTTTGAAATTGGCCGGCGCGTTGTTGTGCTGACTGTAAGTCTTCACTACTAGTCCAAATTTCGGACTCTAGCACGCTACCACCAGAAGCAAACACGCCAACGATTGTCCAAACAGTATCACCAGCGCGAAATTGCTCCCCCAACTCAAGCCCGTCAAACTGCGCCATTGCTTTTTCGCCAACAATTATCTCTCTACTGCCAGGCTTAAAGCTACGCCCTGTAACTAACTTAACATCACTGCGCAACACAAAAGCCGCGGGCTCCACGCCTCGCAACGAAACATTCATAGTACCATCGCTGCCTTTCCGAGCAACGCTGGCAACGGTCAAAACCTCAGCCGAAACAAGCGGTTGTTGGTTTTCGTCGCGTAAAATTTCAGGTAAGAGACGTAGTATTGCAACCTGATCTCTGGAGAGAGAGCTCATCAACTCAGAGTCGGCTCCTTTCATGAAAACGATCACATTATCCGATGTGCGGGTGACATCCATTACTTTTTTATAGCCTTGCGCTATCGAAAGCAACGAGACAAACACCACAACAACACCAACAATGCCGGTGATGGTCGTCAGAGTCCGCAGCCATCGCTGCTTTAAACTCGAAATAGCAATTTTTGTTGCGGCGAGACTTTGCTTAACGGTGACTAGGTCAATCATGATGTTGTCTCCAGCCCATCAACAATAGACATTCTCATCGCCTTCAACGCTGGGCCAACTGAAGCGATGATAGCCACCACCAACATGCAAGCAATACCAACGGCGATATCTTTGCGTAAGAAAATCATTCCTGATAGTAAATTTCCACTTAAGTCGACGACGACTGGAATCACAAAATAGGAAATAGCCATTCCGGCTATTCCTCCGGCCAAGGTCAGCAACAGGGACTCTGAGACGATTAAAAAGAAAATACTACGGTTAGTAAATCCTAAGGTTTTTAGTACCGCCAACTCCGAAATACGTTCGTTCACTGACTGAGCCATTGTGTTGCCGGAAACTAGTAAAAGTGTGAAGAATACGGCACTGAGTGACAGCGTGATAATCGCAGTAAAATCACCAATTTGATTCATAAAATCTTGGATAAAAGACTCCTCGGTTGAGGTTTTGGTTTCGTGAGGTGAATTTTTAAACTTGGTATCTAACTCTTCTATCGTACGGCTAATATTATCTGCATCAACCATTCGAATGGTAAACCAATCAATAAGGCCTTTTTTAGTCACTCTTAGTTCATCAAAGTGACTGTAGTGAACAACGATAGTAGCCGTCGATCCTTCGCTCTCCTTCGGCTCAAATATCGCCGCAACTCTAAACGTCCAGCTACGGCTGCCATTACTTCGAGGGTAAAAACTAGAATATATTGGAAGCAGGTCACCTACCTTCCAGTCGTACTTAGTCGCGAGATCTCGACCAATGGCAACACTGCTTCGATCAGCAAACCAATCTTGCTTATGCTGTTGATTCGAGAAATAAACTTCTTCGATCACATCCTCATAAAATCTAGGGTCTGTGACTATGGTCGACACGGTGTTATCGGTATCCCGATAGTAGCCACCGAAAAAGGTGAAATGACCCACCTGCTCTACGTTTTCATTGTCCTTTATACGCTCTAGGTACTTAACCGGCAAAGCTGACAAAACGGATGCTTTATTGACCATAATAAGCCGGTCTGCATTGGCCAATTCGACGCCTAGATTAAATACGCGCTCTAGAGGCAGCATTAAACCGAGCAATAAAAATGCCACCAATACAGTTAAAAATGTAAACGTACTGCGCAATCGCCAACGCAGTATGTTGCTAATTACTAATCTCACTTTCATCACGAGCCGACCACTTCTTCTTGTAATTTGCCGTTTTGTAAAAAGACTCGACGATTTGCATAAGACGCTGCGCTATGGTCATGCGTGACCATAACAACGGCCTTCCCATATTCCTGATTCAATGTTTGCAATAGTGCTAAAACACTCTCTCCAGATTCTTGATCAAGATCACCGGTTGGTTCATCGCACAGCAAAATCGATGGGTCAGTGACAATCGCTCTGGCAATCGCGACGCGCTGCTGCTGCCCCCCAGATAATTCGTTTGGATAGTGTTTACTGCGATCATCCAGCCCCACCACCTTCAACGCGGCGTCCACTCTTCTTTTTCTATCCGCTTTGCTTAAAGACATGAGCGACAACGGCAACTCGACATTCTGGTGAGCTGTTAACACGGGTAGTAAATTATAAAATTGAAATACAAATCCGACATGCTGAGAACGCCATTGAGCGAGTTGATTGCTGCTGTATCTATTAATCAACGTACCACCAATACTTACTGAACCAGCACTCGGCCGATCAAGCCCACCAATTAAATTAAGCAAAGTGGTTTTCCCGGTACCAGAGGGGCCCATAATGGCGATGAAATCCTCTTTTTCGATGGTAAAGTCAAGCCCATTTAAAACCGAAATAGTGTCGAGCCCTTTTTTATGCTCTCGATAGACATCGCTCAACTTTATAAAGCTATCTTCTACTTCTATGTGGTGGTCACTCATATCTTCCTCAAAATTTTATCCTTCAAACTTGCGAACTGGGTATTTATTTTTTATCTCTTTGTGATTTCAGCGTCTCTCGCTTCAGCCATTCAAATTTGTTGGCCTAATTCTTTGGGCTTTCGCTAAAAGACACATCAATTCCCATATTGGGTAGTAGCCGTGCATCCATCTTCTTGAGCGAAACTTTAACCTTTATGGCTGCCGTCTCCTTATTGACCGATGGCATAATGGCTTGAACTTCACCCTCTACTTCTAACTCTGGATACGCATGCGGCGTGATTAAAACCGGCTGCCCCTTATGAACACGTTGAATAAAGCGCTCATTAACGTAAACCTCCCCTTGCAATGAGTTGATATCAACAAGTGAACATATTCCTGAGAGTCCACTGGCAGTAGATAACGGCGAAACGGTTTCTCCAATCTGAGCGAGCTGCTCTACAACAACGCCGTCAAAAGGTGCGTATATATTTAAGTTTTCCAGTGTTTGCTTTTGAATAGCAATTTGCTTATTAGCAACCTCGATCTCATTCAAATCTCTCGATAGTTGCGCTTCTAAGGTGCTTACCGCGAACTGATCCTTTTCAAACTCTTGATCGGTGATTAAGTTTTGTTTGGCGATTTTCTCAGTCCGGCTAAATCGGCTTCGCGCTTCTTGTAACAAAATCTTAGTTTGTTTTGACGACCCAATGGTAGAAATCAATTGCGCTTCGACCAAAGACACCTGCGCTTCTAGTAAACTCGAATCCAACTTGGCCAGCAACTCGCCTTTTTTTACAAACTGGCCTTCTTCAAAATAGACATTCATTAATCTACCAGTCGCTTGAGACGAGACAAGGGCTTTTTGCTCGGCTAATAAATAACCAGAGGCATCTAGCTTCGTTTCATTACGACCGGGTTCTAACTCCGCAGGGGGGCGCTCTTCTTTCACCACCGTATTCTTGGTACTGATTGAGGTTCCCTGGTTGTCTTTCTGGTCGTCTTTAAAGCCCAATAGGTAAAGGACCGTGATCGCCAAAACGATTAGCAGGCCGACCAATAAACTAACAAGTCCAGATCTGCTCGGGCGCGTTTCAACATCTATCACTTGTTTATCTAGGCGAAGTTCATCCAACAAACTTCCCGTTTCTGAATCCTTTCTAATCATCTATTTTACTAGGCCATTAAATTTATGTGGAGATAATTCCCAATTGATAAAGCTATAACGCTGAAAAAATCACAGCCCGTAATATACGCATCAAGGATAACTATAAGTTCATGAGAGTCATTACTCAAAATGACTCGTGCTAGTCCCTGCAATAATGTTCGTTTTTTTTAAGGTTATAAAAATAACGTTACCAGAACAATGTCTAATACATATCGTAAACTATTTTTATAGAATTGCGAAATTTTATGTCACGGGACCTAAACCCGACTAAAGTTTGATAAGCAGTTTTCTTCTTGTGGCGTTGTTGGAACCATACCTGACTCATAATATAGCGTTGTCATTAGCTGCCACTATTTTCCTATCAAAATGAGCTTGCCGGTTTTGGGATCGCGATAAACCTGCCCTACCGATTCGTAGCCCTCGCCACCGCTTTCGCCTTGACCTGGCAGTTGAGGTAATTCACGACCCTTTTCAACAATTTTCGGACTAGGGTTTTGCTGTTCAAAATGCGCATCAACACTTTTGCTCATGCCGATAAGAGCGGCGATCAAACCACAAGCAAATACCAACATTAGATCAAGCAGGTTTGCCAGCGGGCCTAGTGGGTCCTCGTCTTGCTGATCAAAGCGGTTGCTGTTCCATTTGCGCGCGCGGGTCGGCCTAATCGTCATGCAACTGCCTCATTTGCTTCCATCGAGCTAAGCGTTTGTTCGTACCAGCGACGCCTTAATCGCCCAACAACAAAACCGACAATGCCCACCAGCAAGCCGAGCACGGTTGTATCAAAAGCGACACTCATAGCGGTGGTTAAAATGCTCAGCTCGCCTTCGCCAAGCGCAGCAAGCCCGGGGCCAAGAGGAATTAGTGTACCCATCAAACCTAACATCGGAGCAATCCGAGTCAGAAAATCTGTACGTTCAATCCGCTTTGCGGCCAGTGTTTCAAAAGCATCGATATCGCCGCTTTGTTGCCAGCGCTTTAAGCCGATTAGGCGTTCAGTTAGCAAAGTACCAATCTCAACAACCGACCAAGCGGTAAATAGTAATAGCAGCCAGATTACCGGTTGCAGTAAGTAACTCACCAGCGCATGCATTACGCCAAAGGCAGAACCGTCAAACATAATTAGTCTATTTCCGTTTTAATTGAATGGGTGCGCGAACGCCACGCACGGTGCCTACTATGATAAGCAATGCGAATAAAGCCAACAGCCATCGATAATCTACCCCAAGGTCGTTTTCTCGAGCTTCTTTGTTCTGCTCCGACGATTGCTCTTGACTGAATTGCTTTGGACTGGCTTGCTGTTGAATG
This sequence comes from Gammaproteobacteria bacterium, assembly GCA_017854775.1. GTDB lineage: Bacteria > Pseudomonadota > Gammaproteobacteria > Arenicellales > Arenicellaceae > Arenicella. The sequence continues at coordinate 5,802 of JAFMHC010000060.1, read as the reverse complement.
TCTGCTGACTTTAGCTCAGCAATACTTGAGGGTGCTTGAGCTGCTTGAGGCTCAATTCGAGCCGCCTTTAACGAAGCTTGCACGGCGCTAAATTGCTCTTCACTTACATAATCTTCGATGAAGTTAAATATCGGGCTATCGGGAGAAGTATGACCACTGCCAGGCAGACTATGTTCGATAATTAGCTTGGCAAATTGTTGCGATATTTGTTCAAGAGTCGCTTGCTCGGCATCCCAAAATTGTTTCTGCGCGGCGACTAACATGACCGCCAGCATGTTGCTCTTGACGTGCACATTGTGATTTTCTTCTAAGAACGTGTCGAGACCAATGCCGTGACGGTCGTCAATATAGACCGATTTCACCTCATCCCACACCCAACTCTTAACGACATCTGGGTTAGTCACTTGCCAACCCCAGAGATATTCAAAAAACTCACTGCCCATTGTGCGTGCACCGGCATAGCCCTCGTCCATCAGAGGCTCTAACCATTGCCGGTTGAGAAAACGGCCGCGCAGCTCTGACAAAAGAGCGACACTTAAGGGCTCGACACTAATGTTGGTATTGTCTTCGTGCTTAAGAATAAAATTTTCAGGCACGTCACCCCTCACCGTCTCAACCGCCAAACTTAGGCCGCCAAGGTAATCAAAGGAGTCGTTGTTATCGAGCAAGCCATAGAGGTTACTTGAGCGCCCAAGATAGGTATTTGCAACACTGCCTAAACGTTGAGTGAACAGTTCTTGTTGCGGCTCGCCTTGAAGGTTCGCCCCGTAGGCGTGACCCATACGACGAATATACACCTTAGCGATATCGGCACGATTATCCCAACTGCCTGAACGCTCTACCAAGCGATTTACGCCAGCACCATAGGTGCCCGGAGCATCACCAAACATTCGATAGGTCGCGCTGCGCCCCGCTTCTTCGGCTGACCGACCTTGCGCTAAAGCCTGTCGGGTATCTTTAACCCACTGCGCTGCAAGATGGTTTATAGCTAATGATTCTTTGCCCGCATTTTGCTTCTTGCCTAACGGGCGTAATGCTGAATTAAGCGCTAGTGATAGAGCAGGATAGTTTTTACGAATCGTAATAGATGATGCATCCAATGCCATTAACACCGCTTTTTCGAGCCAAATAATATGCGCACCGTAGAGGTCTCGAAACAAGCCGGAAGTTGTGTAAAGAGTGTCTCGACGGACGCGAGGTTGGTTATTTTCGAGCATGTTAGCAATGTCTAAACGCTCTAGCCTTTTAACAATCCCGCGACTACTCCATACCGGTTTAACACCGAGCATATCGAAACCAAAGGCAATCATCGCGCCCTCGTCTCGAACCACATCCGAGGCCCATAACACGATTGCGTCGGCTTGTTCTGTTTTGCTTACGTCAGATTTTTCTGAATAGCTAAGCGCGCGTGCTTTAACCGCCAAATCAACGCCAACTTGATAACCCAGCCTAGATGGAATTAGCCCACCATCGAGTGCGTAAAAATTGCGGCCAGTAGGTAATACCTCTGGCGTACGAATAGGGTCGTTGCCTTTACCGGGTTTAACATAGCGCCCGGCAAGCGCAGCTTCAAGCGCTTCCATCTCAGCCTTAGGTGAGGCAATTAGTTTTGCTTGCCAGCCGTCTTTGTTAGGACTTGGTCCATCAGCGTTAACACTTAGTTGGTCCACAGTTTGGCCCTGTGACATTGAGGTAAGCATTGTCTTAATCGCATCATCGGACCAATCTTGACCAAAGCTATGCAAGCCAAGTGGCATGAAGTCTTCTTGTAACTTAGTTAGGTAGTGGCCGACTTCGTGCACCAATAGTTCGTCGTCGACTTGGTCGTAAGCGTCAACCCCTCGAATCTCCAACTCACCTTGCATGCTTTTAGTTAGCTCATCAGCAAGGTTCAACTCATCGACCAATTTTTTAATCGCGATAATGGCTCGGTGACGCATCGCACCGGCAGCCTCGGGTGCCGCTTCGTAGCTTTCGATCAGTTGGCGTAATTCAAGTAGGCGATCATACAGCTCGGTACTTTCAAGTGGCGGCGTTAGATGATCGACTATCACCGCTAGGCCACGACGCTTAGCTTGAATTCCTTCACCAACGCCATCAACAATATAAGGGTAAACGCTAGGAAGGTCGTCGATCAGCGCAATAGGGTAATCGACCTCACCCATGCCAACTCGATGCCGTGGTAAGAATTCGTAGGTAGAATGGCGCCCTAAATGCACTAAAGCATCGGCACTAAACGAATGGCGTAACCACTGGTAAAACGCTAAGTATTGATGGGTTGGTGGAAATGATAAATTGGCATGCAAAATTTCTTCATTTAACTCCCATCCACGTGGCGGTTGAGGGCCGACAAAGATATTGCCAAACTGCACACCCGGTATTAGCAGCTCATTGTTATGCACCATTACCGTACCAGGCGCTTTGCCCCAACCTCGAATGCCTTCCACTCCACTGGCCGTAATCGCGGCTACCAAATCTTCAGCCGCTGGCCAATCTATCTCACTTGCTTGATCAGTAGCCCCAGAGCTTGTGTCATACAGTGTTTCGAGCTGGGCTAACAAGTTAATCACTCGATCGCGTGCCTTATGATCAGCACCTTCGATCGCGTGCCTTAAGTCCGCCACTACTCGTCGAACTAATCGTTGAGCGATCTCAGGGTTCTCAAGGGTCACCGCGGTTTGCAACATCACATTGAGGTAGCCCAACGGCCCGTTTTCCATTTCGTCTTGAATAACAGATGGCAGCAGCTCGAACCATTGCTGGTATTCAGCCGCTGAAACAGTCTCGACCTTGCCCGCCATTGCTTTAAGTGCGGTGCGATTTTCAGGTAGGTTTACGCCTCGCTCTTGCAGAATATCAAGCAATGTTTCGCGCGACTGCGGCAACTCGCCGGTGTTATAGCCAACACTTTTCAGGTGCCGTAATATTTCCAATAGCGATTCAGGAACGTTCAGATTGTCGGCACCAATATTGTGCCTGCCAGGAGGATGGTTGTAGTAGATGATCGCCAGTCGCTTATCTTTATTGGCTTTAGTTTGCAGCGCAAGCCAACGTTTCACTCTGCGAACCAGCAACGACACTTGTGGCTCTATCGGCTGCGATAACGAAAGCCTTACGCCAGTTTGTTGATCGAGGCTGGCCTCGGTCATTGCCGCAAGCACTAAGGGCTGCGAGATGCCTTGCAGTTCAGGCATGGCGACTCGGTAATGCACACTGTCCCAACGTAAGCCTTCTTCTGATAAACGGTATTCAGCCGCAGTGCTGTCACTTAGGCGTAAGCCTTTTAGTACCGGAACGTTGAGCTCGCTCAGAGCTTGATTCACCTGTGTTCGACCCTCACCACCGCCTAATACAAAATTTTGCAGTGACACTAACGAGGCTATCCTGTCTTTATGCTTTGCTAGAAGCTCAATTGCCCGAACAGAAGAAGGCCCCCATTTAGCAAATACGGTAAGGCACTTAATATTTTTAGTGGACTCTAGTTGAGCGCATATTTGTTCGACTAAATCTAACTCCCCGGGCCGTGCACCCGTTTCGTAATCGACAATAGCAACCCATTGATACTCTTCTGAAAGTATCAATGATTCTGCTTTCTGCGCATTACCATCAATAAAAATTTGTAGTGGCGATTGCAGTTTAGGCGCGGGCACTTCTATTGAGGCACCGGCTAAAAAGCTCAGATGGCGAAATAAACCATCGATGTTATCAACCTCACGATCAGCCCAGAAAGTTTTACTCAGCAGCCAATTTTTGTATTCAGAGAATTGCTCTAAACGTGCGCTAGACCATTGCATTACATCGACACCATCAGCAGCGGGAGGGTCTTTCATTAGCTCGTCGACATCGGCATTTTGCAACATTACTCGGTTTAGTATGCGCGAAGCGGTTACTAACCGTCGGTCGCTGTGAACCGCAACAAAAGATTTAATACCGATGCCGGTAAGTGGGTCTAAGTAAGCATTAAATAGATTTATTGAATCGCCAAACACACCACCGAGGAAAACAATATCGGCACTCGCTAAGAGCTGTTTTCTATCAACCTCGGGCAGGCCATTAAATTGATCAGTTGTTCTTAGTTTGATTGAGTGTTCAGGATTACTCTTTAAGAACTTATGCGCCCCGCTTAACACATCAGCCGCGTTTCGCGGCGAGACAACAGCAACTATCTCAATCGCTAAGGTGTTGCTAGTAAATATTAAGCTTGCTAATAAAAGAGAGTAAAAGGAAAAGTGACGAGCCAACAGTTTTACGCGAAACATAGTGTAAATAAACCAAACCAGAGTTAACAGCGCGCTAGTCTGCACTAAGGCAAGAACACTCGCGGTGAGTAATTACATGGATGAGAAATTCACAATAAGTTTTGACGGTGTACGCTCTAGAAAGAGTGCAGGAATGTGCACTAGCAAGCCAACAATAAACGATCTTTTCGCGAGATAACTCATACTAAGATCAGGTAGTCGGACTTTACAAACCTAAAGATCGGAATGCATCACCGTTGCGCGTCAGTGCGAGATTTTCACTCGCTTCCCCTGAATCAACTCAATCTTCTGTAATCAGTAGATTGAGCAACGAAGAATGTAGCGGATAAACAAATCAATAGCGATCAATTTTTCTTAAATCGCTTGGCAACTTTATGATTTACGCTTAACGCCAATCAATGTGCCTGCTTGCTATTCGTTGAGATATTTTGAGATTGTCGCTTTAACAAACTCACTCATCTCACCAGCATCAAGTTCTGTTTCAGCAGCACTAAATAGCGGCATAAATAGCGGTTTCCCATCGACCCTTGTCTTTAATGAGAGTTCTGGATTGTTGCTAATCACGGTACTCCAGTGCATTCGAACAGCTTTCCAAAATGACGCCGTCTTGGCCATATAAACATCGCCGGGAGTAAAGTCGATATTACTAGCCAATTGATAACGAGCAACGCCTTGTTCTTTGGAAAGATACGGGCTATCGGCATTCGGTTCTCCATTCTCGTCAAGCGATAACTTCCAGTTCTCTTCTTCTTGAACCCAACCTTTTCGCGTAACAGTATGGCGATTAAATCCTTCTAGTACGTCATAGTCGTTTCTAACACTATACTCTCGACGTGGTAATGGGCGGCGTGTAGTCGCACTTAGCCAAGTTGAGAAACTTGGGTTATGGACCCACCGACCTAGTGATTCATAGCGTGGGGAATCATCAACTTGAAAAACCGCTTGGCTCCAGGTGCCTTCGACATCCTGATCAATGAGCTTTCGCTTTACCCACCTATTGTTATGCTGGTATTCGAGTAGAGACCTATCTTGATAGGTCCAGTCTTGTCGCCAATGCTTCATCACCATGGGCTCAGAAATACTGCCGTCGTCTTGCTTGAAATACATCACCATCAAGTGTTGCAAACTGATGAACTCGGGCTTATCTTCTACCACGTAAATGTATTCAGTGCCCCAGGAGTGATAAGGTCTATCGCGTTTAAACTCAGCCGAGAAGCCTACCGTTTCGATAAAATTGAAATCAACTTTATAACCCCCAGCCATGGCCAGAATCGCCGCGCGGTCGCGTTCAAACTTAGACAGCGTTGGGTCTTGAATTTTCAACCAACCTGCATGCACGGCCTTACTAATTTCCACATCGGCACCCTTGCTGGTGCCGCCTCGAGGTAGGTCATCGCAACCCTCCGAAATAGGCCAACTAAATACATACTGAGACTTATTCTGGTCGCATTTTTGCTCAGCCGCAAAGGAAACTGAAAGCAAACTTAGGGCGATAATACTTGCCAGCGAAGCTGACATAAACATTCGTAGAACTCGATCATTC
>JAFMHC010000059.1 GCA_017854775.1 Gammaproteobacteria bacterium | reverse complement strand
AGGCGAGCTGCGTCTTGGTAAGTTAGAAGAAGGCCAGTGGCGATTCGTGTTACCTGAAGAGTTTCGTCATCGCGACGCGCGCGAACCTGAGCGGCCGACTTCAGGTAAGGTGGTGGCTAGAGAAGATAGATTGCCTCCGCGCCGCCCGAAGATCAAAAGTAAGAGTTTATACGGGCAGGGCGCTCGGCGATCAAAAAGTGAAAAAGCCAAGGATGGAGAATCTTAGTTTTAAATAGTGAGTTTTAAGTAGTTAGTTCGAAGCAGTTAGTTCGGGTTTAACCTCGGCGTGTGATAAAAAGTATGGTTGAGTTAATTGATGTCTACAGTCGCTAAAAGCTGCAGTAATTGTGCCGCCAGCTGTTGCCGGTTTGAAGTTTTTCTTATTACCGATACCGGTGTTCCTGAAGAGCATATCGAGACGGATGATGATGGCACGCAAACTATGCTGCGCTTAGACGATGGATGGTGCTCAGCGCTGAATCGAGAGACTATGAATTGCTCTATTTATGAACTCCGCCCTTGGCTTTGTAGGGAGTTTGAAATGGGCTCTATTGATTGCTTGGAAACGTGGCAGGCAAAACTTTAATTGTTGTTTAAAGTCTTTTTAACTGAGCACTTTAGCTCGCTTGCTGGCCACTACTGGTTATTAAGAGTAAGAGCCCACACACCCGCCGCCGACATGGCCGTACCGCCACAAATATTAAACCGTCGTTTTGCTGTATTTGAGTTAAATAATTGGCTGGCTTTTGAGGCAAGCAAGGCATAGCCAAGAGTATTGAGGGCGGCAAGGCGTACGAAGGTTATTGTCAGTATAGTCAGTTGCGGGGCAATCGGGTTGCCTGCCTTAATCAGAGCCTCCTTAATAAACTGAGGCAAGAACGCGCCGAAAAAGATGATACCTTTTGGGTTTAAGGCGGTGACTAGCCAAGTGTTAAAAAATAGATTTGTCGGTTGGCCTATGCTTTCATCGGCCGCGTTGCCAAGGTCTTTGTTGTCTGGCCATATCATCCTAAGGCCCAGTATTATTAGATATAAGCCGCCGATTACTTTTACCACGGTAAACGCGGTCGATGATACTGCTAGCAGGCTGCCTAGACCGATCACCGATAAGGTGATCACAGTGATGTCACCCAACGAGACGGCGGCGACCAATGGCAAGGTGGCTTTTTTACCGTACGATGAGACGTATGCTACTACTGTTAGTATCGTCGGGCCCGGTATCAGCAGAGCATTACTGTTGAAGCGGCGACGAATGCTAGCCAGAGTTCAACGGCCATGTGATTAGCGACAGTTCTTGTTAAGGAAGCGCAATGTCGAGTCGATCAGTTTATCGCGAGAATTCGAGAAGCTATGATCGTCATCGATTAGCTGGTATGAAATTTTGTCTGAATAATTTCTCAGAGCCTCATGCAGTGGCTTGATGTGTTGGTCGATTGGAATGACATCGGTGTCCGCTGCGATCAAATGAACGGGGCGTTGGTTAATACTCGCTACACGACCGTCCAAGTCTAATTCACTGCCATGTTGTGAGATTTCGGCAACCGCTTTTTTACCTGACCAGCCTTTAAGCATAAATAAAGTATCACTGTAGTCGCTCCAAAGCTTGATGCTTTGTTTATCATTGAATAAGCCTTTCCCTCTGGCGCCCATATTCGCGCCATCATGCGCAACCGCGCATACGATGCTTGGATTGTCTAGAATGCCAGCGATCGCCATATGCCCGCCCATGCTATGACCAACTAGCGATATTTGGCTCGGGTTTACTCTCAACCGTGCTGAATTATCCGCGTGCTGCAGGTAATTTATAGCGGTTTGAACATCTTGTTCTGCGCCAATAAATGAAAACTCACCTTCAGCCCCCCATGCTCCTCGGTAATTAAAGAACACCGTATTCCAACCGGCTTTACGTAATGCTTGCGCAAGATCTAGGTTTTTTTCATTGCCAGGATAACCATGCAACATAATGGCTGTCGGGTGAGGTCCTTGGCCGGCAGATTGGTAAATTAGGCCAGGCATGCGGCTGCCATCTGCGTCGATTGTTAGTTCGGCAATACTAGCGGGTTTTGTTGAAGCTCCTGTTGTTGGTGCTCCTTTTGTTAGCATTCCAAGGGGCGAGGCTCCAGAAGATGCGCAGGCACTAAGTAGCAGCGCGATACCACAAAGGGATATTCGGGTAACAATTGTTAGAACGTTCATTTAACAGATCGGATAAGTTATCAATCGATTAACAATAGGCTAAATCGATAGAGCGGCGCAAGGCTTTGTATCGCTCTAAACCATTTAGGTGTTTCTAACGATTAGCTCAGTAGGAATGGTGCTCGACATAGGTGAGTTGTCGTTTAGTACTGCCATGAATTTTTCGACCAAAAGAGCGCCGGCTAAAAATGTGTCTTGCCGAATTGTGGTGAGCCTTGGTGAAAAGTGTGATGCTTGAGCGATATCATTGTAGCCAACCAATAGATAGTCTCGAATTGGTTCTAAACCATGTTCGTTTAGCGCATTAATGATCGCCATGGCGGCCGTATCACTATAAGCGAAGATGGCATCTGGGGCAGGGCTGCTTTTGAGTAGTTGCACCATTGCCTCGTAGTGGGCATTAAATGAGAAGTCTTCGCCTTGGAGCTCGCTGAGTGTGTAGTCGTAGTCGGCGGTACTTAATGCTTTTTCAAGTCCCTCACGCCTAAGGCGCAGTTCGATGTGCTCGGTGTTGCCTACGAATAGAATATTTTTCTTGTTGTGTTGAACAAAGCGTTCACCAGCTAAAAAACCGCCTAAAAAATTGTCGCTGCCAACTGTGCAGTACTTGGTGCCTTCTGTGTTACCACCCCAGGCAACCATAGGTACATCTTTCTTTACTAGTTCATTGAACATTGCGTCGTTGGCCCCTTGGCCAAGAAAGATAAAGCCATCAACGACCCGCCCGCTTACTAGTTCCTTATAGGAATTTGCATCTGAAAGTGTCGGTGGAGAGAGCAGTAGATCCTGTTTTCGAATTGATAACGCCTCTGACACTCCGGCCAGCAACTCAAAGATAAATGGGTCAGTAATTCGATGTCGGCGATGTGAGCTGAAATCTAAGATTACGGCAATCGTGTTAGTGTATTTCTCGCGTAGTTTTTTGGCATTTCGATTAACCGCATAGCCGTGTTCCCGAGCCACAGAAAGGACTTTTTCACGAGTTTTTGGTTTCACATTTGGGTGGCCACCAAGAGCCCTAGAAACCGTTGGCTTAGACACATTTGCAAGTCGAGCCACATCGGCCATCGTTATTGGTTTTTTAGACATAAGGTCGATTTTAAGTTTGCTCTTCAGTGTGAAAAAATGATCAATTAGGTGTCGATATGTCTAGATTAACATAGCTTATAGCTGTATCGAAATATCAATCTTATTTTAAATTCTGGCGATTTTTTGAAACAGATTACATGAATTGATAGAATTTTTAATGCTGGCTAATCGATGAAGTGTATAAGTGATGAAGTGGCTTCGATTGCAGGCGGGTTTTTGTAAGTTACTGTTTTTAATTATTATATTGGAGAATAACGTTGGTTTTTATAGTCATTACTTTCATCATTAGTACCCTGCTTGATTAGTTTCTAGGCTTGCTTTTTGATTTAATGAAATGCATTTCATAAATATGTTGAAATGCATTTCATTATTTCATATACTGCAAAAACCGAGGCGGAAGTCCACGGACGTTAATAATATAAATTTTTAAATTAGAGGAGAATTGAGATGAAAAATGTAGATTTCTCACCAAAGCCCAAAGCGATAGCGCTGGCGCTATCGAGTTTGATGGCTACTAGTATTTCTGTGTATGCGCAACAAAACGACGAGCCGATTTCACTTGAAGAGCTTGTGGTAATTGGCACCGCAGGCGGTAAAGGTATTAGTCGTGACGACGCAAGCTTTGCAGTAACGACGTTCGATTCAAATCAATTGGAAAAAATTCAAGCTAAGAGCACCGCTGATTTATTGAAATCAGTTCCTGGTATTTGGTCAGAAAGCTCAGGTGGCGTAGCGGGTGCCAATATCGATGTGCGTGGCTTGCCTGGCGGAGGCGATGCCCCGTTTGCCGCATTTTCAGTTAATGGATCACCTTTGTTTGGTTACAATTCACTCTCATTTCTAGAGGGAAGCACATTATTTCGAATCGATGAAACAGTGTCATCGGTAGAAGCGCTTCGCGGCGGTCCTAACTCGGTGTTTGCCAAAGGCGAGCCTGGCGCTACGATTAACTTTAAGCTGAAAGAAGGGAGCGAAGAAACTCTTGGTCGTGTTAAATACACTACTTCCGATTACGATCTACAGCGTTTCGATGGGCACCTAAGGGGTGAAATTGCAGAAGATCTTTTCTATTCAATCGGTGGTTATGTTTCAACCTCCCCGGGCATTCGTGATGCTCAGTTTCAATCCGAAGAGGGTCAACAATTCACCGCGCAGATTACTAAGTTGTTTGATAACGGAAAGGTAAATGTCTATACACGGATCACCGATGACCATGGGCAGTGGTATTTACCAATCAGTTTGAACAACCCCAATATTGACATTGGCACTTTTTCTCAACTAGGCAATGCCACACGTTTACGCGAAATCCAAGTAAGCCCAAGCGGCCAAACAGAAGTGTTTGATTTTAGTGAGGGTCGAGGTTGGGATGGCCAAGTATCTGGCGCCAATATCGAATTTGATCTTGGTAATGGCTATACGTTTAAAGACAATGTTAACTTCCTGAGTGGTGATGCTAATACATTCGGTCTGGTTCCTTCAGGTTCGGCTACAACCGCGGGTGCACTCTCTAGTGTAATCGGCGGTCCAGTAACAACATTGGGCGGTCGTACTCTTGCAGCAAACGAATTCGTACAAACATACGGGCACTGGGTTGTGCTGAAAGATCTTCAATCATTCTCGAATGACTTGAGTATAAGTAAAACTTTCGGCGGATCTCATGACGTCACTGTTGGTTTGTACCAATCGACTTTTAGCTCAAATGACTGGTGGTCAATTGGTAACCCAATTGCGGTTGAAAATAATACCAATGGCGATTTATTGAATGCCAGCATTACACCCACCAACATAGCTGATGCGGGTGGCGATGCGGGATTTAATTTTGGCCTAGCCAGTTCAGGAGATGCTCAGGTTACTGCGGTTTACGTGGCTGATTCATGGCAGGTAAACGATAGGCTGCGTGTCGATTTAGGCATTCGCTTTGAAGATATCGAGATAGATTATACGCTTGATACTGGCCCTGGATTCCCTGATGGCGTTGGTGATTTAGCCACTAGTGTCGACGGTGACGAAACGGCCTATACTGCGGCGATCGATTACCGAGTAAACGATGAACTCGGCGTTTTTGTTCGCGTATCTGATGGTTTCAGCTTCCCGACATTTGATAATATCCGTGAGGGCAATCAAAACGTTCGCTCAGTTGAGCAACTTGAAGTCGGGATAAAGTATTCAAATGAATGGCTCAGTGCTTATGCGACAGTTTATTCAAACGAGGTTGATGCGTTTAGTGCGGTTGTTGGTAGTGCGGTTGCCAATGCTGAATTCGTAACCGACGCAACAGGTGTAGAGCTTGAAGGTACGGTTGATTTCGGCGGTAATTTTTCAACAACGGTTTCAGCGACTTTTCAAAACGCCGAGATTGACGCTTCTAGCACTACGAGTGACATCGGCAATACGGTGTTACGACAGCCGGATAGCCAGGTTCGTATCTCGCCTCAATATGAATTTAGTATCGGTACCGATTTTTCAGCCGTGCTGTATGCCTCAGCGGCGTTTATCGGAGATCGTTTTGGTGACAACGCTAATACAGTAGACTTACCAAGTTTCGAAAAATACGACCTGGGCTTAATCTTACGTAAAGAGAGTGGTTTGTTCTTTCAGATACACGGTGACAACTTGAGTGATTCAGAAGGCATCACTGAGGGAGACCCGCGAAACCCGGCGGCACCGAATGGTCGCCCAATTCTTGGTCGCTCGGTTAAGTTCAGTATTGGCTACGATTTTTAAATCGAATAGTTAATCGTATTTAACGGACTTAATTGTCGCAACGCCTTTTAATTGGCCTAGTGCGATGCGCTGTTTACCGAACCCTTTCATGTTTAATGTTACAGGTTTGGGTAAACATCGCATCACGCGAAGCCAAATAAAAGGCCTAGTTAAATCGGCTAACACAAACTAAGGGAGATAGAGGTTCATGTCTTTGCAAAATAAATATTGGGCGATTAAATTTTCCATTGTTATCAACTATTGTGTTTTTGCAATTTTGTTGAATAGTGTTGGCACGGTAATTTTACAAGTACAAAGTAGCTTCGGCGTGACTGAGTCAGCGGCCAGTGTGCTTGAGGCATATAAAGATCTGAGCATTGCTCTAGTCTCGTTCTTAGTTGCTGCATTTATCGCCCGTGCGGGTTACAAGCGTACGATGCTTTTTGGATTAGGCTTCATCGGCTTAGTCTGTTTAGCAATGCCACAGGTGCCGACATTCTGGATGAATAAGTTAATGTTCGCAGCTACCGGTGCTAGCTTTGCTTTGATCAAAGTTTCGGTGTTCGCTACTATCGGATTGATCTCGGCTGATCGTAAAGAACACGTTAGCATGATGAATTTTCTAGAAGCATTTTTTATGCTCGCTGTGCTATCTGGCTACTTTGTGTTTAGCGGTTTTATTGATGATGCTGAACCAGGCTCACTAGCGTGGTTTGATGTGTACTATGCTTTAGCCGCTTTGTCGTCGTTGGCATTTATTATTTTGTTATTTACCGGCTTAGATGAGTCTGAAGTAGAGCACAGCAAAAGTAAATCTGCATTGCGTGACTTCATCGGCATGCTCAAACTTTGCTTCAAACCGTTGGTGCTAGTATTTGTTATTAGCATCTTTCTATATGTGTTGATTGAACAGGGAATCATGTCTTGGTTGCCAACTTTCAATAACAAAATCCTTTCGCTGCCAGCCTCATTGAGTATACAGATGACCAGCATATTGGCTGGCTCTATCGCCTTGGGCCGGTTTATTGCTGGCTTTGTCAGTAAGAAAATTGATTGGTATCCGATGTTAGTCACCTCTCTACTATTTGCTGCCGCCTTGGTTTTAATCGCCTTGCCGTTGGCTGAAAGTGTTGATTCTTCGGTTCCGGTAACTGGGTGGCTTAGTGCTCCAATTGCGGCGTTTATCTTTCCATTAATTGGTTTGTGTCTCGCACCTGTTTATCCAATTATAAATTCGGTTATGTTATCCGCGCTTGAAAAAAATCAACAAGCAGCAATGACGGGTTTAATCGTTGTGTTTTCTGCACTTGGAGGTACCACTGGGTCGATAATAACTGGTGTGTTGTTCGAACATTTTGACGGTGCAACAGCGTTCTATTGCTCGCTGATACCGATTGCTATTATTCTGTTGATGCTGACTTTGTTCAAACGTCAGACAGATAGGATCTCACATGCTTCATAGCATCAGATGTTAGGGCTATATGGATTTTACAATTATGCCAATTAAAACTCATGCCCAACTTTATCCGATCCTGTTTGAAGCAATACAGTTAAGCGGGGTATATCAAGATTCGAAATATTTTGTCGACGCAACCCCTAAGTATTCGCCCGATGTGGTACTCAGAGCCTATCAGCTTGAATCTTTGGAAGTGAACTTTGATATTTCTGATTTCGTTGAACGGCACTTTCAACTTCCGCAGAGCGTGGGTGCAAGTTATCAGGAGAGTTCTAAACGCCCTGTACGTGAGCACATCGATAATCTTTGGAAAATTCTAGCGCGCCCAGCGGATGCTGATGATCCAAATTCATCGTTAATTGCGCTGCCCAATCCGTATATAGTACCTGGAGGGCGTTTTCGAGAAATATATTATTGGGATAGCTATTTCACCATGCTCGGCTTGATGGATTCTGGTCAGGTGGAGACGGTTGAGGCGATGATAGACAATTTTGCCTATCTGATTGACCAGATTGGGTTTATTCCGAATGGAAATCGAAGTTATTTTTGCACTCGTTCGCAACCGCCTTTCTTCGCCTTGATGGTTGATCTGCTCGCTCAGGCTAAAGACGTAGAGTCTGTCTATTTGCGCTACCTGCCTCAGCTTGAAATGGAGTATGCGTTCTGGATGCGAGGTGAAGATCAATTGACCGCAGAAGGCGACGCAATTCATCGAGTTGTAAAGCTCGAAGGAGGGTGCTTGAATCGATATTGGGATGACAGCGATCAGCCCAGAGCGGAGAGCTATGCTGAAGACATTGAGTTGGCCGCTAACTCTAAACGCAGCGATGTTGAGCTCTATCGCGATATTCGTGCGGCCTGTGAGTCTGGCTGGGACTTTACTTCTAGATGGTTTATTGAGCCCGACAAGATCAGTTCAATTGTGACCACAGGTATTTTACCTGTTGACCTAAATTGCTTGATGCATAACCTTGAATGTACCTTAGCCAAAGCCTATAAGTTTTCAGGCCAGCACGATAAGCAATTAGAGCTCGAGCAACGGTGTACTTTTCGAAAGAGAGTTATACAGACATTATTTTATGACAATCACTCGGGGATGTTTGTTGACCTAGACATTAATCGTTTCAAGCCAACAGAGGTAAGTTCATTAGCCTGCGTTTACCCATTGTTTTTCAACTTGGCAAGCAATGATCAGGCGATATCAGTGGCGAAAAAGCTTGCTTCAGAGTTCCTGCAGGCGGGGGGATGGCTAACCACGCTGAACACGACTAACCAGCAATGGGATTCACCTAATGGTTGGGCTCCATTGCAATGGTTATGTTATCAAGGCTTAATTAACTATGGTTTTGACGATGATGCTTATGAAGGCGCGTCGCGCTGGGTCGACAATAACTTAAAGGTGTATAAAGCCACCGGCAAGCTTGTTGAAAAATATAACGTAATTGACGTAGGTCGACCAGCCGTGGGTGGTGAATACGAGGTGCAACACGGGTTTGGATGGACAAACGGAGTGCTATTGAAGCTCATGAATCAGCTGAGCTTACAATAGATGCTGGGTAATAGAGATGCTGCTGGTTTATAGCTTAATTTGAGTGAAGCAGCTCAAAAAGAGAACCATCTATCGGGTCGGTGATAGGCTTATTTAGCCTCAGAAAGGTTTCCAATGGCATCATCACAACTTGGTCTTTGCCTGCCCCATTGATGGTAATTGGGGTATCTTCTTGGCATACCTGTCGCATGGTCTTTGCCAGTTTAGACTGCACTTCTAAGTAATCTATTTTTTGCATAGCGATTTTCTGTTTCCCTAAAGAGTGCTGGGCCGATTCCCTAGAATGATTGAAAGCGTCTGAAACTACCGATTACGACTCCCCAAATGACCAGCTCAGCTTCTGATTCTAAATTAATTTCGGGGTAGGCTGGATTCTCTGGAAGTAGTTTAACTAAGCCTCCACGGTGGTAAAGACGCTTAACGGTTAGCTCTCCGTCTATTGCCGCGATCACGATTTTTCTATGGCTAGCTTTTAATGAACGATCTACTACTAATATGTCGTCAGGCATAATGCCGACATTCTTCATCGACTCACCTTCGACACGGAGCATAAAAGTGCTGTCAGGTCGCTGAACCATGTACTCGTTTAGATCCAGTGTGTCTTCGACATGGTCTTCGGCTGGCGATGGATAGCCAGCGGCCACAGTTGAGCTGAATAGTGGTATTTGTAAACGAGTAAGATTATTTAGGCTGGTATTATCTAAGTTAGTATTATCTAAGCTGGAGTTAGCGTTAGCGAAAGAGCCTATTTCAGTGACATCTGGGTAGCTCGCCAGAAATTCTTTGATGTAGGTGATGCTGCCTTCAGGAACACGAATTGCCTTGGTCGCTTCTTTATACTTGCCACTGCCCTTGGGGCGACCGGCACCGCTTCTCGCGCCGCCATGGCTTTTATCGAGCTTGCTTTTCGCCTTGTCAGTGTTACTTAGTGTTCTATTAATAGTGCTCATTTGATTAGTGTACAACTAATCAAATGAGCTTGTCTAGCTATTCGGTGATTGAAAATACGGTGTTACCGTTGATCACTGTTTTAAGCACTTGAGTCTTTAATATGTCTTGTGCTGGTACCGTCATAATATCGTTCGAGAGCACCACAAAGTCGGCAAATTTTCCCACGTTAATCGAGCCAAGCTGATCTTCCTGAAAAGCCGAATACGCGGCGCCTAGAGTGAAGCCATGCAATGCTTGCTCTCTAGTGAGTTTTTCTTGTGGATACCAACCTTCTTCTGGCCAGCCTTTTTCATCTTGTCGAGAGACAGCCGCATAGAAACCTAATAAAGGTTCTGGTTTCTCTACTGGAAAGTCCGAGCCTAAGGCTAAGGGGATGCCTAGTTCGGCAAATTTTTGCCATGCATAAGCCCCCTTTATTCGTTCCGAGCCAACACGTTGTTCAGCCCAATACATATCACTGGTTGCATGGGTGGGCTGTACCGAGGCGATAAGGTTTAAGTCTTTAAAGCGTTGAAAGTCTTGAGCCGCGATAACTTGCGAGTGCTCAATTCTATGCCGACCAGGGTTGTTGGCTGCAGAATTATTTTCACTAGAGTCTCTATCGTTAGCGGCTTCGAGAACGTCTAGAGTCACTCGATTGCCGCGGTCGCCAATAGCGTGAATGTTTACCTGCAGCCCACAGTTGACCGCTCTAGTCGAATGCTTAGTCAGTGTCTCTTGGCTTTCGATTAGTAAGCCAAGATTTCCAGCATCGTCGCTATACTCGCTTAAAAGGGCTGCGCCTCTTGAGCCTAATGCGCCATCGCTATATAACTTGATTGAGCGCGAGCTTAGCATCGCAGTCGGGTCGACGACTGCGCCGTTATCACAGAGGTAGTCCAGCATTTGATTGGCACCATTGGCCATAGCATATACCCGCACTCCTAAAGCTTGATCCTGCTTTAGTTGCTCAAGTAAATTCCATACTCTCAAGCTAGTGCCTGCGTCGTGCATGCCGGTGAGGCCGACGCTGGCGGTTTTTTCCATTGCCAGTTTGAGTGCGTGGGTTAGTTCTGCATCAGTTTCATCCGGCACATAGGCTTGGATTAAGTTGACAGCATTGTCAACAAATACGCCGGTTGCCTTACCATTTTGGTCTCGAGTAATTTCACCACCCTCGGGCTGCCATGATCCATCTAGGTCTTTGTTTGCTACTGCCATAGCTTTGCTATTACCCCAGTTTGCATGACCGTCAACTCGTTCTAGCCAAACCGGTCGGTCGGCAAACGCGTAATCTAAATCGGCGGCGGTTGGTAACTCAATTACGTCCCAATCATTCTGATCCCATCCGCGGCCCAGTAACCATTGGCCTGGCAGCATAGATTCGGCTCTTGATTTAAGCACTTCAACGATCTCGCGTTTGCTTTTAGTGCCTCTTAGGTCGACGTTAACCAAGCTTTGGCCTAGGCCGAGAATCTGGCCGTGTGCATCGATAATTCCGGGTATGACGGTTGCTCCCATCATGTCTAAATTTTGTGCGCCAGGGTATTTTTGCTGTAAACCCTCGGTCGAGCCGGTGTCGATAAATTTGTTACCCTGGTAGGCGAATGCTTCTACTTTGGGTGAGCTTATATCAGACGTATAAATAGTGGCATTGTGGACAATCGAAACATCGCTGAACTGTTCAGTGGTAGCCGCTGTTGGAGTGTTGTCTGATTGCGTGGCGGGTTGCTCTTGGCAGGCACTAAAGGCGAGCGAAAGAGTCAGTATCGTTAGTAGCTTTTTCATACAGCTACTATATCGCTTAGTGTCTAAATGGGCAATTTTAACTATTAATAGTGTTGCTATGCCACAGCTGATTTTTGTTGCCTATTTAAATGAATAGCTAAATAAATCGCTAAATAAATCGCTAAAGGTTATGTCTAGCCGCTAATGATGATGTTTAGCCGCGCAGTTATTATCTTCGCAGGTAGCGTCTTGGCACGCTCGGTAATTCAAGTAGTGCGATAGTGCAAGCACTAAACCCCCAACCGAGGTCGCTACCTTTTCACCAACAATGCCAAACCAATCATGGCCAAAAAATGCCACGGCGACCAATATGCAGATACCAACGATACCTGGAGCGGCAATCATAAATTGCTTATGTTTGCGGCAGCCGAGGAACAGTGCGATAACGCTAGTGGGCAGAACGGCCCAGAGCATTAACTGATGAAATAAGATATCTTCGACCAATGACGATGACGATATGATCGGTAGCAAGGTTATTAATACCGGCGTCAACAAGCAATGCACCAAACAGACGCCTGATAGCAAGATGGCAAATTTATCTAAGGTGTTGGAGTTGAGCATTGTCTGATACGGGGTGTTGTCCATGTTATGTAATAATATAACAATTCTACAGATAGGCAAAGCGCGTTGTGAATTAATTTGAAATAGTTAATTTCTCAGCGCGTCGGTGATGCTGTTTTGGATTTTCTGTTTTGGCGCTAGCACGTTATCCTGAGCTAGCGCGCATTGCTGATAACGACGTTGCTAACAGCGTTACTTTGGTGACGGTCAGTACTATTTGAGCTATACCTATCGTAAGCCCTCATTGATAGACTTTAAAGCAGCGCCGCTTGGGCATAAGACATCTTGTTTCAACTCATTCAAAGGGGTCTTGGACACGTTCAACATCTCATGAAAATTTTCTGACTCAGGTTCAATGTAAATCAAACCGGTCATTAACTTATCTTGAGCTTTGTGGTCTAACAAGGTGCGAATAGCATTGTGCCGATCAGTCGGGTCATAGTTGTCGCTTAGCTTACTTAAGCGCACTGAGTCACCGTTATGAAGCGCAACTTTTTGGGTTGAACCCTTAATTTGATCAAGCGTGATTTCTTGTGCCATCGGTACAAAGTCGAGAACGGCTCCTGCTTGCACGTGCTCACGCGTGTGATCATAGCTTTTGGTCGAGCCTGCATGATTGTTGAAGGTCACGCATGGCGATATCACGTCGATTAAGGCAAAGCCTTTGTGCGACATAGCCGCCTTCATTAGAGGCACTAGCTGGTCTTTATCACCGGAGAAGCTTCGAGCGACAAAGGTGGCACCTAAGTCTAGAGCTAGGGCGACTAAGTCTATCGCTTCAAATGGGTTGGCTCGGCCTTTTTTGTTCTTCGACCCTTCATCAGCCGTTGCTGAGTCTTGCCCTTTGGTTAATCCATAGCAGCCATTGTTTTCGACCACATACATCATATTTAGGTTGCGACGGATTACGTGAGTGAACTGACCCATTCCAATCGACGCGGTATCGCCATCGCCAGATACGCCGATATACATTAAGTCTCTGTTGGCAACGTTGGCTCCCGTGGTGACTGATGGCATACGGCCGTGCACCGAATTAAAACCGTGAGCTTTGCCCAAAAAATAGTTCGGGGATTTTGAAGAGCAGCCGATGCCAGACATCTTTGCTACGCGATGTGGTTCGATATTCAAGCCCCATACGGCCTGAATCATTGCGGCGCTAATCGAGTCATGGCCGCAACCAGCGCACAATGTTGATACGCCACCTTCATAGGCTTTGGTGGTAAGCCCGAGTTCATTACTTGGGGCACTTGGGTGGCGAAAACTTGGTTTATAGAAACTCATAATACTCTCTGTTAAATTCGGTCTCTTAAGCTACGTTGGCTGACGTGTCTTGGTTTTCTAATATGTCAGTAATACCTGCAACGATCTTGCGCGCACTGATCGGGTCACCGTTGTAGTGTAGAACTGACTTCAGGCTTTTCGGCGCGATTTCTAACTCGTTGACGATTAATGTTTTAAGCTGGGCATCACGGTTTTGTTCAACGATGAATACATGCTCGTGGCGTTCAATAAACGCTTCGACTTCAGCGTGAAATGGGAATGCTAAAACACGTAAGTCATTCGCTGTATGGCCTTGGGCGCTTAGCTCGTCAATCGCTTCGTGAGTGGCGGCTAAACTAGTGCCATAGTGAATGATGCCAATTGCGTTGGTGGCATTACGTTCGGTAATGATTGGCTTTGGTAGGTGTTTTGGTGCGCTGGCCCACTTCACTTCTAAACGCTCCATATTGCGTTGATAGTCAGCACCGTTCTCGGTGTAAACCGCATACTCATTGCGTGAGGTGCCACGATTAAAGTAAGCCCCTTTTTCAGCGTGGGTGCCTGGGATGGTTCTGTAGGGAATACCGTCTCCGTCAACATCTAGGTATCGGCCCCATTTTTCTGTTGCATTATCTAAGTCCTCAGCGGTCATGATTTTGCCAAGATCATAGCGTCGGTTGTCGTCCCACACTAGCTCGTCACAAATATGCTCGTTCATGCCTAGGTCTAAATCGGTAAGCATGATGACTGGAGTTTGTAATCGATCGGCGATGTCAAAAGCATCGGCAGTCAATTCGAAACACTCTTTAGGCGTTGCCGGGAACAGTAAAACTTGTTTAGTATCACCGTGTGAGGCGTAGGCTGAAATCAAGATGTCAGATTGCTGAGTGCGTGTCGGCATTCCGGTTGATGGGCCAGTTCGTTGCACGTCGATGAGTACCGCTGGTACTTCTGCGAAATAAGCTAAGCCTAAGAATTCTTGCATTAATGACACGCCGGGACCGCTAGTGGCGGTAAACGAGCGTGCGCCATTCCAGTTAGCGCCAATTACCATGCCAATTGCCGAGAGTTCATCTTCAGCCTGAATCACAGCAAAATTATTTTCACCAGTTGTCGCATCAACTCGAAATTGCTTGGCGTACTTTTCGAAACCCTCAGCGACCGAGGTTGATGGTGTAATCGGGTACCAAGCGCAAACCGTAGCACCCGCATAAACCGCACCTAGGCCACAGGCAGCGTTGCCCTCTAGTAATACTTTACCGTCGTTCTTATTGCTGCGTTTGAGTTGCAACGGCAGTGGATTTGCAAAGGCTTTCTTGGCTTCATCAAAACCTAATTGCAATGCATCGACGTTTGGTTGAACCAGCTTTGGCTTTTTAGCAAAGGTATCGATGACAATGCTTTCAAGTGCTGAAAATTCGATACCAATCAAATACGCAAGCGAACCGACATAGATAATATTCTTGAAAAGCTGCTGTAAGCGCGGGTCTTCAAAGTTGCTGTTGGTGATTTTGGTGAGTGGTAAGCCGATGTAATGAATGTCATCCCGAATTAGATTGAAATCGAGCGGGTAAGTGTTGTCATAAAAGAAGTAACCACCTGGGCAAACCTCTCCAACATCCTGAGTCATGCTCTGCGGGTTTACCGAGATCATTAATTCAACCTGACCTCCTCGGCGGCCAAGATAGCCTTTGTCGCTGACTCGAACTTCATACCAAGTTGGTGCGCCTTGAATATTTGACGGAAATATATTGCGAGGGCTTACCGGGATGCCCATGCGAAAAATCGCTTTGGCAAACATGCTATTGGCGCTGGCTGAGCCTGAGCCGTTGACGTTGGCAAACTTAACCACGAAATCATTTATCACTGGCTCTAGTACAGGAGCCCGATTTATTTGATTTGAAGGGTTTACTGGACTCATGCTGCTTGCTCCTGCTTTTTACCGCCCATTTGTTCAACTAAAATTGGGGCAGGCTCGTTACCGGCTTTTGTGACTGTGTATAAAAATTGCTGCATATCCCACGCTGACGTTGGGCAGCGCTCGGCGCACAGGCCGCAATGCAAGCACATGTCTTCGTCTTTAACCATAACTCGGCCAGTTGGCAGGTCGGTCGAGACATATAAGTCTTGCTCTTTATTGACGCTGGGCGCATTTAGTTTGTCACGTAAACTGCCTTCTTCGTCATTATTAATAAAGGTGATGCAGTTGGTCGGGCAAATGTCGGTGCAGCCATCACACTCTATGCATTTTTTCTCGAAAAACACGGTCTGCACATCGCAGTTTAAACAGCGTTCGGCTTCGATAAAAGCCGCGTCTAAATCAAAACCAATCTCGGATTCTATTTTGCGACTCGACAACGCCTGCTCAACGGGTATGTGGGCCGACGCTTGACGGTCATCGTCGATCACCGCGCTGTCGTAAGACCATTGATGAATACCCATCTTAGAACTAACTAAGTTAGTACCTGGAGCTGGGCGGGCTTCTTTTACAGAGCTGCCGTTCAAAAATAGGTCGATGGAAATCGCCGCTTGATGACCATGCGCTACCGCGGTAATCACATTTTCAGGTCCAAAGGCGGCATCGCCACCAAAAAATATTTTCTCATTGCTTGATTGGAAAGATACTTTGTCGACGACGGGCATGTCCCACTCGCCAAATTCGATACCAATGTCGCGCTCAATCCAAGGGAAGGCGTTATCTTGGCCAATGGCCATAATTGCGTCAGTACACTCGATGGTAACGATCTCGCCAGTTTCTTTAATCGTGCGCTTGCCGTTTTCGTCGTAGCTCGATGCAACTACGTTGAAGGTCATTGCTACCAGCTTGCCATCTTCTAAGATGAATTCGCGCGGGCTGTGGTTGGGTAAAATTGGAATACCTTCGGCTAAGGTATCGTCCTTCTCCCACGGTGAGGCTTTCATCGTTTCGAAGGTAGAGCGAACCGTCACGCTGACTTCTTTACCACCGATACGTTTCGCGGTGCGACAGCAATCCATTGCGGTATTGCCGCCGCCAACAATAACTACCTTTTTGCCAATGCTGTCTAGGTGTTCAAACGCGACACTTTCTAGCCAGTTGATGCCAAGGTGAATATTATCGCTAGCTTCATCGCGTCCTGGAATTATTAGGTCTTTGGCTTTCGGAGCGCCGGTGCCGACAAAAATGGCGTCATAACCTTTGTCGAGTATGCTTCTCATGCTCTCAACGCGAGTATTGAAGTGTCGTGTTACGCCCATGTCTAGTACGTAGTCCACTTCTTGATCGAGCACCTCTTCAGGCAGCCTAAATGACGGTATTTGGCTGCGCATGAAACCGCCGCCTTTAGCATTTTCGTCGTATAAATCAACTTCGTAGCCAAGCGGCATTAAGTCACGGGCGACGGTTAGAGACGCTGGGCCAGCGCCAATCAGAGCGATTTTTTTACCGTTCTTTTGGCTAGGGATAAGCGGCATTCGAGCAGCAACGTCGGCGTCGTCTTTGTTATCAGCCGCGACTCGTTTAAGTCGGCAGATAGCCACTGGTTCTTCATCGACTCGTCCACGCCTGCAGGCGGGTTCGCAAGGTCGGTCACAGGTGCGTCCAAGGATGCCTGGAAAGACATTAGACTCCCAGTTGACCATGTAAGCGTCGCTATAACGTCGCTGACCAATTAATCGAATATATTCGGGAACAGGGGTATGCGCGGGACACGCATATTGGCAATCGACTACTTTATGAAAGTATTCTGGATTGCTGATGTCGGTAGCTTTCATGGAGCTATTTTTCTCAGGTCTCAGAGCTAGATTTTAAGCGCAAATCACGAGATCTACGCCCTCAAATTTGTTTTCTAAATCTTGGTAAATAGAGGTTAAATCCTTTCAACAACAGGCTTAACCGACTGATTATTTGAGTGATGTTAGCATGGCGGTTTAAGGCCGTATACTGAATTTTTACAATTTGGCTTTAGTCAAATATATTTACTATTTATTTGGCTGATGAGTTGCTTCTAAGTGATAATAGGTGTTAGATCTCGATGGTGATCTACCACCAGTATTTGCCCCACATTTGCGGGTTTGCCCAATTGTCCGAATTTAACCAATCTGGTGTTTTTTTATAGTCGTTAATATTGTATTTAAACAGGCCGTATTCGACACCATCTTGACTATATGAAGCTACCTTACTAAGGGCAAAGCTAAATAAGTCGGTTAGTTGCCATTCGCTGGCATTGCCGGTTTTATTCAACGGCAAACAAATGCAATATTGAGGGCTTAAGACATCGCGTAAGCGAGAGAGTATTTGCATGCCTTTGGCTTTATCGAGATGTTCAAGCAGGTTTACCACTATTGCTACATCGTATCGATGTTGTTGTCGCCAAAACTGATCAAGATTGGCGTTAGCCAGATGCGTGATTTTAGATTCTTGGTTCAGTAGCGCTTTTTGTGCTGCATAATCATCGAGAAAACTAGACTGGCAATCGCCAAGTATCAAGATTTTTCGAGCCTGCGCAACATTTACCAGGGTCTCGATGTCAAAGAAAACGTCGGCGGGGTAGGTCATATAAAGTGTCGGAATTTGGGTGTTGCCAGAGTTAATAATAGCCATTGTAGTCAATCATCAGGGATTGGTCAGGGTTTTTCACCAAGAGGCCAACTTTTTTCACCGATTATGGTTTTTAACGTTGCCCAAGTTGGTGGCTTTGAGTAGTCTTGTTTTTTGCTTTTCTTAATGCATTTTTGGACGAAAAAATAATCAATGAACGACCATACCGAGCAGCAACCCTTAGCTGAATTTGCTGAACAAGCGTACTTGAATTATTCAATGTACGTGATTTTAGATCGAGCCCTGCCATTTGTAGGCGACGGATTAAAACCAGTACAACGGCGGATCGTTTACGCGATGTCGGAACTGGGTTTGCATAACGCCGCTAAATATAAAAAATCGGCGCGTACTGTTGGTGACGTGTTGGGTAAATTTCACCCGCATGGTGACAGCGCTTGTTATGAAGCGATGGTATTGATGGCTCAGCCGTTTAGCTATCGCTACCCTTTAGTTGATGGCCAAGGCAACTGGGGCTCGACCGATGACCCTAAGTCGTTCGCCGCCATGCGTTATACCGAGTCCCGTTTGGCTCCGTATGCGCAAAGCTTATTATCTGAATTGGGTCAGGGCACCAGCGACTGGCAGCCAAATTTTGACGGCACAATGCAGGAGCCAACTAATTTACCCGCGCGCTTGCCGAACATATTATTGAACGGCGGTTCTGGCATTGCCGTTGGTATGGCCACCAGCATTCCATCACATAACATAAGAGAGGTGGTCGATGCTTGTGTGCATTTGTTAGATAACCCTAAAGCGACCGTCGAAGACTTATGTGAGTTCGTGCAGGGCCCTGATTTTGCTACCGAGGCTGAGATTGTCACGCCTAAGGCGCAAATCTTGGATATCTATAATACCGGCAATGGTTCGATCCGCCAGCGTGCGGTGTACTCTAAGGAAGATGGCAATATCATCGTCCATGCATTGCCCTTTCAAGCATCTGGTTCAAAGGTGTTAGAGCAAGTTGCGGCGCAGATGCAGGCCAAGAAATTGCCGATGGTCAGCGACCTACGCGATGAGTCTGATCAAGATAACCCAATACGTTTGGTTATTGTGCCTCGCTCCAATCGCGTTGATATTGACGCGGTGATGGGGCATTTGTTTGCGACCACTGATTTGGAAAAAAGTTACGGTGTAAATATGAACATGATCGGCCTTGATGGTCGGCCACATGTTTATAATTTACGTGAAACGCTTAAAGAGTGGCTTACATTTCGAATTCAAACAGTACGTCGCCGGCTGCAATATCGCTACGATAAAGTCACCGATCGATTGCACATCTTAGAAGGCCTGTTAGCGGCGTTTCTAAACATCGATGAAGTAATTGCAATAATCCGCGCTGAAGACAAGCCAAAGCCGGTATTAATGCAGCGTTTTGATATATCTGACCGTCAAGCCGAAGCCATCCTTGAATTGAAGTTACGCCACTTGGCGAAACTTGAAGAGATGAAAATTCGTGGTGAGCAAGACGAATTGGAGAAAGAGCGCGAGCGACTAGAGTTATTGTTAGGGTCTGACGTTCGCTTGAAAACACTGGTTAAAAAGGAATTACGTGAAGACGCTGAAGCATTTGGCGATCATCGTCGTTCGCCGCTGGTTCAGCGTGATGCGGCAAAGGCGATCAACCAAAGCGAGTTGGTGCCGAGTGAGTCAATTACCGTTGTGTTGTCGGCGCAAGGTTGGGTTCGTGCAGCCAAAGGCCATGAAATTAATCCGCGAGACTTAAACTATAAATCAGGCGATAGCTATTTCAGCTCCGCCAAGGGTAAATCTAACCAAATGTTGGTAGCGCTCGACTCAACCGGTCGAACTTACGCCGTGCCGTCGCATAAACTGCCATCGGCTCGTGGTCAAGGCGAACCGCTTACTAGCAGCGTTAGCCCACCTATTGGTGCGACCTTCAAAGCCGTAATGATGGGCGCCGATACAGATCAGTTTGTGATGTTGAGTGATGCCGGATATGGCTTTGTTTGCAACATTGAAAACATGCTGACCAAGAACAAGAAAGGTAAGGCCACGTTAAGCGTTCCCAAAGGCGCTGAAGCGTTGCCTTCGTTACCGATTAACAGTATGCAACAAGATTATTT
>JAFMHC010000302.1 GCA_017854775.1 Gammaproteobacteria bacterium | reverse complement strand
GCACCATCGCGAAACGACGCGTGAAACATATCTATGTAGCTAACTGGTTCTTTGCCGCTTACATTATTACCATTGCGGTACTGCATATCGTTAATAACCTAGCCATACCGGTTAGTTTGACAGAATCTTACCCGGTGTTTTCTGGCTCGGTTGATGCCATGTCACAGTGGTGGTATGGGCATAATGCGGTTGGCTTTTTCTTAACGGCAGCCTTCCTTGGCATGATGTACTACTTCATACCTAAGCAAGCCGATCGCCCGGTCTACTCGTATCGCCTTTCAGTAGTTCATTTCTGGGCCTTAATATCAATTTACATGTGGGCTGGCCCGCATCACCTTCACTATACGGCCTTGCCAGATTGGGCTCAGTCGCTTGGCATGGTGTTTTCACTAATCCTGTTGGCGCCTTCTTGGGGCGGCATGATTAACGGTATGATGACCTTGTCTGGTGCATGGCATAAGTTACGTGACGACCCAATTCTCAAATTCATGATTGTCTCATTGTCGTTCTACGGTATGTCGACTTTCGAGGGACCGATGATGTCGATTAAAACGGTAAACGCCTTGTCGCACTATACAGACTGGGGCATCGGCCACGTTCATTCAGGCGCATTGGGTTGGGTGGCATTTATTGTCTACGGGTCAATGTACGCGATGATACCTAAAGTGTTTGGCAAACAAAAAATGTACTCGACCAGCTTAATTAACCTACATTTCTGGGTTAGCACCATTGGTGTGGTGATCTACATTTCTTCGATGTGGATAGCGGGTGTGATGCAAGGCCTCATGTGGCGGGCTATTAATGACGACGGAACGCTGACCTACGCATTTATCGAAAGTATCAAAGCCACTTATCCCTATTATGTGATGCGTGTGGGCGGCGGCTTGCTGTTCCTCGCAGGTATGCTAATTATGACCTATAACGTTTACAAAACCGTCGCTGGGCCAGCTGAAGACCTAGCCAATCCTGCTGATCTGAAAACCGCAGGAGAGCTTGCCTAATGAAACATGAAACGATTGAAAAAAATGTCGGCCTTATGGGCGTGTTAATAGCCTTAGTGATCGCTGTTGCGGGCATGGCGGAGATTGTTCCGCTAATGTATCAGGCGCAAACAACCGAGCCGTCTCCGGGTGTTATACCGTACCCAGCGGTTGAGTTGGCGGGCAGAGATGTTTATGTCAAAGAGGGCTGTTACAACTGTCATTCACAAATGATTCGACCATTTGTAGATGAAAGTCTTCGCTATGGCCCACCCTCATTAGCGGGTGAGTCGGTTTACGATAGGCCGCATCAGTGGGGCTCTAAACGTACTGGGCCCGACTTAGCTCGAGTAGGCGGGCGCTACACTAACGAATGGCACTTAATTCACCTGATCAACCCTCGAGATCTTGTTCCAGAGTCGAATATGCCTGGGTTTCCGTGGCTGCAAGATAATGAAGTCGATGGTGAGTTAATTACCACCAAGATGAAAACATTAAAGTGGATGGGTCATCCGTATACAGATGAACAGATTGAGCAGGCCAGTGACGCTGTGTTGGGCGTTACCGAAATGGATGCATTGATCGCCTATCTTCAGTTCTTGGGTGTTGCTAATAATGGGAGATCGCAGAAATGATTGGTGTTATTAACGGTATTTTAACCGCTCTTTTACTTGTCATCTTTGTTGCTATTTGGGTTTGGGCCTGGAGTGCAAAGAACAAACAAAAATTTGACGCGATGGCTAAACTGCCATTAGAAGATCAACCGAGTGATTCAGGAGAGCATCGTCATGAGTAACGCTTGGAGTATTTACATTATTGTCTTAGCGGTCGGTAATATTCTAGCAATGGTTTGGCTGTTAGTTATCACCAATCGTGATAACGGAGTCGAAGAGTCCGAGACCACCGGTCATAAATGGGATGGTATCGAAGAGCTCAATAACCCGCTACCAAGGTGGTGGCTAGGCTTGTTCATCATCACTATTATTTTTGCTGGCATCTACCTATATTTGTATCCGGGGCTTGGTTCCTATAAGGGCAGCTTGGATTGGTCGCAGATGTCTGAATATCGACAGGCGAGGGACGCCAACGCAGAAACTCAAGCGGAATTTTTTGCTGAGTTTGTCGATTATGATATCGCCGCACTCTCAAGAAGCGAAAAAGCCATGGCTACAGGTGAGCGATTATTTGCCAACAACTGTACCACCTGTCATGGCTCTGGTGGGCGAGGCGCTAAAGGCTTTCCTAACTTGACTGACAATGATTGGTTATACGGCAATGCGCCAGAAACCATATTGGCGTCTATCCAGAACGGTCGTGCCGGTGTTATGCCGAATCTAAATCTTAATAGCGCAACGGTTGCGGTTTTGGCTCGATATGTACAACACCTCTCTGGCGAAGAAGGTATTTCAGATCATGTTATTGAAAGCGGCCCTAAACGGTTCGCCATCTGTGCGGCCTGTCATGGTGCCGATGGCAAAGGCAACCAAACTATAGGCGCGCCTAATTTGACTGACGATATTTGGCTTCATGGTGGTCGGGTTTCTGATATTGAAAATATATTGCGACATGGTATACAGGGCAATATGCCAAGTTTTTCAAGCGCACTGAATAGCAATGAAATTAGGTTGCTAGCGGCTTACGTTATCTCGCTTTCGAGTTCGAATAACACTGATCTCTCTACTACCGCTGATGGCTCTGATAACCCAGCTAATGGCTCCAATACTACCGCTGAGGGTGAGTAATGGATGACATCAGCAAAAAGAAGCCTGGCTTAGTGACCTTCGGCATAACTCTATGGGTATCGTTCTTGTGGGCGGCCATCGCGACTATGCTGTTCTTTGCTACCTTCGATCCAGTTGCACTTGCTGAAGTCGCCACGTTTCCTCTGAAGATCGATCGTATGGGCGGTTATAGCATCGGCTTTCTTCTATTTTGGGTTTTGTTGATCATCAATAGTTGCGTTGTTAATTGGTTATCTTCGCAGCCTAATAAATTGAAGTATGGCCAGCCATCAGAGCCCAATCAATGAGCAGATTGTTAATGATTAGATTGTCAATGAGCAGATTGTTATGAGTAGTTCACTTAACAAAATTCCGGTTGAAGTTTCTTTGTATGAAAAAACAGAGAAAGTGTACCCACGCGAGACCGCCGGCCGTTTTCAATCTCTTCGCTCTGTTTCAATGTATGCCTTGCTGGGTTTGTATTACATTTTGCCTTGGATTCCTTGGGGTGAACGTCAGGCGGTGCTCTTTGATTTGCCTGCTCGCAAGTTTCACATTTTCTTTTTAACATTTTGGCCACAGGATTTTTTCTTTCTCACCTTACTTCTGATTTTGGCTGGACTATCGTTGTTTTTCTTTACTGCGATAGCCGGTCGCGTCTGGTGCGGCTTCGCTTGCCCACAAACAGTGTGGACCGAAGCGTTTGTAAGAATGGAACGATGGGTAGAAGGTTCTCGCGCTAAGCAAATGAAACTGACCCAGGCTCCATGGACTTTCGATAAGGTTCGTAAGCGCGTAACGAAGCAATTTTTATGGATTACCTTTGCATTGTTTACAGGCCTAACGTTTGTCGGCTATTTTCAACCAGTTAAAGAACTTTTCCCTGCCTTCTTCTCTTTTGAATTAGGAGGCTGGGCGCTGTTTTGGGTAATATTCTATGGCTTTGCGACGTATGGCAATGCCGGTTTTATGCGTGAGCAGGTCTGCAAATATATGTGTCCGTATGCGCGCTTTCAAAGTGCCATGTTCGATAAGGACACTTTAATCGTCGCTTATGATGAGCAGCGCGGTGAGCCTCGCAGTCGAGGTAAGAGGCGCAAAGGTGATGAGACTGAGACGGCAGCAAAGGGAGACTGCATTGATTGCGGTATATGCGTGCAGGTCTGTCCGACTGGAATCGATATCCGTGACGGTTTGCAATATGAGTGCATCGCCTGCGCTGCTTGCATTGATGGCTGCGACGAAGTTATGAAGCGGGTCGGTTTACCGGTAGGCTTGATTAAATACAGCACCCAAGCGCAGAACCAAGGCAGTGGCAAATCACTCAAGCAAACGGTTTTACGGCCGCGCGTGCTTATCTACGGCACTTTATTAGCCATGGTCTTTATCGGCTTTATTTCTGCCTTAGTAATGCGATCGAGTTTTCAGGTGGATATTTTGCGTGATCGCAACGCGCTATATCGATGGTCTAAAACTAATGATATTGAAAATAGTTATCAAGTCCGAGTCATGAATAAGAGCCAACTAGATCAGGGTTATACGGTAGCTGTTCGTGGGCTGGAGGGCGCATCCGCTGATTGGGGAAAAACCTCAGAGGCTGGTCGCTCTCGCGTTGTGCAAGCGGGTGATATCGGCGAGTTTATCGTAATCATTACGCTACCGGCGACAGCAAACTATCAACGGTCGCAAGATATAGAACTCTATTTTAGTGAAACGGTGGGTAAGTCACCAAGCTCAATCGCAGAGGAATCACGATTTTGGGGCCCGGCTAAACGTAATTAGCTTTATTAGGTCTTATTAAACGTCTAAATTTTTTTTGGAAAACCATTATGAAAAC
>JAFMHC010000301.1 GCA_017854775.1 Gammaproteobacteria bacterium | reverse complement strand
TAAAGTAAACCACTATCCGCAGTTAACTATGTCACCATTACAAAAATATTGGGGAGATGACTGAACCATTATCGACTTGCGTTGAAGCAAAGGGTGCCGTAGCACAGGGGGCAAAGGTGTCTTACAGCCCCATCGCTTGGCGAGCTAGCGCGTTGCGCAGTATGCTCGAATTATTAATCGAGTTCATGCCAAAGCCTCGAGCTAACATCCAAACTGGCAGGTCAAATTTATAAGCTTGATGTAGGGCACTCATCAAAGCATCGGTTTGGTTATTATCCGCTTGCCGCCTAGCTTGGTAGGTCGATAACAGTCTCGGGCTACCAATCTCTGAAGCCTTACTATTGGCTAACAAACCACCTAATACCAACGCATCTTTAAAGCCTAAATTAGCACCCTGACCCGCTAGCGGGTGAATGCTATGAGCGGCGTCACCCAGCAAAACTAGGTTGCGCTTGTAATACTGCTCAGCGCGCAGACTAGACAGCTCGAACGACTGCCGTGTTGATAGCAACTCGGTCTTGCCCAAACGCCCTTGCAAGGCGCTACCTAGTGCGTCGCCAAAGGCATCATCATCCATGTCCATTAGTTGTTTGGCTAAGGTATTATCAGCACTCCAGACGATTGAACTCTGATTCTCTGACAGTGGCAATATGGCCACTGGCCCAGTCGACAAAAAACACTGCCATGCGCAGTTTTGGTGAGGCTTGCTGCTTGAAATTTTCGCCACAATACCACGCTGACCGTAGCTTTTCCGGTTAGCAAATATCTTTGCCTGTTGGCGTACCCACGACTGGCTTCCGTCAGCGGCAATCAGTAGCTTAGCGTCAAAACGGCCCAAGTCTGTATCTAGGCTGGCGCCAGAGCGATTCAACTCAAGCTTGCTAGCGCGCACATCGAAGTGACAACTAACTCGACTGTTTAATACCGCCTGCTGTAGCTGGTAGGTACACATTTGACTGTCAACCATATGGCCTAGGCATAGCTGATCGATGTTCGCCGCA
This sequence comes from Gammaproteobacteria bacterium, assembly GCA_017854775.1. Taxonomy (GTDB): domain Bacteria; phylum Pseudomonadota; class Gammaproteobacteria; order Arenicellales; family Arenicellaceae; genus Arenicella. The sequence continues at coordinate 3,586 of JAFMHC010000301.1, read as the reverse complement.
TCGAATGCTAACTCACCATCTGAGTTTTCGTCCCAGACAAACATTTTTTGATAAGGATTACAGTGTTCGCTAGTAAGGCTAGAAAAAACACCGACATCATCTAAGAAATCAGTCGCCAGCGCTCCCAAAGCCACCACTCGCTGGTTTGCCTGATGCGGTAACGACATTACAGGATTGCGTTCAATAAGGCTGATCGAGTAAGTCGTATGCTTGGCTAACCACAGGGCAATGGCTGAGCCAATTAAGCCAGCGCCAACAATTGCGATTTCTGACCTGCTTGTTGTGGTAGTAGCCGTAGACAAAATGATCTATGCCTCGCTATTAAGAGGCCATTAAGGCTTCGATATCGCTCGGCTTCTTAGGCGCCGATTCGGTAAGGTTTTCATAGCCGTCACGACGCACTAAAATATTATCTTCAATACGAATGCCAATATGGTGCCAGCGCTGATCAACATCATCGGCCGGGTTAACGTAGATCCCAGGTTCGACGGTAAACACCATCCCCGGCTCTAACTCACGCCAGACTTCGTCCACCTGGTAGTCGCCAACATCATGCACATCCATGCCAAGCCAGTGACCGGTTCGATGCATATAGAACTGGCTATAGCTTTGCGTCTCCAACACTTGCTCCAACGAGCCTCGAAGCAAGCCTTCGTCTAATAAGCCTTGGGAAATCACTTTGACCGCCGCTTCATGTGGCTCGTTCCAACCATGGCCTGAGCTGCAATGCTCAAACGCTGATTCTTGAGCCGCTAATACAATTTCATAAAGAGCTAATTGCTCCGCACTAAAGCGACCATTAACCGGAAAAGTCCGGCTAATGTCCGCAGCATAGCAACCAAACTCTGCCCCGGCATCAATCAACAACAAGTCTCCACTTTTAAGCAGATCTTGGTTTTCGGTATAGTGCAAGATACAGGCGTTCTCGCCACCCGCCACTATCGAAGGATAAGCGTTGTAATGGCTTCCAGCCTTGCGGAACTCGCACTCCATCTCGGCCTGAACTTGATACTCAAATAAGCCCGGCCTACACACTTGCATCGCACGAACGTGGCCTGCAGCTGACATTTTACCGGCTTTACGCATCAATGCGATTTCATCTGGGCGTTTAATCAAACGCTGCTCATGCAATATATGATTGAGATCGACAAATTCATACGGCGCATGCTTGCCAAGGCGTTTATCTTGCTTGATCTTGTTCATCCAACCAAGCAGCTGGGCATCGAAGTCGGGGTATCGGCCAACGGTCGTGAAGACTTTTTCCTTCTCCTCCATCAAGCCCGGCAAAATGTCGTTTATGTCTTCAATGGGGAAGGCATCATCGGCACCATAAGAGTCAATAACGCCCTCTAAGCCAATTCGCCGGCCATCCCACATTTCGCGGGTACGGTCTTTTTCACGACAAAATATGACATATTGGCCCCGTGCTCGACCCGGGCAAATAACCAGTACCGCTTCTGGCTCAGCAAAGCCGCTTAAGTAATAAAAGTCACTATCAGCTCTAAACTGATATTCAACATCGCTATTACGCGACCTTATAGGTGAGGTAGCAACGATAACAATATCGTTGACGCCAATCTGATTTACCAGTTCGGCACGCCTTCGAGCATATGTTTCTGCATTCATATTGAAACTTTCTAATTGATTTTACTGGGCTTGTTGAGGCTTTTCTAGCCTCGCTGAGGCTCTTTAGCCGAGCTTTCAGAGTATATAAATTCAAAAATCAATTGCGAGCCAACTTTGATGTACTCATGCAATTCGGATAAGGCCCAATCTTCTTCATTTTGCTCATCGGCTCCGGAGGCAGCCTCGGCGATTTCCATGAGATCTCTTGCTATTTCAGAACCACTCTCTGGCAATTGATCAATGCTAAAAGCGTTATTGTAAAGCAAGCCTAAGATAAACCCCTTACACCAACTGGCAATGCCGTCAACCCGTACCTCTAATGGCGATTCTTCGTCTGGCAAAATCAAATCGAAGCCGTCTTTGGTTTCAATCAGCAACTCGCTAGTTTCGCGATACTGCTCATAAAGCATCTCAGTAAGCTGCGTAAAACGACCGTCCTTAGCGTCTGCACTAGGCTCAATTAACTTCAGCAAATCAGGAGTAACACCTGATTTCATATGGTTACACATAGCACCGACAATAGTGCCATGCACTTCGCTTGGAGTCAGTTCTTCGATCCCGGCTAAATCTAGGGTCGCTTCAATTTGAGTAAAACTGTCAACTAAATTAGTCATAATTTTCTATCACTAGCGACCGTCATGGATCGCGTATTTTGGTCAAAACAACATCAGCTATTTAAACAGCAAACTTGAGTCACTGCTATAGCAAAACTATCTCGCCTAATTCTACCTTGTTGCGTGTCAAAGATGTCACCATTTAAGCACAATGCCCGCTCGAATTTACCCTCTAGCGCATGACTAAAGTGATCTAATTAGCGCTGTTTACGAGGTTTTATTAGCTTCTGCAGGGTTAGTCAGTTGACGTGCTCACACTCCACGCCTAATATAGCGTTGATACCAAAAACAAGGGGTCTTTCGAATGGAAGCCAACATGCTCGGTCTAGAACAACGCATTGAAACCTTAATTGGCGAATGCAAACGCCTCAGCAGCGAAAACCGAAACCTAAAAACTGAACAACATACCTTGATGAGTGAAAAGACTCAACTCAAGGAAAAAAACCGCCTTGCCTGTAGCAGATTAGAAAAAATCGTTGCTAAGCTTCGCACTCTTGAAGATCAGTAGTCTAGGTTGCGTTCGCAAATTGAATTGTTTTCGCCCCCAACAACCGCACTTGAATCACTAACCTCTCATGTCGAGCCCTATGCAATCAAAAGGCATTAACATCTCTATTATGGGCCGCGAGTTTTCCGTGGCTTGCCCTCCAGAAGAACAAGAAGAGCTGATGGACGCGGCACGTTATCTCGACAAAAACATGAAAGAGATAAAAAAATCCGGCAAGATCATAGGCGCGGAACGCTGCGCGATTATGGCGGCGTTAAACATCACCAATGATCTACTGCAATTACGCCGTGCGACAGCCGGCCAAGAGAATGTGCAGGCGCGTTTAAATTCGTTGCAAGATCGGATTGACCAAGTTCTCAAAGAAGCCGAAGACCTGTAAAGTGGTTCAACTACCGTACTCAACTGAGATCTCAGTTGAGTAATTAAATATTTTTCACCGCTGAGTTAAACCACACTGGTATACTAAACATTCGGCGTTGCCTGTGGTGTTCGTAGGGTCTTCTAATCCCTTAGAACCTAGTATTTTACCCGGGAGTTAGACCACGTTGCTGTTGTGAGCTGTCGTTAGAACTGGCTTGTCTAGTTCCACGAGAGCACCTGATGCGGCTTGTAGACTCCCACTTGAACCATTGGTTCAAGGCACCAAGAACTTACGGCACATACGGGTAACGCTACTATTTACCTGCTTGTCAGCATAGCTGACGGGCTCAAGGCTGAATCGTTTACCTGCTTGTCAGCGTAGCTGACGGGCTCAAGACTGAATCGTTTACCTGCTTGTCAGCGTAGCTGACGGGCTCAAGGCTGAATCGTTTACCTGCTTGTCAGCGTAGCTGACGGG
>JAFMHC010000058.1 GCA_017854775.1 Gammaproteobacteria bacterium | reverse complement strand
AGACGACCAACTGATACCCATCGACCACCAGGAATGCCAGGTAAATTATCAAAGATGGTCGGCCGACCTTTAGGGTCCTTACGGGTGCAAATCTCGCCCTCAGGCTTATGATATATAAGCGCCTTAATCTGCTCACCACCAACATCGGTGAGACTCATGATGTTGCCATCGACCAATATCCGATCGGACGCATTGCCGCGGTCACCAAGCTTTGCTCGCTTACCGTTGACCGTCACACGCCCATCAGTAATCCAAGTTTCGATTTCGCGTCGAGAACCCATACCAGCATGGGCCAGCAGTTTTTGTAATTTATCATTCATCGGGGTCTAACACGTCTTTTGCGTTGTCAATATCTGAATCTTCCAGCGCGCTTAAGTCGCTTTCAGGGGTGTGCTCATCGCTCGATTCTAACTCATCGTCAAAATCGTCGGTCTCAGGATGAAGCTCTATAATGTCTGCTTTTTCACTTAACTCTTCTTTACGCCTAGCGGCTTCGTCGTTGTCTTGGACGCCGTCCATAGGCAGCGTTAAATTCATGTCTTTAGCGATTTCGCCCAACGCGCGCTTGTCCATTAATTCGGGCAACTCGCGCAAACTGGTCATATTAAAATACTCTAGAAAACCTTGAGTTGTGCCAAATAATGCCGGACGTCCTGGCACATCGCGATGGCCAATCTGGGCAACCCAATTTCGTTCTTCTAAAGTGCGGATTGTGTCACTACTGACACCGACCCCGCGAATTTCTTCAATATCACCGCGAGTCACCGGTTGTCGGTAAGCAATAATCGATAGCGTTTCTAGTAACGCGCGCGAATACCTAGGCGTTTTATTACCGCCCAGTTTTCTCAACCACGGCGAGTATTTTTCTTTAGTTTGATAGCGCCATCCAGTGCCAATGCGACGCAATTCAATACCTCGGTGTTCACACTTTTGTTGTAAACCGGTAATCACATTTTGAATATCAACCTTACTAGGCTGCGCATCATCCGGAAACATAGCAATAATGTGCTTTACGCCTAATGGAGACTTGGAGGCATAGAGGGCCGCTTCAATGATATTTTCCAGTTCACTATCAACCGGTCCATAATCATCTGCGTACTCGCTTTCGTCGCTCTTATGTGAGCGCAAATCAACACTCAGTTGATCTGCCTCGGCGTGTTTTTGCATGCTCAAATCTTTTTCTTTCATGGTATCTAAATTAACAAAACGCTAAGTCTTGCTCTAAGCCGCTCGCTTTATATGTATCGGTGCCAAAGGTTCGGTTTGCACTACTATGAGCATATCGTCGCGAAATAACTCTAGCAGCGCGATAAACGAGACCACGACGCCCAAGCGTCCTTCAGCCACGCTGAATAACTCGCCAAAGCTTACATACTCTTTTTCTTGTAATAATTGCAAAATCTTAGTCATTCGCTCACGTAACGACAGGGTGTCACGCGAGACAAACATATTTTTGTTTGCATCCGCACGATCAACAATCGATTGAAACGCCTTCACTAATTGGTCCAAACTTACCTGTGCTTTAAGCTCAGGTGGGGTTAGATCATCAAATAATACTTCAGACTTAAAAATATCCCGATCCAGTCGTGGACGGTCATCCATCTGATTGGCCGCTTCGCTAAAGCGTTCGTATTCCTGCAGACGACGAATTAACGCCGCCATTGGATCTTCGTCGTCGTCTAACTCACTCTTTGGTTTTGGTAACAACATTCGAGACTTAATCTCACCCAACAACGCCGCCATTACTAAGTACTCCGCAGCCAAATCTAAATTTGCGGCACGCATTATCTCGACATAACCCATGTATTGTCGAGTAATGTCGGCAACCGGAATATTTAGTATGTCGAGATTCTGTTTGCGAATAAGGTACAACAATAAGTCCAGCGGCCCTTCAAAGCTTTCTAGTACAACTTCGAGTGCGTCTGGCGGTATGAATAGATCTTGCGGCCACTCATTCATGACCTCGCCCATCACTACGGCTCGCATTACCTCGCTATGCTTGGCCTCTTTGGCGGCCAGCTCGGCATCGACTATTTCAATATGCTCGTCCACCACCTCAACAACCGCTTGACTGGCGCCGACCGGGTTCGCTTGATCGCCCTCTACTTGCTCGCCCTCTGTTTGATCACCTTGGGGCTGTTCAAGTTTGTGGTTTTGTTTATCGTCGCTCATGTTATTAGTTATTCAGCGTAGCTATTAAAAGCCTTAGCTTTGATAGTAAAGCAAATTAATAGTAGTCCGAATCAATAGTAGTCCAAATTCATTGTCGAACGAACTTGCGCCATCGTCTCGCTAGCCGTATCTCGGGCTTTTTCACAGCCATCGGCAATGATCGAGCGTACTAACGTCGGGTCTTCAATATACGGCTGAGCCCGCTCCGATATCTCTACTTGCTCTTTCAACAGCGCTTCTATCAATGGCTGCTTACAATCGACACAGCCAATGCTGGCACTGCGACAGCCGGTTTCTACCCAGGCCTTTGTATCGCTTGAGGAATAAATATGATGAAACTCCCAAACTGGACAAAGATTAGGGTCACCCGGGTCGTTGCGGCGCACACGTGCAGGATCGGTGGGCATAGCACGAACTTCTTTCTCAATACGCGCAGGGTCATCGCGCAAGGCGATCGTATTGCGGTAAGATTTAGACATTTTTTCGCCATCTAAGCCCGGCAGCTTAGGTGCCTCAGTGAGTATCGACTCAGGCTCAGTTAAAATAGACCGTCCACCACCCTCTAGGAAGCCAAATAACCGCTCGTTTTCCGCATTGGTAAGGTTTTGATTGCTGGCCAATAATGCGTGGGCTTTTTCTAAGGCCTCGTGATCTCCTCGTTCGGTATAGCCATTGCGCAAGTCACGGTATAACTTAGCACCTTTTTTACCAAGTTTTTTTATTGCTTCTTCGGCTTTTTCTTCAAACCCTTCTTCACGTCCATAGAGGTAATTAAACCGACGTGCTATCTCACGAGTGAGCTCAATATGAGGCACCTGATCTTCGCCAACCGGCACTTGCGAGGCGTGATACAACAAAATATCGGCCGCCTGTAATACCGGATAACCCAGAAAACCATGCGTCGAGAGATCGCGCTCAGTCAATTTTGCCTGTTGATCTTTATAGCTCGGCACGCGCTCTAACCAACCCAACGGAGTGATCATCGACAACAGCAAGTTCAGTTCGGCATGTTCTGGCACTCGCGATTGAATAAACAAGGTTGCGCGACTGGGGTCAACACCAACGGCCAACCAATCGATCACCATCTCCCAGACATTATCATTGATGGTTGCCGAGTCCTCCTCATAATGAGTGGTCAAAGCATGCCAATCTGCAACGAAAAAATAGCAATCAAACTCATGCTGCAAATTCAACCAGTTTTTCAGCACACCATGATAGTGACCTAGATGTAAACGACCGGTTGGGCGCATGCCCGAAACGACACGATTAGGGTGACCAGACTTAGAAATCATTAATTTAACGCGTTATTTTCAAAGTTAAAGTGTACATTTATGGCTGCTTAAAGACTAGCGTTCAAGCCAAGTGTGTCGACGGTTTATTAAAGGAGCCTCTGATCAAGCTATCATTTATTAAGAAAGGCAATATCACCCGCACCTTCTCGTAAAACTCTAAGTTGCGTATCGTGCCAATCAAGCACGGTTGAAGGCTCTAGCGTGCCCAACCCGCCGTCGATTACTAAGTCGACGTCGTGTTCAAGCTGACTCCTTATCTCTTCAGGGTCAGCCATAGCCAACTCAGACTTGGGCAAAATCAAGCTGGAGCTCATAATCGGCTCGCCCAACTCGATAAGTAAAGCACGCACAATTGCATTATCTGGGATACGTATACCGATGGTGCGACGCTTAGGATGCACTAATCGATTAGGCACTAACCTTTTTGCAGCAAGAATAAACGTGTATGGTCCCGGCGTAAGCGTTTTAATAAGTCGATACTGTTGGTTGTCGATCTTAGCAAATTGCGAAATTTGTTTTAAGTCATGCGCAACGAGGGTGAAATTATGACCTTTGTCTAGCTTACGAATTCGACGAATACGGTCAACCGCTCTTTTATCATCTAAATGACATCCTAGCGCATAACTTGAGTCCGTTGGGTAGGCTACCAGCCCACCGCCACGCACTATCTCCGCCGCTTGCTGAATCAATCGAAGCTGCGGATTCTGGCTATGAATTTGAAAATACTGGGCCATTAATCGCGACCAATTGTAAGCCGCACAAGCGCTTGGCCGTCGAAATCACCGACCTCTACCGCTGTGCGATATGGTTCTAGCTTAGCGAGCTCAAGCAGTGGTTTTAACACAAATAGTCGGTTTTTCATTCTTGGGTGAGGTACTTGCAAACGCTCTTCATCAATCGCCTGATCACCAAACAATAGTAAATCTATATCAATCACCCTTGGCGCATTTTGATTATCTGCGACTCGATGACGGCCGATTGCATTTTCTATTGATTGCAAATCATCAAGTAACTCAAGCGCGCCGCTATTAGTCTCAAGTTCGACCACGCAGTTAATGAAATCTGCTTGAGCCTCATAACCTACTGGCGATGAGAGATAAAAGTTCGAGCATCTTAGCCGTAACGTAGATTCCAAGCCCAAGAGGGCTTCTCGGGCATCAACCATTTGTTGAATTGGGTCACCTAAATTAGCACCAAGCCCTAAATAGGCTAACGTTGACATTGGTCAGCCTAGTAGCGGCTTATCGTCATTGTCCGTTGGTCCAGCTATTTTACGTTTATGCCTGACCTTAACTTTTTTGTTACTGCCCGACGATGTAACACCGAATTCGTCAGCGGGCCGCGCCTCTTGAAAACGTGGCTCCGAGTCATTGCGAGCCCTAGAATTCGTTCGATTGGCGCTCGGCCCAGCACGGCGTTGAACACCACCATTGGTACGCTTTTTACTTGACCGCTTTTTGCCTACTTTTCCGCGACGAGCTTTATTCGGTTGCTCGCTATTTCCAGGATTACTATTGGCAGCCTGACTATCATTGCCTTGATTGGGGTTGCCTTGTCTGGAATTGCTTGGTCGACGTCCGCGTCCAGCAGTTTTGTGTTGGCCGCCAGTAGTGCTTCTCTTCTGTCCTCGCGGGCCACCCTTATTTTGTTTGCGACCTTTTGCCGCAGCACCGGGTTTACTAAATCCGCCTTCGTAGCCGTCGCCAAACACGGTATTACCGAAATTATCCTCATTGCCTGCCGAGTTGTAGTCAACACTATTGCCATCAGGCTCATTGCTTTGTTGGCGAGGCTGGCGCTCCTGCTTGTAGGTGCTATTTAAGTCAGAGATCATCGCTTCGCGATCATTGGGTTCTAACTCTTGAATCTCAGTCCACCATTCACTTATTTCTTCATCGACTTCATGCACCATTCTACGAAGCAATAAAAAGTCATACGCTGCTCGAAAGCGGCGATTATTTAAACACGCTTTTACCATGCGTGGATTGCGCTTAATAAGTCGAAAATGAATATTCCATATATCTAAGATAATTTCAGCTAAGCGTCGTGGTACCGCAACGTATTGATTTTGGTCGCGCAGACCATCGTTCATTGCGACTCGCCAAGCGTGTGCTTCATTAGCACCATCGTCCATCAGCACTTGAGCATCGGCTTTAACTGGCTCCCACATCATACAGGCGAACAAGAACGCAGGAATAACCGGCTTACCTTGTTTAACCCGTTTGTCTGTATTTTGCAGCGCGCGCTCTGGTAGCCCTTCGACACCATCAACTGACGTGTGGTCGGTAAATGGAAATAGATACTTAAACAAACCGTATTTGCGTAACAACAAATATGTTTCGTAAGCGGCTCCGCCATGAAAAAGCTTAAGCACTTCTTCGAATAAACGGGCATTCGACACATGCGATAACAACTTACCTTGCTCTTCAATCATGGTTAACGCAGCAGGCTCCATCTCAAACCCTAGCTTGCCTGCAAAGCGAATCACTCTAAGCATTCTCACCGGGTCTTCAGTAAAACGTAGCTCAGGCTCGCCAATGCTTTTAAGCTTGCCGGCTTTAACGTCGTCAATGCCGTTCATAAAATCAAGAATTTCGCCTTTGACGCTATCGTAGTACATCGCGTTAACAGTAAAGTCTCGACGTATTACGTCTTCTTCTATTTGGCCATACACGTTGTCGCGTAGCAATTGGCCTTGATCACCTTCGCTCATCTCATTTTGCCCGACTCGCTCGCGATCGTTGGCATCGGCACGAAAGGTGGCAACTTCTATTACTTCATAGCCAAAGCGCACATGCACTAATTTGAACCGACGACCGATTATTCGTGCATTGCGGCCAAAGGTCTTTTTGATTTGCTCGGGCGTTGCGTTGGTCGAAACGTCAAAATCTTTCGGTTTAGTACCGATGATTAAGTCGCGCACACAGCCCCCGACTAAGTAAGCTTGATACCCAGCTTGTTGCAAACCCTCAACTACTTTGAGTGCTTTGGGGCTGATGTTGTCATTGCTGATTCCAGCATCTGATGCTGAAATAATAGTGGCTTTTATTTTATTTTGAGTCAAAAGGAGTCTCTTCGTCTTTGGGAAACTAACGTGTTCGCAGTTAGGCACAGCACTCGTTACTGAATAACATTGTGTATGGCCATGGCGATCGTTTATCTATTAATGTTTGGATTATTTAAAAGTAATTGAGCAAATCGTCTGCAACTGTTTATTTTTGACAATTTATCGATACGTGTTTATTTGTAGCAACCGAATTATTGGAACGCATAATAGACAAACCCTTATGTCCTATCGCGCCGATTTCCGCATGCCTTTAGCCGTTTACAGATTTCTAAATCGAACCCTTTACTTGAATGTCTTTTATACAAACAGACTATCCAGAAGTAGTGGGTCTCGTAGGCTGGCTATGAATACGCTAACGGCGATTTTATAAAATGCACTGTGTAGGGATTGTAAATTATCGCTACGGCATCAGGACTTCTGCAATGAGAAACGCGGCTAAGCCTGTATTCCTTATCGGATACTGCACAATATCGGTCGCTGTTACCAGTCTTTTTATCGCTTTTGAGCCAAGTGTGACTGAATTTATCATTTCAAAGGCTAAATAGTTAGCCTCTAGGGTGGTGTTTGGCATGCATTGACTGCAAACGCTCACGCGCAATGTGTGTGTAAATTTGGGTAGTCGAGAGGTCTGCGTGGCCCAATAACATCTGCACCGAACGTAAATCAGCTCCATGGTTAATTAGATGTGTAGCGAATGCGTGCCTCAAAGTGTGTGGTGACATACTTTGCTGAATTCCCGCCGTAAGGGCGTGCTTTTTAACGATATGCCAAAAGGCATGCCGAGTCATGCCTGAGCCTCGTGCTGTGACAAACATAGCATCAGACTGTCTTTGCTTGAGAATATCTAATCTAGCACCCTGCTGATAAAGCTCAATCCAGTCAATCGCTTGCTCGCCAAGCGGCACCAAACGTTCTTTATTGCCCTTGCCAACAATTCTCACCACACCGACCTGCAAGCTAATCTCTAGTAGCGTCAACTCAACCAGTTCACTCACCCTAAGGCCCGTCGCGTAGAGGGTCTCAAGCATGGCTCGATCGCGAATGCCCAATGACGTTGTAAGATCGGGTGCAGCTAATAAGCTTTCGACCTGCTGTTCACTCATTGCTTTCGGCAGCGGCCTGCCCTGCTTGGGTGAGAGCACCTGCACGCATGGGTCTTTGCTAAGCCGATTCTGACGAATTTGATAGCGATAAAAACGTCGCAAAGTTGAAAGAACGCGGGCACTACTGCTCGCCTTTGTTCCCTGCGCCATCATTAAACCAAGAAACTTCTGCACATCCGATTGATCCACAATAATCAACGATTTAGTAGCGATAAACTTGGCAAAGCGATTTAAATCGGAGCGATAGGCGCTCAGGGTATTTTTTGACAGGCCTGATTCCAGCCACATCGCGTCGACGAACAAATCAATATGATCTTGATTGTCGAGACTAACTTTAGCCGTATCAGTCATTAATCGTTAAAGGCGTCGACTTCTTCACGGTTGGCTAATAAAAATGCGTCCGCTACCAGTTTAAGAGGGGCCAACTCAACATCAGATACACCCCGCTGAATCAGATCGGCAAAACGCGTATAGATAGCCTCATATTCGCCATGCTCTGAGTGTTCCGCAACAGCTACGTCCTCGTTATTGAGCAATAGTCGGGCACCACCGTCCTTAATTTGTAGCAAGCCTTGGTCGGTTTCAAAATCAATATTCCAAGCTTCGCTGCCAGTGGCTCGCCAATCAAATTGCCCGCTTATATCAACGCCGTCGACTGTTTTAAAATTGATATTAGCCGCGATAGGCGCCGCTTTATTTGCCGGAAAGATTAAGTCGGCACTGGTAACATATGCTGGCGATGGTAAGCAATGAGTTAAAATAGACAAGCCATTGATACCTGGATCAAACACACCTAAACCTCCAGCTTGCCAGATCCATTGTTGATTTGGGTGCCATTTTCTAACATCTTCTTGCCACACCAATGCCACAGATTTTAGCCGCTGCTCAGACAGCAACGCCTTCGCCACGTCAACCGCTGCACCGTATCGCGAGTGCCAAGTAGCGAACAGCGAAACACCATGCTTGTCAGCTAACTCGGCTAATTGCTCCACTTCAGAGACCGTCGCTCCGGGTGGCTTTTCTAACAGCACATGCTTACCGCTCTTAAGCGCTAATTGAGCCGCCGCTTGGCGGTATTGTGGTGGCATACACAACGCAACCGCGTCTATATCACAAGCCTCAAGCATCGAGGCTATGTCAGAAAACGCTTGGACACCGTCAACCGACGCATTGCGACTAGCCGTTGCGGATAGACTAAAGCCTGAGTTTTTTGCGATAGACGGCAGGTGTTGATCGCGTACAATCTTGCCAACGCCCACAATTCCTAAGTTAATAACTTTATTCGACATGACTCTCTACAAAATTGGCTAATGTTGAACAACAATCAATTTATCACATTTATAATATAATTAAATTAGAGTTTTGTCCGCAAACGTATCAGTATCATATTTGATTATCTCTAAACAGTAAAAGAGGTCATGTCAGAGTGGTCTTAACAATAGCGTCTCTTGGTGTATTATCGCATAATCAAACAATACCCTATTTGCTAAATTGCCAGCTCAGTCAGCCAAACTATGCCAAACCCTCGCCTCATACTCGGCTCATCGTCGCCATTCAGAAAAATGCTATTAGAACGATTGATGGTGCCATTCGATACCGCCAACCCTGACATCGACGAAACACCGCTTGCCAACGAGACACCAATCGCCTTGGTCGAACGATTGGCTATTGCTAAAGCAAAAGAGATCGCAAAAAGTAACCCCAATGCACTAATCATTGGCTCGGACCAAGTGGCACTTCACGGCAGCGAAATTGTCGGCAAGCCGCATACCCATGAACGTGCTGTTGAGCAATTGCGAACTGCGTCGGGCAAAAAAATTGAACTATTTACTGGCTTGGCATTAATCAACTCAGAGACCGGTTCGATTCAATCTGAAGTTGTTCCCTTTACTGTCCACTTCAAGTCATTAAGTGAGTCAACTATTGAACGCTACCTGCGCAAAGAGCAACCTTACAACTGCGCAGGCAGTGTGCGCGCCGAGGGTTTAGGAGTGGCGTTGTTCGAGAAATTTGAAGGTGATGACCCAAATGCCTTAATTGGCTTGCCATTAATTCGCTTAGTAGCCATGCTTGAAAACCAAGGATTCGACGTTTTCGATGATTAAGCCTGCAATCGTTCCGGCAAACATTGGTAGGTAAAGACTAATGCTCGATCAAATCACACCTATCATTGCCACATACAATGAGGCGCCGAACATTGAACGCACCTTAGGCGCACTTTCATGGGCCAAAGAAATATTGGTGATAGACAGTTATAGCGATGACCAAACATTAGCCATTTGTGCGCAGTTCAATAATGTTCGCGTGATCCAAAATCGTTATGAGGGCCCTACCGAACAAAGTAATTTTGCTTTAGCACAAGAGATTAAAACCGATTGGGTACTGTCGATGGACGCCGATTATGTAGTAACCCAGGCGCTGGAAAATGAAATCGCTGCACTAGCACCTAATATTGATGTCAAAGGGTTTGAAATAGGCTTTGAATACGTGATCAACGGCCAGCCATTAAAAGGCTCACTTTACCCTCCAAGGACCTCGTTATATCGACGTGACTCAGCACACTATCAACGTGACGGACACACTCAAAGAGTTGTGATCAATGGCTTAGTACTCAAGCTTCAACAACGCATGCAGCACGACGACCGAAAACCCTATAGCCGATGGTTAGCCTCGCAGCGTAAATACGCGGATCAAGAAGCTAAAAAACTCGCCGCAGCGACCTGGCAAAGCTTATCTTGGCCTGACCGCTTACGCTATTTAGGCATTGCTCCACTAGCGGTGATTCCTTATACGCTTATGGTAAAAGGCTTGGCCCTGAGCGGCATCGCAGGCCTTCAATACACTTGGCAGCGAGTGGTCGCCGAGGTTTATCTGCAACTCGCTAGATTGCGGTTAAAGTTTAGCAAAGCAAATACAGACAGAAATAATAGATAAGCAAAGCCCAATCGTGCTGGCAAAGCGGCCTATCCGCTTTGGCTATCTGCGGCCTAAGTCGTTCCTGTGGCCCAAGTCGTTTCAGTAAACATAAATTACCTAATTTAGCTTCAACTGACCACCAAATGCACTGACCACCCTGGCACCAATCGAGACACCTAAATCTTGCGCGAACTGAGTTAGAAAATCAGGCTTATAAGAGTAATCCACAATTGCTTCTTGGCCGATAACCTCTCTCGCCACATAGTCTAAGCTACCAAATTCGTCAATTAGTCCAAGCTCTTTTGCCTGTTCGCCGCTCCAAAATAAACCGCTGAAAATATCTGGGCTATCGCTTAAACGGTCGCCGCGGCCGGCCTTGACTCGATTAATAAATTGTTGGTGCACAACCGCAAGCATCTCTTTAGCATGAGCTCGTTGGCTTTCTTTTACCGGTAAAAACGGATCTAAGATCGCTTTATTGTCACCTGCCGTTAGCGAGCGACGCTCAACGCCTAACTTATCTAAAGTGCCGACAAAACCAAACCCATCCATACGAACACCAATGGAACCCACTATTGACGACGGATTAGCAAAAATTTGATCAGCGGCGGCGGCGATATAATAACCACCAGAAGCACAAACATCAGACACCACAACATGCAAAGGCTTGTCAGGATATAGACTTTTTAAGCGACCGATTTCAGCGTTGATTAGGTCTGACTGAACCGGTGAACCACCCGGACTATTAATACGCAAGACAATGCCCTTCGACATTTTAGCCTCGAACGCACGCTTAAGACTTGCATTTAGATTATCAGCCGATACATCACCTTGCGCAGTGCTGATAACGCCCCTTAGCTCCACCAATGCGGTATGCGGCTGAGAAGCATTTACACCACCACTACCGCCGCCAGCAAGGAAAATAGCACTTACTATATAAAGTAGAAACAAGCCTAGCAGAATGAACTTAAAGACCCGGCGCCACTTGCGGTCTTTCATATAATCCTCGGCTAAGCGCTCCATCACTTCGCTCGAGGTTACTGGAGCACTGTGACTCCCTGGCAAAGCAGTGGTATTTTTATTTCGTCCTAACATTCTATAAGCCTCATGTTCATTCAAATCTTGCTAAATTAATTTTTTCTGACGCCACAAATGCTCGTCGTGTTACTTTTTCTCAACGATATCCAAATCTTTGTTTTCGAGAAACAATTGCCCATCTGATTGCGATATCTCTAACGGATCTAAACCGACTCCATAACATGGCCCACCTTGACAAGCTCCAGTATCAGGCGCATATTCAGCGCCGTGCGTCGCGCAAATTAAACTTTGCCCGTCATCACTGAAAAATTCGCCTGGCATGTAATCTAATTGCACCGCAATATGACCACATTTGTTTAAGTAGGCAAAGTATTGATAATCATAGTGGATCACAAACGCCGGCATGACTTCACCGCTAGCGTTTCTAACATCAAAACGCAGACCTTTACCGCCCTCTTGCAAGCCCTCAATTGAACCAATGTGCTTGTTAGGCATAGGCTTTCTCCACGCGCCCGTCTAAAAACCAGGCAATAATATCGTTAAAATTTTGCATTACCGCTAGCGCCTTCGAATCAAGCAGCATTTGCTCGGAGTGAACGCCGTAGCCAGCCCCGAGGCCAGCCATCTGGGCATTTGCCGCCATATCTAAATCAAATGTTGTATCTCCAACCATTATAGCTTTATCGGGGTCGATCGCAGTGAAATCAAGGATTTCAAGCAGCATTTGCGGGTGTGGCTTCGAGCGCGTTTCATCAGCACAGCGCGAAGCTATAAAATGATGTGTTAAGTCTAACCCGGCGAAGGCCCGATCTAGGCCTACACGAGATTTTCCGGTTGCGACGGCTAACACCGCGCCGCTATCTTCGAGCAACTGCAAACCTTGTGCTACGCCGTCAAATAGCTTTTGTTCAGTGTCATCAGCGGTAACAAAGTGATGTTTATAAGCGCCTATCATGGCATTAATCTGAGAATCACTAGCACTCGGAAACAGCCGCCGCAAAGCTTCAATCAAGCCGAGCCCGATAATGCTCTTAGCTTGTTCTGAGGTTGGAGCGTCTAAGCCAACATCACGAGCTGACGCCTGAATGCAATTGGAAATTTTCTGCGCCGAATCCATGATGGTTCCGTCCCAGTCGAAAATAATAAGTTGGTACATCGATTAATTAAACTCTAAAGATAAGTTAGTCAACACCGCCGCCAATTCGGACGGCAGCGGCGCTTCAATGGTGGTAGATTTATCAGTCAACGGATGAAAAAAAGTGAGCTTGGCCGCATGCAAAAATAGGCGCGACAAACCTTGCGACTTCATCTTCCGATTAAAGTCTTGATCGCCATACTTTTGATCTCCAGCAACCGGATGATTCTCCGACAGAACATGCACTCTTACTTGGTGAGTACGACCAGTAAGTAACTTGACTTCAACCAACGAGGCGATTTCTGACACCGACTTTGGTGTCACGATCGAACTGGCATAACGACCATTTGGATCAACCTCGACATAGCGTTCGCCATGACGTCGGGCATCTGTATTTAGTGCTTTGGTTACTCGCCTGGTGCCATCGCGCCAAGCCCCCTTAACCAAGGTTAAATAACGCTTATCTAAGCGAGGATTTTTTAACGAATTTGTTTTGAAGTCATTGTGTAGGATTTTTAACGCGCTGGCTTTTTTAGCCAGCACCAATACGCCTGACGTTTCGCGGTCGAGACGATGTACTAATTCGATGTATTTTAGATCACTGCGATAAGCTCGCAAAGCTTCGATCACGCCGACGGTTATGCCACTGCCTGCGTGAACCGCCATGCCACATGGCTTGTTGATAATTAATAAGGCATCATCTTCAAACAAAATCGACTTACCGAGAAAGCTATATTTTTGACCATCCAACCCATCCAGTGATCTTTCACTAAGGCGTATAGGCGGAATTCTAAGAGAATCCCCTTGCGCCAGTCGAGTCGTTTGCTTTACGCGACCTTTATTTACTCGAATTTCGCCCTTACGAATAATCCTGTAGATATGCGCCTTGGGAACACCTTTTAAGTGTGTGATCAAAAAGTTATCCAAGCGCTGGCCATCATGGTTTTCGTCTATTTCGACAAAGCTAACTTTATTTGGAATATTAGCCGGTGGCGTAACAGCGGCTTGAGATGAGGCCAAATTTTCTACACCGCGTTCCGCGGCTCTCATTTTACTTTGCCCAGAGTCTTGGCGAACACTGCGATGGTTTAACCGCGAGTTCTCAGCCGGTGCCAACTTATCAGCTGGCCGACCACGTCTTGAATCACGCCTACTCGCTCTAGGCCCATCAGTGCCTGATCCGGCTGCAGACCTAGATGCCGAGTCACCGACCGACCCACGACGATCATTCGATCTCGAGTTCTTTCTGTTTTTCGACTTAGAATTAGACTTCGAATTCTTTTCTTTTGAGTTTGAGTTTATTTTTTTAGGCACGAGAACGCTCTTTACTGACTTCGGGCGATTATAGAGGAGATTAGGGGTTAACCCAATGTCTAGAAAAGCTAATAATGACGGGTGTTTAAGGCGATTGCTAAAGCATCAACTTACTGATAGACTTCTCCGGTCTGGTTGAGTTTTAACCAGCGTTAAACACACTATTTTTCAACGAATTACGAATCCGGTCGTGAGAACGACTAGATTCGATAATTTTTAGGATACTGCAGACGTTATTTGGCCGCTAATTTGGCGAGAAAACAAAAGAAATAATAGTATCGAAATCGGTTTAAAAATGCGGTTAAATTTTTTAACTTAATCCTAACGCTCATTAAAAGCGTTAAGTTGGGTTTGATTTTTTACACAAGTGTCTCGCAAATGCGATTCTTTAATACAGTTTTTTATTAAAGGGCGCTATTACAGTGAGTTTTAGCAAACCGACCGGGCAACAAACGGCCCACTCGAGATAACTATTAGTTCTTTGATTTCAAACATTTAGTTGCAACTCATTCAACGCGCTGTGTAACAGGGCAATGTACCTCACCCTGAATTATGAGGAACATCGCTAACTCTGATGCTGAGTCATTTAAATTAAGGCAACTTAATCGCGGTCAAAACCGTGACAGTTAGTTTTAATATGACAGCCGGCCATTGTTAGCAAATATAAACAGCTACAATTCGAAGAATAAGAACAGTAGTGATGGCGATTAAGCGCTAACAAATGCTAACAAAATATGATTAGCCTCTTTGCTTTGGCCCTCGCAGAAAGAATTAGTTGGTTAATTGATAGCTGCATTGAACTTTAGTTCCGAACTTTAATTTCGAGCTTTGATGTCGAACTTTGAATTTAAAATATCTGGGCTATTCAGTGCGGTGATATAATTTAATAATGGGTTTTAGTTATCATAACCAACAGCATGATTTGATATTGATAAGCGTTTAATAAACGTCTTAGTCAAATCAGAGACGATTTTAGCTTTGGCAGATAGACAGTGAGTAACATCCGAGGTCTATAAATTCACTACAGGCACCGGCGAGTCAACTACGCTAGCGAAGGTAATTCCTAGCAATGGCCGCCCGTAGTCCTTTTGATGAATTTGTCTAAAGAGCAGTTGCTACATTTATTTTATTGCCACTGCAGCAAAATCAGTATTTCTGTGTATTCGACTTCTCACCGCCGACCTTCTTAGACAGTCGCTGTTTTTCTTAACATGCCAATGTAGGCATAGGGTAAAACATGAAAAGAATGTTATTCAACGCAACCCACTCTGAAGAGCTGAGAGTTGCAATTGTCGATGGTCAAAAATTAGTTGATCTGGATATCGAGTCGGCCAACACCGCACTGAAAAAAGGCAATATTTATAAAGGTAAGATTACCCGCATCGAGCCAAGCTTAGAAGCCGCCTTTGTCGAGTATGGCGGTAATCGCCAAGGCTTTTTGCCAATGAAAGAAGTCTCTAGAACTTACTTTCAAAATTATAATTCTGACACACCAATCTCTAAAGTTAACATTGCAGATGTTCTAAAGTCTGGTCAAGAACTACTAATTCAGGTTGAGAAGGACGAACGCGGCAATAAAGGCGCGGCCTTAACTACTTTCATCAGTCTCGCTGGCCGTTATTTGGTGTTCATGCCGAACAACCCGAAAGGTGGTGGCATTTCACGTCGTATCGAAGGCCAAGAACGCCAAGAGTTGCGTGAAGCAATGTCCGAACTTGATGTTCCACGTGAGCACGCTCTCATTGCTCGCACCGCAGGCATCGGCAAGAGCGCCGAAGAGCTGCAATGGGATTTAGACTACTTACAACGCTTGTCAGATGCCATTCAAGAAGCGTCTGAAGCTCAGCCAGCTCCGTTTTTGGTTTATCAAGAAACCAACTTAGTAGTTCGCTCTATTCGCGATTACTTCCGTAGCGACATCGCTGAAATCATCATTGACGACAAAGAAATTTTTGATCGTGCGACACGCTTCATGAACCAAGTGATGCCGCACAACGTGATTAAGCTAAAGATGTACGAAGATACGGTTCCGCTATTTTCACGTTACCAGGTCGAGCACCAAATTGAATCGGCTTACGCCCGTGAAGTACGACTACCCGCTGGCGGTGCGTTGGTTATTGACCCAACCGAAGCGTTAACCTCGATAGACGTAAACTCAGCGCGCGCGACTAAAGGTAGCGACATAGAAGAAACCGCCTTACAAACCAACATGGAAGCGGCTGAAGAAATCGCTCGCCAATTGCGTATCCGTGATTTAGGTGGCTTAATCGTAATCGATTTTATCGATATGCTGGCCAACAAAAACCAACGTGCGGTTGAGCAGTGTTTACAAAAAGCGCTAAAGGCTGATCGTGCACGCGTGCAAGTAGGCCGCATCTCGCGCTTTGGACTACTAGAGATGTCGCGTCAGCGTTTACGTTCGTCGATTAGCGATTCTAACTACCATGTATGCCCACGGTGCGAAGGCAATGGCCATATACGAAGCGTTGGATCTTCAGCTTTGAGCGTATTACGCATCATCGAAGAAGAAGCCCTAAAAGAGAATACTGAAGCGATCAACGTACATCTGCCAATTAAGACAGCAACGTATTTGTTGAACGAAAAACGTCACGAAGTAACTTTATTAGAAAGCCGTTTAGGCACTAATATAACCATCGTGCCGACCATTGAATTGGAAACACCGCACTTTAAAATTCAACGTTTACGCAGCGAAGATTTGGATGAAATGCCAAACTTACCTAGCTATAAAACTGAAATTCAAGAGCCCAAAGAAGATCCTCGTAAAGCTAAATATCAGAAAAAAAATCAGGTAAGCAATGTTGTAATTGCGCCAAATACTGCGCCAGCAGTAGCTATCGAGTCAATAAAAATGGGGGACATCCCTGTACCTGCAGCCAAACCTGAAGCGGCCCCTGTAGTAGCACCAGCAGAAGTTGCTAAACCAGGTATCTTTGTGCGTTTATGGCGCGCATTGTTTGGTACCGGCGAAGAAGATCTGCCAAAGAAACGCAGCAAAAAAGATGGCAAGAAGGACGGTAAGAAAGACGGCAAGAGACCTAACAACGCACGCGGCCGCAATAACGAACGAGGCGCCAACCGCAACAACAATCGCACGCGCAACAACAATCCACGTGGCGGAAACCGAAACAGTAAACCGAACAGCGATAAGAAGCCGAACGATAACCGCAACAAGCCGCAAAACGATAGAGACGAGAAGCAAAGCGACGATACTAACAATGAAGGTGGTAGCAATAATAATCGCAACCGAAATCGTAATAGAAACCGAAATCGCAACCGCAACCGCAACCGCTCAAATGATAGACCTCAGGGTGATAGTCCTCAGAGTGCTCAACCTCAAAGTAACAGACCTCAAGCCGATAACAAAAGCCATGAGGGCAACCGAACTGACAGCAAAGGTGGTGAAAGCAACGCTGGAGAGCCCAAGCAAAGCAACTCTCAAGGCAGCCGAGCGGTTAACAAGCCAGCAAACGCAAAGCCATCTGATGGCAACAAGTCGGAGTAACATTAAATACGTCACCTAAGTTGCTGTTTTTCTAGGGAGAAACTATAGTAAGGCTAATGGTGGAGGAAAGTTCGCTTTTCTCCACCATTACGACCCTACTAATAATAACAAACCTGACTAACAACTATGTGTGGCATCGCCGGAATACTTTCACCCCAGGCTTCATTAGCCCGAGCGCACTCGAACGAGAGCAATACTAATAACAGTGCAGAGCCTGCTGATATAAAACAGCGAGCATCAAGACTAAAGGCCATGCAGGACGCCCTCGTTCATCGAGGCCCTGATGACAAAGGCGCTTTCTTTTCTTCTTCATACCAAGCCGCACTCGCGCATACTCGGCTTTCTATTATCGATTTGACCGAGGGCGGTCATCAACCGATGAGCTGCCCTAATAGGCGATACACGATCACCTTCAACGGTGAAATTTATAATTACAAAAAACTTCGCACTCAAATGGAGTACGACGGTGAGGTGTTTCGAAGCACTTCTGATACTGAGGTTATTCTCAAACTTTTTATAAGCAAGGGACCCGCGTGCGTGCAGCTACTGCGCGGCATGTTTGCCTTCCTAATTTGGGACGAACAAGAGAAAACCGCGTTTGCGGCTAGAGATGCTTTCGGTATAAAGCCGTTTTACTACCTCAAAGCTGGAGACTCGTTGATCTTCGCATCTGAGTTACGAGCTGTTTTAGCCTCTGGCTACAGCTCGCGAAAAATATCAAACCGCGGAGTCATGAGTTATTTACTTAAGGGCACTGTGGCCGAGCCAGATACCGCAATTAAGAATATCAAGTTGCTTCCAGCAGGGACCTACTTAACTTGGTCAGCGGGAAAAACGAAGTTACACCGCTATTGGAATCTAGACTTCTCAGTAAATCATTTTAGTCGGCCTAAAGCCGTCGAGGTCACTAGAACCGCGTTGGAACACAGCATACGTGCTCATCTCGTTAGTGATGTGCCGGTCGGTATATTTCTCAGTGGCGGTATCGATTCGACCGCATTGGTGGCAATCGCCAGCAAGCTCAGCAAGAAGCAGATCAACACCTACTCGATCGCATTCGAAAACCCAGAATGGAATGAAGCGGATATCGCCCGCCGAGTAGCAAAACATTTCGGCACCAATCATACCGAATTCTTAATGACAGCCGACATTGCCAGACCGTTATTTGATCAATTTCTTTTAGACATAGACCAGCCTACTATTGATGGCTTTAACACCTACTGCGTATCGAAACTGGCTAGCGAAGCTGGCGAAAAAGTAGTGTTGTCAGGCCTCGGTGGCGATGAGCTATTTGCTGGCTACAAATCATTTGAAATATTGCCGGAAATGGTACGTAAAAGTGAGCTGTTGGCGAATTTTCGCTTCTTAGTAAAGCCTCTTAGTAAGACGCTTTACAAGGTTCTATCACCGCGTCAACGGCGAATCGCCGACGCGCTTAACAACTCTGAGTCGCTTACCGCAGCACACCAGAGCTTAAGAGGTATATTTTCGATATCTGAAGCCTACGAGCTGACTAAAATTATCTGTAAAAAAGCACCTAAAGAAATTTTAGTATCCGAACCTAACCACCCGTCGCAAGCCGATAATATTAGCCACCTTGAATTGAGTAACTATTTGCGCAATCAATTGTTACGTGACAGCGACGTAGCCAGCATGGCCTGGGGCTTAGAGCTGCGCGTGCCATTCATCGACCGCGTATTTATAGAGCAAATAAGTGCTATATCAGCCGATATACGCCTGCAGCAGGGCAAACAATTGTTAATAGACTGCGTACCAGAATTACCGACATGGGTAGTCAATCGCCCTAAACAGGGATTTAGATTTCCATTTGATGAGTGGTTTGCGTCTAATTGGGATGATATGCCTATGCCAGCGACACCAAAATGGATTCCGCTAACGCCATGGTATCGCCGTTGGAGCCTAGCGGTATTGAACGATTGGAAAGCTCGGCATGTTCGATAAGGCTGACCGACTGAAAGTCTTACACGTTATCCCGTCGGTAGCCGCTTGCCGCGGCGGCCCAAGCAAGGCGGTGGTAGAAATGGTTTTGAGCCTGCGCACGCTTGGCATCGATGCCGAGATAGCCACGACAAACGACAATGGGCCAAACAATCTAGAGGTTAGTCTTAACTCGCTTATTGAATACAATGGAGTGCCTGTACGCTTCTTCGAGCGAGCATCACCTCCAATAGCGGCCATTCGGGAATTTTCATACTCGTTGAGCTTCACGCGCTGGCTAAGCCGCCACATCAGTGACTACGACGTAGTCCATGTGCATGCCATATTTTCATATTGCTCAAGCTATGCAATGTATTTGGCAAGAAAGAAGGGCATACCTTATGTAGTGCGGCCTATTGGCCAGCTTCAGAATTGGTCGTTACAGCAGGCCAAAACAAAGAAAAAGCTGTATCTGCGGGTGGTAGAGAAAGCCAATATAGAGTCCGCATCAGCGGTACAATTTACCGCTGACGTGGAACAACGTGAGGCAAATCTGAGATTTAATCTGCACGGTCACGTAATCCCGCTAGGAATAGACATGCCTGCCCCGGCAACGCTAAGCAAACAGCAGCTATTTGACCACATAGCTATTGCCGAAAGTTCGTCCGCTATTACCATTTTATGTCTCTCACGATTACATCAAAAGAAAGGCTTAGAACTTCTCATGCAAGCCTTATCAAATGTTAAGGATAGCGATTACTCTCTGCTCATTGCAGGCGATGGTGATGGCGCGTATAAGAGCAAACTCGGTGCATTGAGTCATCAACTTAAGATAGCGGATAAATGCATTTTTCTCGGTCACGTTGAAGGCCACATTAAAACCGCCCTTTTCAGCCATTCAGATCTTTATGCCCTGACTTCATACTCGGAAAACTTTGGTATATCGGTATTAGAATCGATGGCAGCAGGCCTCACCCCCATTATTACCGACGGTGTAGCCTTATCCAGTGTTGTT
>JAFMHC010000300.1 GCA_017854775.1 Gammaproteobacteria bacterium | reverse complement strand
ATTTTCTGCATTACGCAAAACAGGAACAACCAAGCCCTTTGGTGTCGATACTGCTACACCCACATCTTGATAACCATGATATACAACGTCATCACCATCTATAGACGCATTGATTGCAGGAAATTTTTTCAGTGCTTCAACGGCCGCTTTTACAAAGAAGCCCATAAAACCTAAACGAGTTCCGTTATGCGTTTTTTCAAATTGATCTTTATATTTTTTACGTAACTCCATCACCGGACCCATATTAACTTCGTTAAACGTAGTCAACATGGCAGTTGTTTGGGTTGCTTCCAATAAACGCTCCGCAATACGCTTACGCAATCGCGTCATAGGAACGCGTTTTTCAACACGATCACCAGTTTCAGTCATCGGCATAACGGCAGGAGAACTCGACTTTGGAGCACTTGCAATGGAGGCGCTGGCTACAGGAGCCTTAACAGGGGCAGAGCTGGTATTTAAAACATCATCTTTAGTAATTAAACCCCCTTTACCTGATCCTTTCACTGTTCCAAGGTCGAGCCCTTTTTCGGCTGCTAACTTGCGTGCCGATGGGCTGGCAACAGCGTCTAGGTTAGATTCTACCAGCGTTGCTGACGCCGAAGCAGCTGACGCGCCGGCAACACCTTCAATCACACTGGCAATAACTTCTCCGCTTTGAACCGTATCACCTTCATTCTTTAAAATTTCACCCATCGCGCCATCGGCTGGTGCAACGACTTCAAGTACCACTTTATCGGTTTCGATTTCGACAATTAGTTCATCTCGAGAAACACTCTCACCGGCCGCTTTGTGCCACGTTGCGATAGTGCCGTCTTGTACTGACTCTGGAAAGGTCGGGGTTTTAATCTCAACAATGTTACCAGCAGCAGCGCCGGATGCAGCAGGTGCTGATACTGGAGCCGCAGTTGACGCTTCTCCATCAACAACGGTAGCTAACACTTCATTACTCATGACAGTATCGCCTTCTTGCTTGGTTACATCTGCCAGCACACCATCCGCAGGTGCTACAACTTCGAGCACAACCTTGTCGGTTTCAATTTCCACGATAAGCTCATCTCGACTGACCGACTCGCCCGGCTTCTTGTGCCAAGTGGCGACAGTGCCATCTTGTACCGACTCGGGAAATGTAGGTGCTTTAATTTCAGTTGCCATTATTTCTTTCCTGTTGCTTAGCTCTTATGTTAAATAATTTATAATTCGTGTTTCGGGCCCTAACAATATTACTAGATACTTATCAGGCAATGGGCCGCTTCGTTTACTCTCAATTCACATCCTATTTTACTGATAACGCTTCAGTAACAAATTGTTTTTGCTCTTCCAAATGGACGGACATGTAACCACATGCTGGAGCAGCTGATGAAATACGTCCTACATACTCAACTTCAACTTTAGGATGAGTTTCTTTTAATGCATCAGACAAACGATGTTTGATTTGGCGGAAGGCACCTTGATTGCGTGGCTCCTCTTGACACCAAACGACCTCTTTAGCGCCACTAAAAGGTTTAATCACTTCGATAAATTCATCTTTAGGGAAGGGATACAGTTGCTCTAAGCGAATAAGCGCAACATCCTCTTGGCCCGATTCCATCCGCGCCTCGAGAAGGTGGTAATACACTTTACCGCTACAAACGACTATTTTCTTAACCTTCTTCGGCGTCACTTGATCATCTGTTAATACATTATGGAACTGGCCATCAGCCAACTCTTCTAAAGTGGAAGTCGCTAATTTATGGCGTAAAATCCACTTAGGGCTCATCACAATCAATGGTCGTCGCATCGGGCGAATGACTTGTCGACGCAACATATGGAATATCTGTGCCGGTGTTGTTGGGATACACACCTGGATATTATGTTCAGCGCATAGTTGTAAAAAACGCTCAAGCCGAGCCGATGAATGCTCAGGCCCCTGCCCTTCATAACCATGAGGTAAAAGCATCGTTAGGCCACATAATCGACCCCATTTGTGCTCACCACTAGTAATAAACTGATCTATAACCACTTGCGCACCATTAGCGAAGTCGCCAAATTGCGCTTCCCAAATGACGAGGGTATCAGGTTTGGTCGTGGCATAGCCGTATTCAAATGCTAACACCGCTTCTTCTGATAACAATGAATCAAAAATCTTAAAGCTACGCTGACCTTCGTGTAAATTATTAAGCGGAACGTAACTCTCACCGTTTCTTTGATTATGGATAACCACATGACGATGAGAAAAAGTACCACGACCTACATCTTGACCAGTCAATCTTACGCCAGACCCCTGCTCGATAAGCGTTGCATACGCTAAGTTTTCGGCCATGCCCCAGTTTATAGGCAGTGAACCACTTGCCATTTTTTTACGATCTTCGTAAATCTTCTGAACTTGGCGTTGAACCTGTATACCATCGGGGATCATGCACATCTTATGCGCGACATTTTGAAGCTTCTTCAAATCGTAACCTGTATCGGCTAGCTTGTCCCAGTCGTGGCCCAAATAAGGCGTCCAATCAACAAATAATGATTCGTCTGGCTCGCTCACTAAACCGTCGGCAACGTGTTCGCCACGGTCGAGAGCCGCTCGGTAGCCTTTTGCCATTGTATCGGCTTCTTCTTGACTGATAACGCCTTCTGCAACCAATTGTGCCGAATACAGTGTACGAGTGGTTGGATGCTTTTTAATGGCTTGATACATTAAAGGCTGAGTAGATGAAGGTTCATCAGTTTCATTATGGCCACGTCGGCGATAACAGACTAAATCAATCACAACATCTTTCTTATACTCATAGCGATAGTCCATCGCTAACTGAGTCACAAACATGACGGCTTCTACATCATCACCATTCACATGGAATACAGGAGCACCAAGAAATTTTGCGACATCGGTACAATACTGGGTTGAACGAGCATCTTCTGAATTACTTGTTGTAAAACCCACTTGGTTATTAATAACAACATGGATTGAACCACCCGCCTTGTAAGCGCGAGTTTGAGACATTTGAAGTAGTTCGAATACAACGCCCTGCCCTGAAAATGCCGCATCACCATGGATATTAATAGGCACTACCAGGTCACCGGTTTTATCTTGGCGGCGATCTTGACGCGCTCTAACCGAACCCACGACTACAGGAGAGACAATTTCTAAATGCGATGGGTTAAACGCCATCGCCATATGTAATTCTCCGCCTGGGGTCATCACATTGGTCGAAAAACCTTGATGATATTTCACGTCACCAGAGGTATCGACTAATTTTTTACCCTCAAACTCATCAAAAAGATCTGCAGGGTTTTTACCAAAAATATTGACCAGCGTATTCAAGCGGCCGCGATGCGCCATACCTAATACAATTTCTTTTGCGCCATAGGTTCCGGCTCTTTTGATCAGGCCATCGAGCATGGGGATAAAGCTCTCACCGCCTTCAAGTCCAAAACGTTTGGTACCTGGATATTTACTATCTAGGTGTTTCTCCAAACCTTCAGCCGCAGTTAAGCGTTCAAGAATACGTAATTTTACCTCTTTCGAATAAGCGGGCTTAGCACGGGCACTTTCCAAGCGTTGTTGCAACCAGCGGACTTCATCGACTTCGGTGATATGAGTCACTTCAGAACCCACGCTGCCGCAGTAGGTTTCTTCAAGATCAGCAATAAGTTCTTTCAATAAAGCGGTTTCATTACCAAAAAATAAATTGCCAGAATGAAATGACGAGTCTAATTCACCGGCGGTGAGGCCGTGATAATGTAGCTCTAAGAATTCAGGAAATAGATTTTTTGATAGCCCTAGAGGATCGACTTTCGCTTTTGTATGGCCTCGAGATCGATAAGCCTGAATTAACTGTAGAACATTAACTTGTTTTTGATCGTGAGCGGCTACCGAAGCTTGACTCGGCGTAACCGTTGCACCACTACCCGGACGGTATTTAGCAAGCAATCTAAATTGCTCTCGAATAACGGAGTGAGGTGTGTCATGCGCGGTCGTATTATTGATACGGGGCAGTTGATCAAAGTACTCTCTCCACTCTTCGGGAATCGCCTTCGGATCATGTAAATAAGTATCGTATAACTCTTCAACGTAGGCTGCATTGCCGCCGGAAATATGAGCGGTATTCCACAGTTGTTCCATACTATCTGGCACGGAAGTCTCTCTCTATTATCTATAATAAGGTTGATAAGTGTCTAAACACTCAATTAATGTACACAATCAAAACACAGACACAACAACACACAAAGACTGGCGGGATTAACCGTCACTCGTTGTGTGTGTTGCTAAATATTACTGACTACTTGTGCTTTAACACAACTTATTGCCTAACACTCATAGCAGCCTAGCTTAATTGAAAAGCCTATTATTAGTCCTCACTAGAAACCTCTAATTTAGGCTAATTAACTTAGCAATAAATAAATACTTACTTAATGTGATAGCAGCATAGAACGAATATGTCCAATCGCCTTGGTCGGGTTGAGACCTTTAGGACAGACTGACACACAGTTCTGGATGCCATGACAGCGAAAAACGCTGAACGGATCACTTAGGTTTTCGAGCCTTTCGGCAGTTTTAGTATCTCGACTATCTGCCAAGAAGCGGTAAGACTGCAATAAACCCGCTGGACCAACAAATTTATCAGGGTTCCACCAGAATGA
>JAFMHC010000299.1 GCA_017854775.1 Gammaproteobacteria bacterium | reverse complement strand
ATCCGTTGTGCCACTTGCGAACACACAAATATTCGAATCGACACCAAGCCTAACGATACTATCAACCGTAAAAATACAATCAAACTGTTCATTCGCACACTGCGAAAGTTCATCTCTATATTCAACACAACATTCAATACAAGTAGATCCAGAGTGCTGTGCGTATGCGCCGCCCCATATTGATGGTAATAACGTTAATATAAATAATAAACTAGCAGCAAATACATTTTTTGATTTTTGTACACTCATCCCTTTTCATCTTTTCAGGTAAAAATGTTGCATTATACTGGCCTATTGTCAAGTTATTTTATATCATCTGAGGATCTGTTTTGTTAGAAATAGGAATAATTCGTACTGGGTATCTTTCTTCATACTGTTATCATTTTTTTTTCACTAATCCGAAAAATTCTTCAAATCGTTTGGCCGAAGTTCGAGTATAGATAACAGTGTGCTGAATATTCTTGTGGCCTAAAAAATCTTGTATCAATCGAGTGTCGTGACCCAAGCTGGCCAAGGCATAACCGCAGCCATGCCGAAGCATGTGCGGGTTTACATTGAATTCTAGCTCAGCCTTTTTTGATAAAATTTTGAGCATATAATTAATGCTCGGCCTGTCAAACTGATCGCCCCGCTCATTGACGAAAAGTGTTCTTAATGACGACTCTCGATGTTTAAAATCCCACTTTAGAGTTCGGATACTCTTAGGCCATGCCAAAACACGGTTTGAATAATGGATTGGTTACATAAAGGATGGCGAGTCTTAGAGCTGGCTTTTACGAGTAGCTCTAATTCTTCAACCGTAATGAAATTACAATTTTTAGCGCGGTCGAGTGCTGGGTTGATAGCACTTTCTACATTACGATCAGCTTTATTTATATAGGCTAATTATATCAAACATTCTACAAAAGAGTCATTTTGTAGAATGTTTGGCAAGTTTACGAATAGCTCTTTAATAGAGTCGCGCTAGAAAACGTATTGAGCGACTATTTACAGCTCTCATCCTTATTTTTTTACATTCATTCTGCATGTCAAAAATCTTCACGGCGATTCTTGCAGCGTTATCATCTGAGAACGATTCAATTGCCATGTCTTTTACAACACCTATTAAAGTTGTAGTAATAGGTACGGGTGTGCCTTGAGAGGACCCCATAGAATCGAACTCAGCTTTACCAGCAGTATTGAAAGAGCGTTCCTGCTCACGCTGAGTTTTAATAACTGCACTGGTCGATTGGCTAGTCCCAATCTCAGGTGACGAATATTCAACTTTGCCAACGGTATTGAAATTACGTTCTCGCTCGGATTGGTCTTGAGCCGCTCCAAACGCTACCGCCATCGAAATCACGCTACTAAATATTTCATTTTTCATAACATCCTCCTTTTAGTCCCTATCGGTAAATTGTTAGCTGAATCGCTGAATAAAAAAAGCCCCTATCGTTGTCGAGGCATGAGTGTCGGCTCTTATGCTCCGTCGCCAACCAGCTCTGAAGGTAAAATTCGAATATCAATTGGCGCATCGATAAAGAGTTTTGCTTGGTCTAAAAGTTTTGTCAGGCTCTCGTTTGACAACTCGCTGTGCCTTATATTTGCCAACTGAGGTGCTTTTTATTTGCTAAGCTAGGTCTATTAAACAAGAACTATTAATACAGATTTCAGCGCACCTTGGACACACAAGAAAACGACTACGCTAACGTAAACTTAAGTGCATTCGTTCGCTTTTACACAGCGTTTTTTAAACTTACCTAGTCAGCCTTATCGGCATAGCGATGCTACGTTGAAATCTCCAAAGAGAATTATCAAATATGAGTAATTATGATTTAGTTGTTATCGGCGGCGGCTCAGGCGGTGTTCGGGCGGCACGAATTGCGGCTGGGCATGGCGCGAAAGTCGCTATTTGTGAAGAGTTTCGCTACGGCGGTACCTGCGTGATTCGTGGCTGTGTTCCTAAAAAGATGATGGTTTATGCGGCGCATTTCAGCGAAGATTTTGAGGACAGTCGTCATTATGGATGGAATACCACGGTAGACAGTTTTGACTGGCCTAGATTGATAAAAAACAAAGATACTGAAATTGATCGGCTTAACGGAATTTATGAGAAGTTGCTTAGTAATGCTGGTGTAGAAATACTCTATGGCACCGCCAGTTTGATCGACGCTAATACGGTTAAGCTTGGCGATAAGCAGCTTAGCGCCGATAAAATCTTAATCGCTACCGGAGGCTCTCCGTTCATGCCAGAGGTTGCAGGCATAGAACATGCAATTAGCTCCAACGAAGTATTCCATTTAGAGCAACAGCCGAAATCAGCAATCATCGTTGGTGGAGGCTACATTGCCGTCGAGTTTGCCGGCATTTTTAATGGCATTGGCTCTGATGTCACCCTGCTGTATCGCGGCCCACAAATTTTACGCGGATTCGATAACGATATTCGCAATCATCTATCAGCTGAAATTGTCAAAAAAGGCATAGATCTTAGACTTGAAACCGATATCGAAAGTATCAGCCTAGATAGCGAAGGCCGAAAAGTTGTCACTCTTACCGATGGATCAACTAAAACAGTCGACTGCGTGCTTTATGCAACGGGCCGAAACCCTAACGTTGAATCATTAAATCTTGAAAATGCAGGTGTCGAACTTGGCAACAAAGGTGAGGTAAAGGTCGACAAATACTCACGCACAAATGTAGCAAGCATATTTGCCGTTGGCGACGTAACTGACCGCATCGCGCTAACACCGGTAGCGACTATGGAGGGCCACGCCTTCGCTGATACATTCTTTGGCGATAACGAACGCTTTGCCGATCACACTAATGTGCCATCAGCGGTGTTCTCACAACCGCCCGTTAGCTCTATTGGACTATCGGCTGAACAAGCGCGCGAACAATTCGATAAGGTAGATACTTACACCTCTGAATTTCGTATTTTGAAACACACGATTACAGATAATACCGAACGAACACTGATGAAGCTTATTGTTAATGCCGACACAGACATTGTTATTGGCGCACACATGGTCGGCCCAGATGCTGCAGAGATCATGCAAGGCATTGCCATTGCGATCAAAGCCGGTGCCACAAAAGCCGATTTTGACGCGACTGTTGGTATCCATCCGAGCACGGCCGAGGAGTTCTGTACTATGAGAACGAAGGACGCGAGAACTAAGGACGCCAACTAATGGTTCAACCGAAGATATAGAAAACACGATATGGCACGCTATAGAGAAGGTGATATCCCAAAAGAACAGCTCGCGGTGCACGCCAGTGACGATATGCTGCTGCTTACCGCGGTCTTAGGTTTTCTGATTGGCATTGTTTTAACCTATATGGGTCGCAAGGGAAAGCAAATGTGGATGTGGGTTTGGGGTATAGGCTTAATTATATGTAGCGCCTATTTGGGCTTATCAATGAGCGTTGGTCTAAGACTTTTCGGGCACTTTTAAGCCCCTTTGATCACCTTTAAGTCGAAGCACTCTATCAACGACAATGACTGAGATACCGCCACTTATACAACGGCCCATACAACTGCTTAGACAAGAGGTCAGGCAATGCACGCTTTGCAGCGAAGTGCTGACAAATGGCGTACGACCCGTGATTCAGGTTGGGTCGTCGGCTAAAATTCTGATTGCGGGCCAAGCCCCAGGCTCCAAGGTGCACGCTTCGGGAATTCCGTTTGACGACGCAAGCGGTGATAGGTTGCGCAGTTGGATGGGTGTTGATAAGCAGACTTTCTATGACCCTGAACAAATCGCCATATTGCCAATGGGTTTCTGCTATCCAGGCAAGGGCAAGTCAGGCGATCTTCCGCCACTAACAATCTGCGCAAAAACATGGCGGACCAAGCTTTTAGCAACAATGCCGGAAATACAGCTGACATTATTAATCGGCCGCTATGCACTTGATTGGCACCTACCCGATAACAACAAAAACCTTACCGAAACGGTAAAGGCTTGGGCCGACTATTCTGACAAGCTGCTAGCACTTCCGCACCCCAGCCCGCGCAATAATATCTGGCTAAAGAAAAATGATTGGTTTGAAGAAGACGTTTTGCCGATATTGAAAACCAGGGTGCGGTCGGCACTGCTTTAATGAGCTATCTATCTCAGAGTTTTGGCTACGATAGTGAAATTCTTCGCAGCGCTCAGACTGTGTCCTTCAAAGCTACTTACATTTAAGAGACTGAACAGAATCATAAAGAACATCTGTTAGGGTTTGACGGTGGTCGTACTGCTTTAAGGTCGACCAAGGAATAGGCTCACCGATGGCGACGTCTACCTTGGAGCCAAACTTATTAATCGCCTCGTGCATCAACAACCCTGTGCGCATTGACTGTGCAATCTGCGCTGCCAGATAATATTTTCGACTATTACGACCATGAAAGTAAATTGGCACTACGGTCGCTTTAGATTGCTTCACCAGCTTGGCGGCAAAGGTAGTCCACGGTGCGTCCTCAACGGAACCAAAACCAAATTTTTTCGCAGTTGACACCATGCCTGACGGGAACAATAGCAATGGTATGTCGTTAGTTAGTGCCTCTAAAGCTAGCTGCTTGGTGCGAATATTAGTTTTCATCGCTAGCTTAGTTTCATTGAAATCTACCGGCAAAAAATAGGGCGCTAGATCAATGTCTTG
>JAFMHC010000057.1 GCA_017854775.1 Gammaproteobacteria bacterium | reverse complement strand
CGCCTTAAGTCCGGTCGCGGCGATCTGTGCGGCGAAATACATAACGATAAAACCACTCGCCATTATCATCAAGCCGATAGCGCACTTAATGCCATAGGCTGGTGTCACCATGCGCTTACCCAGATTAATCCAAAGCGCGGCAAAGAAAGGCGTCAATAAAACAATGAACAACGCGTTTGCAGAGCCAAACCAACCGGTTGGGATTTCAAAGCTGCCGATCATTCTGTCGGTATAGTCTTGTGCAAATAAATTTAAGGTTGAGCCCGCTTGCTCAAAACCAGACCAGAAGCAGGCTGATGCAACGCAGACCAGTAGCAAGGCCAGCATGCCACGTTTCTCGCGACCATCGAGCTTGCCCAAAAAGTAGATAGAGGAAAAATAGATAACGAATACAGCGGTGAAGATAATCGCCACGCTTTCTGCTAGTTTAATTGGGTCAAATACTAGGGTGCCAGTATTCATTAGCCAAGTTACTACGGCAAGTACAACTAGGAAAGTACCGATCACCAAGCGACTGTTACGATTGCCTGTTTCGGTCATGTGTTGAACGGGTTCGGCACTAACACCTTCTAGGTTTCCAATTGTTTTTCGGTATTGAATTAGGCCGATGGCCATGCCAACAGCTGCCGCGCCAAATGCCCAATGCCAGCCGTAAGCTGTTGATAGGTAGCCGCAAACAATATAGCCAATAAATGAGCCCAAATTAATACCCATGTAATAAATGGCATAACCAGCGTCACGGCGGTTGTCTTCAATTGAATAAAGCTGACCGACTACCGCACTGATGTTCGGTTTTAACAGCCCGGTACCCAAGACCACAAAAACTAGGCCGATAAAAAATGTGCCATCGATAGGAATAGCCAAAATAATATGGCCGATCATAATGGTGATGCCCCCATACCAAATGGCTTTTTGACCACCAATTAACCTGTCGGCAATCCAGCCTCCGGGTAAGCCCATGAAATAGACCGAGCCTGTATATAAACCATAAATCGCACCGGCAGCGGCAACGGTAAGTTGTAAGCCGCCTTCCTGCATGGATGCGGTCATATAGAGTACTAGCAGTACACGCATGCCGTAATAGCTCATGCGCTCCCACATTTCAGTAAAAAAGAGAGTCTGTAGTCCTTTGGGGTGTCCAAAGAATGCGGAATTCAATGGGTTTGTATCTGATGGAGTCATAGGTTTACCTATATTATATTTATGTTTTGAGCCCCGCCCCCGGTGATGTCCACTTCATATGGTATTGAGGCTGGGCTTATGTGTATTGGCTTGGTTTATTAGTATTTGAATGCAATGCAAATAAACTGCGACTCGGCAAAACTATCACAAATCAAATAAATTTCCTTAGGTTTAAACTCTGCTCATGCCGAAATGGTGAAATAGTTTACTGCACAGATAGATATAAAGGCACTTCATGGTTTTTTTTCTGGCGCAAATTTGCTGCCTCTAAATAGTTTTTGTGAAGCTTGATTTGCGCGATACAATTCGCTGTTTTTTTGGCGTTAGACTGACGTACGAGCATGGAGGCTTAATTATCCGAGAAATTCACTATATTGCGATTTTCAAGGCAATTTTTCTTAGACGTACGTCCATGGTTTAACGACTGTTTTTCCTCACCTGTGAATAACCAATTTAATGCTAACGCACAGCAATCAGTATATTATTCTGTCTGATCTTTAAAATCAGAACAAACATTCGTTCTGCCTATAATTCGTTCTGCAGACAGGTTGTCTTATTTGCAGTCTTGTAATAAGCTCGTTACAAATTAGTACCGCTTACTTTCCACGTGTAATGCAATGCTGATTATGTAACCCCTTGTTATTTGGCTTCGAAGTAGATTGCTCAGTAATAAGAAGTAGGCCTAATCGCGATGTCACGACTGACTCAAACTCAATCTAATTAATGGATTGGTTTGCTTCGGATGTGCATTGTTAATTGGGTTTACTCTAGTTGGTTACAAACCCTTTAATTCAAAATAAACCTTAATTACTAGAGGCAAGAGAGAATGAATTACTCAAATCCATTTAAAAGAAGTGCGATTGCACTCGCGGTTAGTTCTGCGACAATCCTGGCTGGCGGCATTAGCGGCGTAGCGTTTGCACAAGTTGAAAACGAAGCAAATTTAGAAGAAGTAATCGTAACCGGTTCACGAATCAGAAGACCAGACCTAGCGTCAGTAACGCCAGTGTCGGTTGTAACTGGTGAAGAGTTCAAAATTTCAGGTAATCTGAATGTTGAGCAAAAGCTAGCCGAACTACCGCAAACATTGCCTTCGTTTGGACCAAGTTCAAACAATCCTGGTGACGGAACTGCGCGAGTTGACTTACGTGGATTGGGTACAGCACGTACTCTAGTTCTAGTTAACGGTCGTCGTTATATCCCTGCGACTCAAACTGGTGTTGTCGATCTTAACTCGATCCCAGGCTCATTGATCAAGCAGGTTGACGTTACTACTGGTGGCGCATCAGCTGTATACGGTTCAGACGCTCTTGCCGGTGTTGTGAACTTTCAACTTATAGACGATTTCGAAGGCGTTGAAGTCAGCGCTTTGTATGACACTACTACTGAAGGCGACGGCGAGAAGTTCAACTTCGACGTCACCATGGGTGGTAACTTTGACGAAGGTCGTGGTAATGCGGTTGTATACGCAAGTTACTCTGAGCGTGAAGCTTTATTCCAAGGCGAACGTGATTTCTCGTCATTTGCATTGACCGAAAACGCAGCTAATACTGCACTTATTCCTGGTGGTTCATCTGGTATTCCTGGTACTCGCGTATTCGGCGGCCCAACGCTACCAAACGGTCAAACATTAGGACGTTTTAACGAAGATGGTTCTGGCGCGGCTTTTACTAACGCTGACCGTTTTAACTATGCTCCAGACAACTTTTTACAATTGCCGCAAGAGCGCTTTTTGGTTAATGCCATGGCGCATTACGACCTGACTGAAAATGCCCGTGCTTATACCGAATTAACGTTCACACGTAACCAAGTGGATTCAGAGCTTGCTCCAACTCCATTGTTCACCACATTAGTAGTCAACCCAAATAGTGCTTTTTTTGGTGCTGACGTACAGCAAGCTCTAAACACGCTTACTCCTGACGCTAGCGGCAATGTTACAATCCCTTACATCGGCCGTCGTATGGTTGAAGTAGGTTCACGTCAATCACTTGATACTCGTGATGGCCTGCGCATCTTAGTTGGTGTTGACGGTGAGATTAACGACAACTGGAGCTATGACGCATATTATAGCAAATCAATTCTAGATCGAATCCAGCTTCAAAATGGTAACGTATCACGTTCACGCGCAGCCCAAGCTGCATTGGTAAATGACAGTGCAACAGCATGTCAAAACCCAGCGAATGGTTGTGTGCCACTGAATTTATTTGGCGCGGGTAACATTTCCCAAGCAGCTGCCAATTTCATCGGCATCGGCGCGATTAATATTACGAGCATCGAGCAGCAAGTTGCACAAGGTTCTGTCTCTGGAACATTTGGTTCTTTATCTACAGCTGACGCACCAATCGGTTTTGTTTTAGGTCTTGAATATCGCGAAGATGATTCACGTTTCCAACCTGATACAGCATTGTCTTCAGGTGACGTTTCGGGCTTTAACGCTGGTAACCCAACCGAAGGTAGCTTTAACGTAACCGAGTTGTTTTCTGAAATCTCAGTTCCGCTTACTAATCAAATCGAAGCTTGGGGTGCATATCGTTATGCAGACTACTCAAACATCGGCGGTGTGAGTTCATTCGCGACAGCGTTGTCTTTTGCTCCGACTGACACAATGCGTTTTCGTGCAGGCTTTCAAAGCGCGGTACGTGCGCCAAACGTCGCTGAGTTGTTCAGTGGCGGCGGTCAAGGCTTTCCTGGTGCGACTGATCCATGTTCTGCGGCCGGTTTCATCCCTGGAACGACTGACGCTGCACTTTGTGCTGCAACAGGTCTTAACCCAGCTGCAGTTGGTGTTTTTACTCAAGCCAACACACAGATTCAAGGCCAATTTGGTGGTAACGTAAACCTATCTGAAGAAGAGTCAGACACTTTTACTTTGGGTGCGGTTTTCCAACCTACTGAAAATCTAGACATCACAATTGATTATTTTGATATCGAAATAACCGATGCGATTAGTGTTCTAGGCGGCAGTGTGCCAAATGTTTTAGATATTTGTTATAACCAAGTTAGGGACATCAGCTCTGATTTCTGTCAGGCGATTACTCGCCGTGCAGACGGTAACATCGGTAACGTAAACGTATTGAATGAGAACATTGGTTCAATCGAAACGTCAGGTGTCGATTTTAACATTGCTTGGTCTAAGGATCTTGCTTTTGGTATTGGTGGTGAAGGTTCAACTCTTGACATCAGCACTAAAGCAACTTATCTGCTTGACTTCGATGTAACTCCAGTTGCTGAATTGCCTGGCACCAACGAGTGTGCTGGATCTTTTGGTAACACTTGTGGATCACCGTTAAATGAGCTAATTGTAAACACACGTGTTACATGGAACTCAGGCAAATGGGGAGTGTCAGCATTGGTACGTTACCTAAGTTCTGTTGACGACGATACTATTGCTACGCAAGATGTCGATCGTGGCAGTATCTTAGTTGATGAGCTTAGTGCAGAGGTCTATTTAGATCTAGCGGCTACTTATGCGTTCAACGATGACTTCTCTATGAACTTCGGTATCAATAATATCTTAGATACTGAGCCAACTCAGGTAGGCGATCAGCAAGAGCAAGGTAATACGTTCCCATCAACGTATGACCTTCTTGGCCCTCGCGCTTTCTTGAGCGTTAACTACCGTTTCCGTTAGGATCTTGGTCAGTTAGTAGCAATACAGAGTAGTAATGAGAACGGCGAGCTTAGGCTCGCCGTTTTTTTATCTGTCTTAATTAGCTGATACCTCAACATAATTCGATCAGCGGATTAAAATGCTGGTAACTATTTTAATTCTTGCACGAGTTATGCTGAGGTATCAGGCTTTGCCTAGGTGTTAATCCACCCATATAAATGATTGAACAATCAACTAACTCTGGTTTGGCTTTGACCTTTTGCATTTACTCAAGCCGACTTAGCCGTCGCTGGTAATAATATGGACACCGATAATTCTTTTGATCTGCAAGGCCAAGTGAAGGCGGCATATAAAGATCTAGAAGGTAGACAACCGCAGGCTGCATTGGATAGGCTTGAGACTATTCAACAACACTCGCCGGACAATTGCGATGTAGTGCATTTGATTGCCTTGAGTTATAAGGCTTTAGGTGATCTAGAGCTATCGAAAAAACATTTCCTAAACTGCTTAAAGATCAATCAGAAACAGCCTGAGGTGCATAATAACCTAGCTAATGTATTGAAATCTCAAGGCCATTTTTCTGAGGCAGAGAAGCACTACTTACAGGCGCTTTCGCTGCACCCAAGCTATCTCCAAGCACAGCGTAATCTGGCAATTTGCTATCAAGCGCAGGCCAATTATCCTGCGGCAATTGCCGCTTTTCGTAAGGCGATAAAATTATCTCAGCAAGATGTTTCGGCAATCAGTGGCATGGCTGATTGCCTGCGTCTAATGGGTGATTTAACGGCCGCTTATCAAATCTATCAACAGGCAATAGTGATAGATCCAAAAAATCTCAACAGCTGGCATAATTTGGGCTTGAATTTCCATCTTCAAGGGCAATTAGGCGAGGCCATCAATTGTTACCGAAAAGCCCATGACATAGCGCCAAATGCACCAGAGGTGATAGAAAGCTTGGCGCTGAGCCTATACGAGAGCGGTGAGGTAACTGCTGCAATCGAACTTTTTACTGAGGCCTTAAATACAGACCCAGGCAATGTGCATTTGCACGAGCGGTTCAACAGCATGCTTTGGGAAACTGAGTTTTTCGACCGTTTTGGAGACAGTTATGTGACAGCGATCAAGCGTCTTGCTGACAGTAGTGATGTGGCTCTGAGCTATGCATGGATGCTGTATCGAGCCGGAAAAGTCCAGCAGGCTAAGAGTATTGTTGATATCAATGAGCTATACACTAGCGAGCACGCAGATGTGTTGTCTTTGCGCGGGCAAATAGATGCCGAGTTAGGCGATTTTGATTCGGCCTATCCGTTGCTTGCCATGAGCCTAGGACAACAGTTTTCTAAAGGCGTGGCTCAGCAGATGGTTAAGATTGACATCGTTTTAGCACGCTACAGCCAAGCTCAAAGTCTGTTGGCGAAAATGTTCTCAGACTCGCCGGACTGTCAACTAAGCTGGGCGTTACAAAGTTTAGTCTGGCGGCTTAGCGATGACGCGCGTTATCAATGGTTGTGTGACTATCGGCAATTTATACAGGTCTATCAGCTTGAGGTGCCACCGGCTTATAAATCGCTGGATGACTTTCTCACTGCGCTACGTGATGAGCTTAACCCCATGCATCGTAACGAGCGCGAACCATTGCTGCAGACCTTGCGTAATGGCACCCAAACTGCGGCGCGTTTGCTACACGCACCCAGCCCAGTATTACAGACGTTGAAAGACTGTCTGACCTCAATTGTGACACGCTATATCAAGAGCTTACCCGATGATTTAAACCACCCCTTATTAAGTCGTAAAAGTTTACAGTTTGAGTTTTCAGGCTCATGGTCAGTGAAGCTAAGTGCCAACGGCTTTCATGTTAATCATGTGCACCCAGAGGGTTGGATAAGTTCCTCATGTTATATAAGCATTCCCAGCAGCATGGACCTTTCTGATGATTTAGATCGGTCAAAACAAGGGCATATAAAATTTGGCGAAAGCCCGTTACAATTAGCTGACCGTGAGCGAATAGAATTGAGTCTTCAACCTAAGCCCGGCATGGTGGTACTATTTCCTTCTTATTTTTGGCACGGCACCTATCCGTTCGATGGTGGGCAAGAAGATTATCGTTTGACCACTCCGTTTGATGTCGTGCCGCGATAGCGCGAGCGCGAGCCTTTTCAGAACACTATTGAGAATTATATGAATCAACCGCAAAATACCAATGCATGGTCACTTTATTGGTCGGAGGATCGGCTTTATAGCTGTGTAGCGCAATCCTCAGATGAAGATCAGAAGACATTGAATAAGCTTTGGCAAGATTTTTCACAGGAGCTCGAGCCGAATAGTCGAGTGTTAGATCTAGCAACCGGCAATGGGGCGGTCGCAGATGCACTATTATCGGTTAATAATTCGTTGCAAGTTGATGCAGTCGATAAGGCAAGTATTGACCCCAAAAAATTCGTAAAGGATCATGGCAATCTGGCCAATGTTAACTTTCATGCCGAAACCGACATCTTCGATTTATCATTCAAGCCTTCGACCTTTGATGCAATTACCAGCCAGTTTGGGATTGAATATGCCGGCCTAAGCGAAGCCAGCGTTCAGGTAATGCCCTATTTAAAAGTTGCCGGTCGCTTTCAGTTCGTTGTGCACCATGCACAAAGCGGCATTATCTTATCGTCAGCTAATAAAATTATTGAATTTGAGCAATTAACTCAACAGTCCGGAATCCTTGAGACATTGATTGACGTGCTGGGTGGTAAAGCTGAATTTGCGCAGCTAGAGGCCATGGGCCAGAATTACCTTAAGCAAGACTTAATACGAAGTGAACAGATATCCGGTCAGGTGTTCGCCGGCATCGAGCGTGTTATCAATGGCTTTGCAAGCAAGCCGAAAGAATCACTAGAGCTAGCCGTAGCAATGGATTTGCGTGTTCGCTCAGAGTTAACGCGTTTAGTTCAGTTAACGGCCGCTGGACAAAACTCCGACACGATGACAGCTTGGTTAGAAAAGGTGTCGGCTATGGGAGTAGAAGCGGCGTTTAGCCCATTGTATCTTGATCCAATCAAGCAGGATTACCTGCTCGGATGGTTGGCCACAGGTGTGCGTCGTAAGTGAGTGATAGGTCATTATTAAATAGTGCTCAACAAGCCCAAAAACGTGGAAGCTTTGCTGAGGCAGAGCAGTTGTACTTACAACTGCTAAACAATGGTTTTCAACCCGAGGCAGTGCTTAATACCCTGGTTAACCTGTCTGTTCAGTCGAATTCGCTCACCCGAGCTGGTGAATATCTATCGCAGTTAAGTGCAAGGTTTCCTAAAACGATTACTTATTGTGAGGCACTGGCCGGTCTGTACGCAAGAGTGCAGAACTGGAGTGCGGCCGCTGATTGTTATGCCACATTTATTATCCATAATCCGGACCACGCCGATGCGCATTACAACTACGCTTATAATTTGAAACTGGCTGGCAACTATCAACAGGCTATCGATAGTTATCAATCAGCCTTAGATAGCCACGTTAGTCAGCCTGAAGAAGTACTGACCAACATGGCGGTAATTTATTCTGAGCATCTGCGACTGGAAACCGACGCGATTGAATGCCTAGAGCAAGCCCTTGCTGCAGCGCCTAACTATATTCCAGCAATGTTTAATTTAGCCACGCTCTATGAAGAAGAGGGTGATAAAGACCGAGCAGCTGACTATTACCAATCGATACTTAAGCTCGATGCCAACGATCACCGGGCCCTAGTACGCTTGGCCGAGGCGCAAAAAGTAAGTGATATAGACGCTGATATAGAAGCACCGATAATTGCACAGCTGCAGGCTGCATTGAAGGCACCCTCTATTGATAGCGCCACGCGCATTAGTCTAAATTTTGCCTTAGGTAAGGTCTTGGATGACTGTGGTGAATATCATCAAGCATTTAAGCATTACGCTGACGGCAACCGGCTAGATCGCGCCACCACGATAAAATATAGCCGGCTCGATCAAGAGCAACTAGTGCAAGACAATATCCGTTTTTTCAGCGCACAATGGTTTGCAAGCTTAGAGCCAATCTCAGATGCAAAGCCGATTTTCATATGTGGTATGTTCCGGTCTGGCTCTACTTTGGTTGAGCAGATTCTTGCCTCACACTCTAGCGTCACTGCCGGTGGCGAAAGAGATTTTTTTGTTAGAATTGGAAGCGAAACTATCTCGCCATACCCATCTGCAATGGATGGCTTTGCCGCCTCGCGTTTGCAAGCCATTGCCAAGCAATACCTTGAGGAGCTAGAAAAGGCATTTCCCGGCGCGGTTTGTGTGACCGACAAACGGCCTGATAATTTTATCTATTTAGGCTTAATTAAGGCACTCTTTCCTAACGCTAAAATTATTCATAGTAAGCGTCAGGCGTTGGATAACTGTCTTTCTGTTTATTTTTTAAGGGCGGGAACCTCGGTTAGTTACGCAACTGATCTCGGCGATATTGCACACTATTACAAACAGTATGAACGTCTAATGGCTCATTGGGAGTTGTTGTTTTCCGGTGATATATTTCAACTTTCTTACGACGAGCTAGTGCTTGATTCAGAGCCGCAGATAGTTGCCTTGCTGGATTTTCTTGAATTGCCATGGGAGCCAGCTTGTCTCGAATTTTACGCTACCAAAAACCGCGTAAAAACGGCCAGCGTTTGGCAGGTGAGACAACCGTTGTATCAAAAAAGCTCAGGTCGCTGGAAGAACTACCAAAGCGATATTGCCGCTCTATTAGATGCCTTTGGCGATTGATTAAGAACTATATGGTAGAAGCTCAATGGCTTAGTTTTATCGGCCTAGTAGGTTATAATTAAGCATAATCTTTGGCTCAGTTAGTCTGACTAGACTCTCGCTTAAGGCCAGCAAACAAATCAAATTCCAGTCGGCTAATCTTGCATTGCGGGCTAAACTTGAATAGGTACTCCTTGTGGAACAGAATATAAATCAACTTATTGCCGATGCTGAAGCCGCCGCTAAAGCGGGTGAAATAGAGCAAGCTGAAAAAAAATACTTATCGGCTCTTGAAGTAGATCCTGACTCGGCTTCGGCTCACTATGGCTTGGGTACCATTGCAATGCAATGCAACCAAGCAGAGCATGCACTAAAATGTTTGCGTCGTGCGCAAACGCTTGAGCCCGAAGCAGTCGATATTGCCTATAATCTGGCGCATTGCTATCACCAACTTGGCGATCCTAGACAGGCTATATTGCAGCTGCAGCACGCGACCAAGTTCTGTAAAGCTGACCCAGTCTTCTGCCCGCTTATCGCCGATTTTTTACTACGTCTAGGCGAACCATCGGCGGCTATACAATTGCTCTCGAGGTTGCAGGTGTTGAAGCCATCAGAGCAAATTATATTGGCACGTGCTCAGGCCGCAAAATCAAATTGGCGTGAGGCGGTAAGTATTTTGAAGCGGCTCAATAGTGTGCTGCCAGACGATGCAAAGTTAGCCAACGATCTAGCTGTGGCGGCTGGTAAATTGCGCGACTATGATACCTCTATCGCGTCCTTCGAGCGCTATTTGACGTTGGTAACACCTTCGGCGCAAGACTATCTACGTTTTG
This sequence comes from Gammaproteobacteria bacterium, assembly GCA_017854775.1. Taxonomy (GTDB): domain Bacteria; phylum Pseudomonadota; class Gammaproteobacteria; order Arenicellales; family Arenicellaceae; genus Arenicella. The sequence continues at coordinate 10,437 of JAFMHC010000057.1, read as the reverse complement.
CCGACCTATTGTTAATAGCGCAGCGCGCGGATCGATGTGAGAAGGCTCTCAAGCTTGCTATAGAGCACGGTGAGGATAGCTCTGAAGTGTTTGTAATGCTGGCGAAGGTCGCGCGATTAAACGCCGACTACGACGCTGCCAACACAGCCTTGGTTGCGGCGCTCGAGAGGACTCCAAATGATGGTCAGGCTTGGACAATGCGAGCTGAACTCGCCGAGGATTCGCAGCTCGAAGGGTTGATCGAATTATTAAGCTCCGAGTTGGGCCAGGGAGACGAGCTAGATCTGCAGCATCGAGCGTTATTGAATTACGCCTTAGCCGATATGCAAGATCGAGCTGAAAATTATAAACAAGCCGCCGAGTCATTGCTTGCAGCGAATGAAGCTCAATATCAATCCTTGCGAGTGGCTAATAACACCTATCAGCCGAAACACACTGAGCAAATGTTTGATCGTCTAATTGAGACTTTTGATCGCGACATGTTCGACAGTGCAGATGTTCCAATTGAGGGAGCGTCGACCAGCGCACAACCAATTTTCATTGTCGGTATGCCTCGCAGTGGTACAACCTTAGTGGAGCGAATTATTGGTCAAAACGCCCAAGTGTTTAATGCAGGGGAGCAAGAAGCAATGGAGTTTGTAGTTGCTGATTTCAATCAAAAGACCCTTGCTGGAAAGTTGCCAGAGCCACATTTGATAAGCCCACATCAGTGGTCGGAATTGCGAGCTTTGTATTTGCAGAAACTACCCGAAATTTCAAAGCCAATTTTCACCGATAAATTACCGCATAATTTTCGTCATGTTGGGGTAATTCATAAGCTATTCCCCGAAGCGCGTGTAGTGCAACTGCATCGTGATTCGCAAGACGTGTGTATGTCTATCTACTCACGCGCGTTCACTGCAGGCCATAACTATGCAAATCGTTGGCCTAACCTCAAGCATTTCTACTCAGAGTGTGAGCGACTAATGGCGCATTGGTCGAGCATGAACTCCTCGCGAATTATGGACCTAAAATACGAAGATTTAGTCGAGAATCCTGAGTACTACGCCAAACAACTGGTCGAATTTTGCGGTTTCGAATGGAATGAGTCCTATTTGGATTTTCATCAATCCAATAATAAGAGTTTTACCTTTAGTGAGATGCAAGTTCGCCAGCCGATAGCAAATAAGCGTGTCGGGCGCTGGCAAAAATACGCTGATCATTTTCCAGAATTAAGTGAGCTCTAATAGCGTGAACTCTACTCTCAACTCTTAAATGGCGCGGGCGAAATTATCATCTTTCTTTAATTTATGTGTTTAGGCTAGTCGCCTAGGTCGGGGCGGCGAATGCTTGGATCATCTCGCAACCAACCCGTGATTGAGTACCGTCCAGACGTCGCGAATGGGGTTACATAATTGACTGAGTGCTGAACCGGGACCTCAAAGATAGTTAGAACATTGAATCCCGGGTTCCAGCTTATTGACTCAATGGCATTGGGCTCTGAGTAGAAAGAAGTTTGCCCGCCCCAGTTGGAGGACCACTCTTTAGTAAATCCGAGGACCACCGCAAATCGCCGCGTACTCTGGTCGTTCGCGCTACGTTGGTAATTTGAGTCATCATGCATGGTTAAAAAGTCTCCGGCTTCATAGAGAGACGCTTGAGGGTCCATCTTTACCAGCGAGTTGACACCGGTGAGCGCTCTCGCAAAGCCAATGAATTCAGTGCTATTAACAAAATTTGCCATTTTGAAGAGCATCGAGTCAGGTTGCAAAGCGGCCGCTTTAATAGCATCAATGATCGGGAAAAACTTATATTTATACTGATAACGGGTGGCGGCTAAGGTATGTAATTGACTATCGATTGTACTTTTCTGTTGCTCGTCGAGCCGCTGATACTCTTCTGAGTTATAGCGCACCGGCAAGCCATCAGTATCTGAATGCACCAAATGCCACGGAGTTGAATTTCGTAAATTATCAGCTACATATTGCGCGCTTTCAGGAGTTAAAAATGCGTTTATGCGTAACCTCTTTTTCGCAGCTAATTGGGTTTTAAGCAATTCGAAATCGAGCTCTGGGTTCATGTTTATGTTCATAGCAGTTGTCAGAGAGTAGTTGTCAGAGAGTAGTTGTCAGAGAGTAGTTGTCAGAGAGCAATAAGTCAGAGAGCAATTGGTAAGTTTCCACTAATGTGGCGCGGCCTATCTAGTCGTTAGTTTGTCAGTTTTTGCACCAATTGACTACGCCTATGTTTACCTGCTTGGGGGCTCATCTAACTTTAGTGCATAATGTGAGTAATTCGAAACTTCATATTGTTGTGCCAGTGCATTACTGTATGGCTACACTATTATTTCAAGCAGCCCTTATGACAGACGTTAAACAGCTAATTGACGACCCGAGTTATCTAGCATACAAGTTCGATTTTACTAATGAATCGATTGAGTTTATATCGTTAGCTGAAGGTGATTTAGACAGTGCAACATGGCTTACTCGAGATCTATTGGGCAGCGATTCCTCATCGATATCGGTGCCTTTGGTAGACGTGCTTAGGGCTATTAATTCTCTCACCGTGACCGTAGGAAAACCTCCGCGATTTATTTTTCATACAGCTTATTGCGCATCTACATTTCTGTCGCGATGTCTTTCTGTTAAGGGGGTGAGTGTTAGCCTCCGAGAGCCTCAGCTACTGTTAGACGCAGCTAACTCTAAACGTATTCAGTGGCGTTCAAAAACCTCCAATATTGACTTTAGGCATTTGCCAGCGTTAGCCATACGATTACTACGCAAGCACGCTGAGCCGCATGAGACATTGATTTTTAAACCTATCAATTCTGTCAATAATATAATTGCTGAGCTACTGCATGCTAGCGGTGCACCTAAAGCATTAATGTTGTATACCGATGCAAGGCATTTTCTGCTTTCTACTTTAAAGAAAGGCCAAGCAGCGACTCAGCGCCAGCGCACAATGTTTGACCTATTGCGATGTGACTTCCCGCACTTATCTCAACTTGGCCTTAGCGATGCCATTCATCTCACGGATTTAAAGATAAGCCTCACGCTATGGCGACTACAACTTGAGCAGGCTGAACTGGCGCTAACACATTCATCGATTAATGGCGCGCTGGGTTCATTGCATGCCGAGAGATTGATCAACCAACCGGATAAGGCGTTACAAGCCGCCAACAAGTTTCTACAGTTAGGTATTTCCGGTGAGGTAATCAGTGAAATTGCAGTTGGAGACCTGAGCATGAGAGATGCAAAGGATATGGACAACAGTTTCAGCCTTAGTTCACGCCAAGCTGGCTACCAAAAAGTAGAAGACTTCTATGGCTCAGATATAGATAATGGCTACAAATGGCTGACAACTAATAATCCCTTAACATCGTTGACACCATCGCTTTCTGGCTCGATTGAGCTTTAAATTTTCCGACATCATTCAAGTGAATTTTGCTCGATAAGTTTTACTTTCTTAACTTAGACGCAATTTTTTTAATTGCGATTGTCGTTGCGATAACCACGTTTGCCGGGCAATAAAACTTTGCTGCACCGCATTGCGTTCATCTGCGCTAAGCTGTGGGTGCCATACGGAAAAAATCAGCACTACACGGTTTAGGTCACTGGGGTTGTGTGCCGAATGTAAAAAACTATCATCAAACACCAGTACTTCACCCTCGCGCCAAAACTGCTTTTCGGCACCAACCTCTAGGTAGCATTCGCTTGGGATATCAAGTGGTAAATGTACTGTTAAGGCGTGATTCGATTGACCAAAGTGTGGCGCAATTGATTGATGCGGTTTGAGGAACGAGAAAAACACTTCAAATGGATTTTGCTTCAGATTGTAAGTTGGTAATGCCTTTAAGGCGTCGAGCGTTTGTGGAAATAGAGTTGAAATTTCCGAGTTCAGCTCACCGCTGCTAAACAGATCAATCGCCAACCAATTATTTGAGTTAGCAAGCTCACCCAGTGTTGAATGGCTTGAAAAGCCTTTGTCCAAATAAGGTCGCAAGCCGTCTTTGGCGAGTTGCTGTTGCATCGCAGCAGTGAGTTCAGCTTTTATCGTGCTGCATTTTGAATTGAGCTCTTCGGCCCAGAGCAATTCTTCGACTGGGTAGAATGGTTTGCTCGGCAGACCCGGAATGAAAAATAGTTCGGGAGCAAAGTTCTTTATGTCGAAAGAGGTCTGTTGATCACTGGTTTGTACCCAATGAGCATTTCTTATTCGCTCAGCGTTGCTTAAGCCAGAACAGAAAGAGCGGTGCTGTTCACTCAAGACCTGTCGCATTACTCTGTTCGCTTCCCTCGAGCGCAGTTGAGTCGGTGCGCTTACCTGCACCTGCTGCCAAAGCATTAAGCTTGACGGATCGATATCGTATGCAAGCGAGTAGAGTGCGGCAGCGGCTTGAGTTTGCCGATTCTTCTGCTGCAACCAATAACCCGCATAGATATACCCTATAGCATTGTTGGGGGCTATTTCGATACATCGAAAATGAGCTTCGCCCGCAGTCGAAAAGTCTCCAATTTGTTCTTCAATAATGGCTTGGCGGTGCCAACTCGCAGCATCGTTATTATTTAATAAGTTGTATTGGCGTAGCAAGGCCAGGCCTTGCTCAGCCTGACCCGCTGCGAATGCTTGATCTGCTTCGGTCAGCAGGCGAGAGTTATTCATTAATTACTTATTTTGCCAAGGGCACGTCGGAAGCGGGAGCGTTAGGCGCCGATGAACCTTGAGCTTGCTGCGGCAGTTGGTCGCCTAAGTCGAGACGAATAATGTCAGAGTCTTCGCGTAGCCACCCAGCGATGGTGTAACGGCCTTTTGCCGCGAATGGCATGATCATGCTGACTCGATGCAAAGCTGGGATTTCAAATATTTCGAGGCTATTGAAGCCAGGATAACTGGTTTCAGCGGAAATTGGATTAGGGCCTGGATAAAAACTCATATCACCGCCCCAGTTGACTGACCAGTTTTTAGTAAACCCTAGCACTACCGCGTAACGTCGAACACTTCGGTCACGAGCACTTTTATCGACACGCATATCATCGTGCAAATTTTTAAAGTGACTTGGTTCATATAGGTGAGCGTGAGGGTCTAGTTTCACCAGTTTATCATTACCAGTAATGTCCCGCGCAAGCTTAATAAAGGGGGCGCTATTTAAGAATGTCGCAATGTCGAATAGCATCGAGCTTTTAGTAACTCGCCCGGCTGTAATTAGGTCAACCATCGGGAAAAACTTGTATATATATTGGTAGCTTACCGCGCCCCTTTTGTGCACTCCGGTCGACAGAGTAGTTAACTCGTCTACGCTCATTTCCACCAGATCCTGGTGGCTCACGCGCATCGGTTCGCTATTTTCGCCGGAATAACACAACTCCCAGGCGGTATAATTTCGTAAGCATTCGAATATTGCTTCCGCCGAGCCAGGCTCCAGAACATTATCAATGCGAACTCGTTTGGTGGACTTAAAGCTGGCCGCGATTGTTGACGCGTCTAAATTTGGATTTAGCTGTAAACTCATTTTGCTCTTGAATTGGGTGTTTTAATGGCGCTAATTTTGTCACGCTTGTTATTAGAAAACCACCAACATTCGAGTTTCAATTCGAGTTCCGATATACCAACGACCTATCAGACACTGTGACGAAGATAGTCGCAGTGCCGGATCTAGAAGCCTATTGCGTGGCGTAAAGTACAACTAAACTAATTAAACCTAGCTTGTGATGTTCGCAATAGGCATTAGATGATACAGCCGCTATCTATCCGCCAGGTTTAGTGCTGATGTCGCCTTTGCCAAAGTTTTCCTTATCAAGGGTGTTGAGTTCTCTATTTCGATGAGGCACATCGTAATAGAAAGGATAGTCCATGGTGCAGGGCTTGCCGTCACAGGTTGCAGGCTTAAACTTGGTGTTAAACAGAATTGTGGTGGCTAAATCGGCTAATTTTTTGGTCGGGCTCTCATAGACAATCACCTTCTCTACGCTACCTTTCTCGTTAATTTCAGCGTAAATCAGAAGGTCGCCACTGCCACCGATTCTCTTATGGCCTTTAATCAGCGGGATGTAAATCTCCCTGATTCCTTTTTTAGGGAATGGTGGAGTCTCAGTTTCTTTTAAACCTTCAAAATATGACCTGTAAATTCTCATTTGTTGGTCGTCTAATTGATGGAACCTCTTGTTGAAGGGGATCGGTGAAGTAGCTTCGACTGGACGCATATTCCGCCCCTTAGGCGCGGTCCCTAACAATTTATAGATTCTTTCTTTTTTGGGTTCTTCGGCTTCTACCCGTTGCGCAGTGCCGGTAAATAGAGCGGTTGAAAACACAAAAAGAACGGCATAAAATTTCATTTTTATCTCCTACGATTAACGATTTAAACTTCTAAAAAAGCACCAATCGTTATCGACCTATGTGGCTTTGTTTAGACATTGCATCGCCAACGTATCAGTAATTCGACCTACTTTCTAGTCGATGGCTTATCTTTTTATAAACTGGCTATGCGTAATGCGAAACCACATGACATAGTATTATTTGTGCAGGAAACATTCTTGGCAATCGTATTAACTGTACATTCAACAATATTAACTTGGAATTTGTATGAAAAATTCATTCGTAATATCACTATCTACTTGTCTGATAATCTTGTTCAATAACCCAGTTCTTGCTCATGAGCATGGCGATAAAGGCCATAAGAAGAACGGCAAGATGGGACATATGTTTGACCGCACTGACACCAATCAAGATGGCCGGCTAGAGTTGTCTGAATTCTTAGCACATGCGGAAGCACGTTTTCAGAAAATGGACATTGATTCAGATGGTTACGTAACGCCTGAAGAGAGTCGAGAAGCAGGAAAAAAAATGCGACAAAAACATCGTGAGATGCGTAATAAGCATCGTCAAGAACGAAAGCAAGCCGATGATCAACAAAGCACTGAATCAGATTCGGATGATTAAGCCTTACTTTAAATGAACAGTTCGGTGAGCGCCTACGCGAACAAGAGCGACTCTGAGCTCGTTAGCTTTATTGGTGATGGCAATGATTTAGCTTTCGCAGAGCTAGTAAGCCGGCACACCGATCGTTTTTTTGCCTTGGCTTTTCGAACCTTGAGAAGCCAAGGTGATGCCGAGGATGTTGTACAAGCGGCATTTATTAAATTTTGGCAGCGACCACATCTTTGCAACCCAGATAAAGCGAAATTCACCACTTGGTTTTATAGGGTGGTAATCAACGCATGTCACGATCTGCAACGTCAGGCTTCGCGGCAATTGATTTTGCAGGCATCATTTGCTGAGCAGTCAAATGTCTGTGTTGATTCTGAGTTAACGAGTATTGAGCATCGTCAAACAGCTGACTGGCGGCGAAAAACTGTTGAGGCCGGTATTCGGGCCTTGCCGGCTTCGCAACAAGATGCGCTAAATCTAGTTGTTTACTCTGAAATCGCCCAAAGAGAGGCGGCTGAAATTTTAGGGGTGAGTCTAAAAGCGCTAGAATCAACGCTGCACAGAGCCAAGAAAAACCTGCACAACCATGTAGAAAAAATGGCGTTGTCTAAGTCTAATCCGCCGAGTAAAACCCAAAATAGAAATACAAAGCTTAGAAAAACCCTGGTGTATGATGAAAGATACTAATCAAAGCGGGACTCACTTTTTTGATGAGGCTGACTACCAAAGAGAGGTAGTGCCCAGCACTCAATATCTGCAGGCTTCTATTCTCGAGCGCGCAAAACAAACATCGCAGCAAATTGCCGCAGATAAACCATATTCGACATCATTGACCTCATTAGGTAAATTATTCCTTTGGCCACCCTCATTATTGCAATCGGCCGTTATGCTGAGTTTCATGCTTGTCTTTTCAGCAGGGCTATTTTTTATTGGCGTCGATGATCAACATCAAGGGATTAGTGCAGAGCAAAAAATTGCCTTTGAAGCATTCAGTGAAAACGATTTGGATTGGCATGAGTTGATGTTGATAGACGATGAGTTACTCTTTGCTCAGTTATAGATGCTTTCAATAAAGAGGTGGTAAGGTATTTTATTTCTAGGGCTGGAAGCCGAAGATAGAGATAAAAGGTGGTGCCCCTGGTTGTTCTTAGAACCTATTCAGCATCGAAATTCAGCGCTCATACATTGGTTGCTAATAGTTGATAAAGCCCTAGCGCTTTCTGAAAATAAGCGCGCTCTCTTGGTTGTCGATTAGATAACTGTATTGGGGTTGTAATTGATTCAGAGCATCGGTGCCTAGAAGTCCTTGAAAGCTACGGTTATTGCTAAGATTGATTTCGGCAATGAGCATGTCGCGCAGCACTAAGCTGCCAAGCCGCAACTGTTTTACCCTATAAATGCGTGCGTTAGTAATGCCGTTTGCGGTGCTAAGGCGAATCGACTGTCCTGTGGGGTCAAGTTTAAGTCGCTCTATTAAATCGCTTGAAAGAGAGGTAATTGAGGCGCCTGTATCTAATAGTAAACGAGCCGATTGTTGTTCAATTGTGCTGTCGATAATAAACGAGCTCCCAACCGAAATAAGCGGCACAACTATATCGCTACTGCGAATATTTGTTTTTGTGTTGTCAGTGATGGCCTCGTTAGTCTCAGGCTCACGCTGTGGTTCTGAAGGTGGGCGATCAGCTCGAGAGTCGATTTGGGCTAATACTTGTGTAGATACTTCGCCTAACTCAAGATCGTAAATCAACGGTTGTAATAATCTTTTAGCGCTCTCAGTCTCGCCAAGTTTTAGGTGTGAGATCGCTAGTTCATATTGAAAGCGCTGAAAATTTGGATGTAAATCGTTTAAGTTTTGATACAAACTCTTTACGCTAAGCAGGTCATTGTTGGCTTCAAAACTGCTGCGTAAATGGCCGCTGCCAGTTACTAGTTTTAGTAATAGTTGGTCTAAGTCGATTGGATTGTTTTCAAGTTCGCTTGCGCGAAGGTAGGCGGTGAATGCCGTGTTCCAATCATTATCAGAAACAGCCGCATCGCCTAGATGCTTCCATACTATTAGCTCATCGAATGCTTTGCTGGTCGCCAATAGTACATATTTTGCCTGCGAGGTATCGTTGCTGTTAGATCGAAAGGCAAATTGTAGAAGCGCCGTTTTTAGCGACTCTAGTTGGCTGCTCGACAAATTTGAATACTGGTCATTAATCGCATTCGATGCAGCCAAGGCCTTGTCATTGTTAATCAGATCTAAAATGTATTCGAAGTGAAATTGTGTGTCATTCTCGTCTAGTGACCCGTGGTTGCTGGGCTTAATCACTTCGATTGAGCTAGATTCTACATTTCTGGAGTACGCGTCACCGGCCCTCTGATCGGCTTGGCCGACTGATTGAGTTTGTATTAAGTCGTTGGCTTGCTTGTTAATATGCAATACGCCCCAAGCGCCGACAGTTATCAGCGTGAGAAGGGCGATATAATATAGTGGTTTTGATCGCATAAATCTGACGATAACACAAACAAATAGCGAGCATGACGTGTCATTGCTAGCCAGTAAGGTCGGTCACTTGTTAATATCAGTTGAGTAGTCGATGTTATTACTCGAGACTGGATTAATCTACTCGCTAAAAAGTTTTGGCATAAATCGTATTCGCAAATTTGAGCGCATTTACGCTCAGGAAAACCAATGACAAACGAAGTATATATTTTAAGCGCGGCTCGCACCGCAATTGGCACTTTTGGCGGTAGCTTAAAAGGCGTGTCTCCAGCGGAGCTCGGTGCATTCGTGACAAGGGAGGCTGTAGCACGTAGCGGCGTTGATGCGCAAAGCATTGGCTCGAACGTGGTTGGTCATGTGATTCGCACCGATATAAAAGATGCGTATATGTCACGTCGAGTAGCGCTCGATGGCGGCCTTCCGGTGCACACACAATCGCTGACGCTTAATCGACTATGTGGCTCGGGTTTAGAAGCCGTTACCTTCGCCACCCAACAGCTACAGCTTGGGGAAATTGGCGTGGCGGTCGCTGGTGGTACAGAATGTATGAGTTCGGCTGGTCATCTGTTGACGACTAATCGCTGGGGTCAGCCGATGGGTGATGGCAAGATTCAGGACGAATTAACCGGTGCGCTAACAGACCCCTTTGGTGTTGGGCATATGGGCATCACGGCTGAAAATTTGGCCAAAAAATACAACATCAGTCGAGAGCAGCAAGATGAATTATCGTTGCAAAGCCAGCAACGCGCTGTGGCCGCCATTGAAGCAGGGCGGTTTAAAGATCAAATTGTGGCCTACCAACTAAAAACTCGTAAAGGCACGACGGTTTTTGATACTGATGAGCATCCTCGCGCAAGCAGCTCATTAGAGGGATTGAGCGGGCTACGAGCGGTTTTCAAAGAGGGTGGTACGGTAACGGCCGGTAACGCTTCAGGAATTAATGATGGCGCAGCGATGCTTGTGTTGGCCACTGAGCAACAGGTGAAGCAGCAAAACGTTAAGCCAATCGCTAGAGTTGTCTCATATGGCCGCTGCGGTGTGCCTAA